>NZ_JBIBHN010000031.1:0-92905 GCF_042957035.1 Streptomyces sp. NPDC008137 | reverse complement strand
CGTCCGTGAACATGGGCCCCAGCTCGTCCCGCACCCGGATCGCCAGACTCCCCTTCGGGAACGCGGCCCGAGCCACCCGCACCGTCTCCGCCGGGCTCTCTCCAGATCCCTTCGGCTGCATCGACATCCGCACCCACCCCATACGACAACGTCGGCCTTCAAGACCACAACCGGGTCTTGAAGGCCGACATCACGCCAGGCCCCGGATTAACCAACAGCATCCGGACGGTGCGGGCCCTCCCTCACTTCGGTCGGCCGGCTAGCCCAGCAGGCCGCCCACCAGGCCCGGCTGGCCCGAGGAGGAGCCTTCGCCGGTGCCGCCGGACGAGCCCGAGCCGCCGCCCGTCGCGGAGCCGCCGGACGTGGGGCCGGAGGTCGTGCTCGGCGCCTCGTCGGCCGGGGAGGACTGCCGGGGCGGGGCCTGGCCCGCGCTGCCCTGGGTCTGGCTGGGCGAACCGCCGGTGACGGTGCCGCTGCCCCGGGTGGCCTCCGGCCGGGTCGTGGTGCCCGCGGTGGGGCTGGCCGAGCCGGCCGTGGCGCCCTGGGTGGGCGACGTGGAGGCCGACGGGGTCCGCTTCTCCTGCCGCTTGGGTTCGCCCGGGAGCGGGGAGCCCGGCAGTTCGTTGCGCGGGGCCTCGCCGGGGCCGGGGACGACGACCCGGTCGGCGTCGCGGACGGCGCCGCCGAGCAGCGAGCCCACGAGCAGGGTGAGGCCGGTGGCGATGGCGGTGACCAGGGCGCCGCGGCGCAGTACGTAGCCGCGCAGGTCCCAGATGTCGGCGCGGGGCCCGAGGCGGCGCCAGGCGCTGCCGGCCAGTCGGCCGTCGACGGAGTAGACGGGGGCGCCGGCGATGATCAGCGGGGACCAGGCGGCGAGGTAGATGATGTCGGGCGTCTCGTAGGCGGGGACGCTCTTCCAGCTGACGGTGACGAGCAGTGCGGCCGAGAGCAGGGCGCCGAAGAAGGCGGCGACGCGCTGCCAGCAGCCCAGGACCGTCAGGACACCGACGATGACCTGGGCGAAGGCGATGACCAGCCCGGAGCCGACCGGGTGCTGCAGGGCGAACTGGCGCAGCGGCTCGGCGACTTCCCACGGGTGCAGGGTGTTGAGCCACGTGACCATCGAGCCGCGCTTGCCGCCGTCGAAGTAGACGGGGTCGCACAGCTTGCCCATGCCGGCGTAGATGGAGATGAAGCCGAGGAACACGCGCAGCGGGAGCAGGACGACGCCGAGGTTCATCCGGCGGCCCGGATAGTAGGCGTGCCGCGCGGGGTCCTCGGCGTGACGCCTGGAGGCCCGGCCGGTCTCGTCCGCGCCGGGGTCGAGGTCCTCGAAGTCCTCTTCCACATAGGCGGGTTCGTCGTAGGCGCTGCCGACGGTGCGCATGGGGGGCAGCAGCCGGGTGCCGTCGGAGTGGGTGCGCTGAGGGCCGACGACGGGGGTCTCGACCGTCTGCTCGAGGTCGTCGTAGCCGTCGCCCTGGTATCCGGTGCCGCCGTAACCCGTACCGCCGTGACCCGCGTTGCCGTGGCCGGTGCCCGGGCGGGCGATGACCTGGGTGGCTCCGGCGTCGGCGGCGGGCTCCTCGGCGTGGCGGACGCTTTCGTGACGTACGGCCTGGAGGAGCCGGTGGGCGCCGGTGTCGTCGGGCGCCGATCTGCCGCTCCATACGACGGGCCGCCGGCGGGCGGCGGCCCCGTCCGCCCCGCCCCCGGCGGTGGCGAAGGGGGTGCGGGCGGTGTCCTCGCCGGCGGTCAGGTGCCGTGCGACCCGTGGGGACTGGACGCGACGCGTCGAGACGCCCAACTGCACGCGGAAAGACGCGTGATTGACGATGACCTGAGCCGGGTCGCTCGGCACCTTCACCATGCTCAGCGCGGGAGCGTCGTCGAGTCCCGACGCGCGGTCCCCCGTGGGAGTGCGGGGTGTTCTGGTGTCCACACTCATCTAACCGAGTGACGTCGCGATAGGACACTGCTTTGACCGGCCGGATCTGTCCGGACCCCGTCAAGCTTGCCCTTGTCGCCCCGACGCCCCCCGAATTACACCGTTCGGGTGAAGTGCCGGATGCCTGTTCAGCGGCGTCGGCGAGCCGCCTCGTAGAGCACGATCCCCGCCGCCACACCGGCGTTGAGCGACTCGGTGCCGCCCGGCATGGGAATCCGCACCCGGTAGTCGCACGTCTCGCCGACCAGTCGGCCCAGTCCCTTGCCCTCGCTCCCGACGACGATGACGACGGGCCCGCCGAGGGCCTCGAGATCACCGAGCTCGGCCTCACCGTCGGCGGCGAGGCCGACGACCACGATGCCGGCCTTCTTGTACTGCTCCAGCGTGCGCGTCAGGTTGGTGGCGCGGGCGACGGGCGTACGGGCGGCGGCGCCTGCGGACGTCTTCCAGGCACCGGCCGTCATGCCGGCGGCCCGCCGCTCGGGTACGACGACGCCGTGGCCGCCGAAGGCCGAGACGGACCGGACGACCGCGCCGAGGTTGCGCGGGTCGGTCACCCCGTCGAGCGCGACGATCAGCGGGTCCACGCCCTCGTCGGCGGCGGCAGCGGCCAGGTCCTCGGGGTGGGCGTACTCGTACGGCGGGACCTGGAGCACGAGGCCCTGGTGGTTCAGCCCGTTCGTCATCCGGTCGAGCTCGGGGCGCGGCGCCTCCATGAGGTTGATGCCCCCGCGCTCGGCGGCGAGTTGCAGGGCCTCGCGCACCCGCTCGTCGCTGTCGATGAACTGCTGCACGTACAGCGTGGACGCCGGCACGCCCTCGCGCAGCGCCTCGACGACGGAGTTGCGTCCGACGACCAGCTCCGAGGTGCCCTTGGCGCGCGGGCCCTTGGTGCGGCTCTGGGCGCGGCGCGACTTGGCCTGGGCGGCGCGCTGCTTGGCGTGCCCCTTGCGCGCCTCGGCGGGCGGCGTCGGCCCCTTGCCTTCCAGGCCCCGGCGCCGCTTGCCGCCACTGCCGACCTGCGCGCCCTTCTTGCCGGACATGCGGCGGTTGTTCGCGGCCATGAGCTACCCGTCTCCGTGAAGTGGTTCGTACGTACGTCTGCGTACGTCTGTTACGTCTATGCCTGTTGTTACGTCTATGCAGTGTGCCGCCCGGAGGCCCGGGCGGCACAGTCGATCAGCCGTGGGCCTTGTCTCAGCGGGGGCCGAGGCTCCAGCGCGGACCCTGCGGACTGTCCTCGATGACCAGACCGGACTGGGCCAGCTGGTCGCGGATGGCGTCCGCGGTGGGCCAGTCCTTGCGGGCCCGGGCGGCCTCGCGCTGGTCGAGGACCATGCGGACCAGCGTGTCGACCACGCCGTGCACGCTTTTGTTGAGCACAGTGTCGCCGCGGTCGCCCTCCCCGGCCCAGTGCTCGTCGAGCGGGTCGAGGCCGAGGACGCCGAGCATCGCGCGGACCTCGGCGAGCCGGGCCACGGCGGCTTCCTTGTCGTCGGCGGCCAGCGCGCTGTTGCCCTGCCGGACGGTGGTGTGCACCACGGCGAGCGCCTGGGGCACGCCCAGGTCGTCGTCCATGGCCTCGGCGAAGGCGAGCGGCACCTCGGCGGCGGGCTCGACCGGGCCCCCGGCCAGCTCGACCACACGCTGCACAAAGCCCTCGATCCGCGCGAACGCCGACTCGGCCTCGCGCAGCGCCTCCTCGCTGTACTCGATCATCGAGCGGTAGTGCGGGGTGCCGAGGTAGTAGCGCAGCACGATGGGACGCCAGCGCTTGACCATCTCGCTGACCAGGACCGAGTTGCCGAGCGACTTGGACATCTTCTCGCCGCTCATGGTGACCCAGGCGTTGTGCAGCCAGTACCGCGCGAACTCGTCGCCGTAGGCCTTGGCCTGGGCGATCTCGTTCTCGTGGTGCGGGAAGACCAGGTCGAGGCCGCCGCCGTGGATGTCGAAGGCGGTGCCGAGGTACTTGTGCGCCATCGCCGAGCACTCCAGGTGCCAGCCCGGGCGGCCGCGGCCCCACGGCGTCTCCCAGCTGGGCTCCCCCGGCTTCGCCGCCTTCCACATGGCGAAGTCACGCGGGTCGCGCTTGCCGGTCTCGCCGGCGCCGGACGGCTGCTGGAGGTTGTCCAGCTCCTGGTTGGACAGCTCCAGATAGCCCGGGAAGGAGCGCACGTCGAAGTAGACGTTGCCGTCGGCCTCGTAGGCGTGCCCGCGCTCGATGAGGCCGCGCATCATCTCGACCATCTCGGTGATGTGGCCGGTGGCACGCGGCTCGTAGGTCGGCGGGAGGCAGCCGAGGGCGTGGTAGCCGTCGTTGAACGCCCGCTCGTTCTCGTAGCCGATGGCCCACCAGGGGCGGTTCTGGTCGGCCGACTTGGCGATGATCTTGTCGTCGATGTCGGTGACGTTCCGCACGAACGTGACGTCGTAGCCGCGGTAGGCGAACCAGCGGCGCAGGATGTCGAAGTTCAGGCCGGAGCGGATGTGGCCGATGTGCGGGGCGGCCTGCACGGTGGCACCGCACAGGTAGATCGAGACGCAACCCGGCTGGAGCGGGGTGAAGTCACGGATCTGCCGGGCGCTGGTGTCGTACAGGCGAATAGTCACGACACCAGGGTAGTAGGCCGTGGGGTGTGCGTGGGGCAGTCCCTTGCTTGTCGGGTGCGGGTTGTGGGGGCTGGTCGCGCCCACGCGGCGGAGCCGCATATCAACACAGCCCCGCACCCCTGAGTGGTGGGACACTCAGCCCACTCGCACGACCAGGGCCGTTGCCACCGCCATCAGGCCCTCGTCGCGTCCGGGGAAGCCCAGACCGTCTGTTGTAGCCCCCGACACCGACACGGGTGCTCCCGCCGCCTCCGACAGGATCTTCTGCGCTTCGTCCCGCCGTTTGCCGATCTTCGGCCTCGGGCCCACCACCTGCACCGCGACGTTGCCGATGCGGAAGCCCGCCTCGCGGACGATGCGGGCCGCCTCCGTCAGGAGGGCGACGCCCGAGGCGCCCGACCACTCCGGGCGGCCCGTGCCGAAGTGCTGCCCGAGGTCGCCGAGACCCGCCGCGGAGAAGAGGGCGTTGCAGGCGGCGTGGGCTACGACGTCCGCGTCGGAGTGGCCCGCCAGGCCCGGGCCCTCGCCCTCCCACTTCAGGCCGGCGCACCACAGCTCGCGGCCGTCCTCGAAGGCGTGGATGTCGGTGCCGATGCCGACCTGCGGCAGCGGATACGGCTCAGAAGCCATCGTTGAGCCTCCTGCGGGCCAGAACCGCCTCCGCGAGGACCAGGTCGAGGGGCCGGGTGACCTTGAAGGCCTCCTCGTGGCCGGGCACGGCCACGACCGTGAGGCCGAGCTGCTCGACCATGCCGGCGTCGTCGGTGACCTCGCCGGTCACCGTCTCGTGCGCCCGGACCAGCGTGGCCCGGTCGAAGCCCTGCGGGGTCTGCACGGCACGCAGCAGCGCGCGCTCCGGCGTGGCGACGACCGGCTCCGGCTCGCCGGGGGCACCTGCGGGCTCGACCTGCTTGACGGTGTCGGCGAGCGGCAGCGCCGGGACCACGGCCGGGGCGCCGTCCCGGACGGCCTCGATCACGGCGTCGACGGTGTCCACCGGCACCAGCGGGCGGGCCGCGTCGTGCACCAGGACGATGTCGTGGCCGGACGGCAGCGCGTCCAGGCCGAGCTTCACGGACTCCTGGCGGGTCTGCCCGCCCGGGACGACGAGGAAGTCCGTCCGCTCGGGCAGCGCGTACGCGTCGAGCAGCGACCTGACCTCGGCGGCGCCGTCGGGCGGGGCCACGACGACGACCAGGGAGACGGCACGGGAGGCGGCCAGCGCGCGGACCGCGTGGATGAGCATGGGGGTGCCGCTCAGCGCGCGGAGCGCCTTGGGGGCGCCCGGGCCGAGCCGTACACCGCGGCCGGCGGCCGGGATCACGGCCGCCGTACGGGCTGTCGCGGGAGCGTCCGGCGGCGCGGGGCGTGATTCGTCAGACATCGGTTCCTGTCAGGTTTGTGTGCTGGCCTGGCGTGGGTATGGCCTGGAGGAGTGCCGGGCGCGACGCGCTCGACCGGACCCTTCCGTGACGCTGGTCGAGCCGGCTGCCCGGGCCCGGCACGCCAAGCAACCGGGGTCGTGAGTGATAACACATCCCGGGGTTACGGTGCACCGGCATCCGAGTACGAACATGCCGCAGCGCCCGGCGACAGGAAATTCGTCATCGGGCACCGCGGCATTTCGATGTGCAGCGTTGATCAAGCATCAAGCAGAGTGCTTGATCGACGGGCTACGCCTCAGGAGGCGAGCACCTCGTCGAGCAGGGCCTCGGCCTTGTCCTCGTTGGTGTTCTCCGCGAGGGCGAGTTCGCTCACCAGAATCTGGCGGGCCTTGGCGAGCATGCGCTTCTCGCCTGCGGAGAGTCCGCGCTCGCGCTCACGACGCCACAGGTCACGCACGACTTCCGCGACCTTGATGACATCGCCGGAGGCGAGCTTCTCCAGGTTTGCCTTGTATCGACGGGACCAGTTCGTGGGCTCCTCGGCGTACGGCGCGCGCAGCACCTCGAAGACCCGGTCCAGCCCGTCCTGACCGACCACATCACGCACGCCGACGAACTCCGCATTGTCCGCTGGCACACGTACCGTCAGGTCGCCCTGGGCGACCTTCAGCACCAAGTAGGTCTTGTCCACGCCTTTGATCTGGCGAGTTTCGATAGCCTCGATCAGCGCGGCCCCGTGATGGGGATAGACCACGGTGTCGCCAACCTTGAACGTCATGTGACAGGTACCCCTTCCGTGGCTATCCAGGGTAACACGGAAACTGCGGGTTCTGAATGGCGTTTTCGCAGGTCAGGGCATATCTCGGGGCTTGACAAGTCCGACAGGAACGTGCTTCGGCCAGGGGATGGAAGAAGGTATTCGCAGGTGGGAGCGGCTGTCCGGGGTGAGCGAAACGCGTACGTTACACGTATCCGAAGCCCCCTCCAGACGGCCGAACATCCCGATATGTCCTGTTCCGTATGATCGACTTCCGCTACTCCGTTCGGTGGCCCGAGCGGGGTTCCGGTCGAATCCAAAATTGATCACGAGGCCTCCCGGCGGGTCGTCGGTGATCAATTCCGGGGCGGTCCGCGCATTCCTTCACGGAAGTTTTGCGGTACCGCCCGGGACGCTTATGTGAATGCCGGACGAGCACTCCGCCAATGTGACCCGGGAGTCACATGTGATGCGGGAGTCAGTTGTGACGCAGGTGGGATCAGAGGTGCCGGGGGGTCGGGTGCGGCCGCGTGGGAACGGCTCGGTAACCTGAGGCCTGCTGACACACACTTAGGGCGGCTTTATCGGCCGCTCTGCTCGAGTCAAGGAGTTGCCGCCGCCGTGAGCAGCAGCCTTCGACGCGGCGCCCTCGCCGCTGCCGCCGTCGCGTTCTCGATCGCCTCGCTCGCCGCGTGCGGCGCCGGCAACAGCGCCCAGACACTGGAGATCAAGCCGGACAACGCGGCGACCAGCGTGGGCGACATCAAGATCCAGAACGCCGTCGTGATCACCCAGCCCGACCTGGAGTCGACCGGTCCGGCCGCGATCTCCGCGACCTTCTTCAACTCCGGCAGGACCGCCGAGACGCTGGAGTCCATCACCCTGCCCGGCACGGGCAAGACCGCCGAGCTCAAGCCCGCCAAGGGCGGCAGCCTCAGCGTCCCGGCCGGCGGCTCGCTGATCCTGGGCGGCAAGGGCAACGCCACGGCCATGCTGCCGAGCAGCCGTGAGGCCGTGCGGGACGGCAACGCCCAGAAGGTCACCTTCACCTTCAGCAAGACCGGTGACGTGAGCCTGCGGGCGTTCGTCGTCCCCGCCGAGCACTACTTCAAGGAGTGGGGCCCGTCCGAGGTCCCGGCCGCGCCGGGCGCGTCGGGCGCCCCGTCCGGTTCGCCGTCGGGTTCGCCGTCCGGTTCTCCGGCCGAGGGCGAGTCGGGCGCGCCGGAGAGCCCCGCCGCCGGTGAGACCCCGGGCGGTCACGAGTCCCCGGCCACGCCGACCGACGCGGCCTCGGCGAGCGCGACGGGTGGCGCGGGCGCCGGGCACTGACCGTCGTAGGACAGTCGTAGACAGCAGACACAAGGGCGGGACCTCCTCCGGGAGGTCCCGCCCTTGTGTCTGTCTACAGCTGCCCGGCGGCCGGTCCACGGCTGCCGGCGGCCGGTCTACGGCTGCCGGCGGCCGGTCTACGGCTCGAACTTGTAGCCCAGGCCGCGGACCGTCACCAGGTAGCGCGGGGCGCCCGGGTCCGGCTCGATCTTGGCGCGCAGGCGCTTGACGTGGACGTCGAGGGTCTTGGTGTCACCGACGTAGTCGGCGCCCCAGACCCGGTCGATGAGCTGCATCCGGGTCAGCACGCGCCCGGCGTTGCGCAGCAGCATCTCCAGCAGGTCGAACTCCTTCAGCGGGAGGTCGATCTTGGTGCCGCCGACGGTGACCACGTGCCGGTCGACGTCCATACGGACCGGGCCGGCCTCCAGCGCTGCGGGGGTCACCTCCTCGGGCTCGCCGCGGCGGCGCAGGACGGCCCGGATACGGGCGACCAGCTCGCGCGAGGAGAAGGGCTTGGTGACGTAGTCGTCGGCTCCTATCTCCAGGCCTACGACCTTGTCGATCTCGCTGTCCTTGGCGGTCACCATGATGACGGGGACGTTGGAGCGGCCGCGCAGCTGGCGGCACACCTCGGTGCCCGGCAGGCCGGGCAGCATCAGGTCGAGGAGGACGAGGTCGGCGCCGTTGCGCTCGAACTCGTCGAGTCCGTCGGGGCCCGTGGTCGCGACCGCGACCTCGAAGCCCTCCTTGCGGAGCATGTACGACAGGGCGTCGGAGAAGGACTCCTCGTCCTCGACGACGAGCACTCGGGTCACGGAAGGACCTCCGGGGCGGGAAGCGTTTCGTACGCGGTTGATTCGGGGGATGTGGGGGTGGACCGCCCGGCCTCCTCGTCGAGGCCCGCGCCTCCTGCGCGCTCGTGTCGGGCGGGCTGCTGATGTGCGCGGTCGCGGGCCGCACCGGCCTCCGGCAGCCGCAGCGTGAAGGTGGAACCCTGGTTCTCGGCGCTCCACACGGAGACCTCCCCGCCGTGCGAGGCGGCCACGTGCTTCACGATCGCCAGCCCCAGTCCCGTACCACCGGTGGCACGGGAACGAGCGGGGTCGACGCGGTAGAAGCGCTCGAAGATGCGCTCCTTGTCCTTGTCGGAGATGCCGATGCCCTGGTCGGTGACGGCGATCTCGATGTGCTCCCCGCCGGACGCGTTCACCCTGCGGGCGGCTATGCCGACGCGGGTACGGGCGGGCGAGTAGTTGACCGCGTTCTCGACGAGGTTGCCTAGGGCGGCGGCGAGCTGGCCGCGGTTTCCCCAGATCTGCAGGTCGGCGGTGCCGCCCGCCCGTCGCCCGCCGCCACCCTGATCGAGCCCTTCGGGCGGCGATACGTTCGAGGCCATCGTGATCTGTTTGGCGCCGGCCTGGTGCCGGCAGCGGTCGATGGCCTCGGCGACGAGTTCGTCGACGCGGACCGGCTCGGCGTCCTCCAGCGGGTCGTCGTTCTGCACGCGCGACAGGTCGATGAGCTCCTGCACCAGGCTGGTCAGCCGGGTGGCCTCGATCTGCATGCGCCCGGCGAACCGCTCGACGGCCTCGGGGTCGTCGGAGGCGTCCATGACGGCCTCGGAGAGCAGGGAGAGGGCGCCGACCGGGGTCTTCAGCTCGTGGCTCACGTTGGCGACGAAGTCGCGCCGGACCGCCTCGATCCGGCGGGCCTCGGTGAGGTCCTCGACGAGCAGCAGCACCAGCCGGGAGCCGAGCGGCGCGACCCGCGCGGAGACGGCCAGGGCCTCACCACGTCCGGTACCGCGCCGCGGCAGGTCCAGCTCCACCTGGCGTATCTCCCCGTCGCGCCGGGTGTCCCGGGCCATCTGCAGCATCGGCTCGACGGCGAGCTTGCCGCCGCGGACCAGCCCGAGGGCGTACGCCGCCGAGCTCGCCTTGACCACGGCGTCCGCCTCGTCGAGTACGACGGCGGAGGACCTGAGGACCGACAGGACGGTGTCCACGCCCGGCGGAAGCACCGGGTCCGTGTGCAGGGAGGTACGGGTGGGGCGCTTCTGCTCGCGCTCGCTCCACCGGAACGCCAGCATGGCGATGACACCGGTGAGCACCCCGGCGATCGCAGCCACTGCGGCGACCGCCGCGTTCACGTCCATGCACCCAGGTTAGGCATGGCTCGGGCACGGGCCACAGCCGTCGGACTGCGACCTCGAACACTCGTCGCCCAGAGTTCACCTTGGAGCCAGTATTGGTTCATTTGGGATGACGGAAACGGACGCGTACAGGCCGGAACGTGGGAGCGTGGGGTTCGGACCGTTGGTGATACGACGGTCGTACCGCCGGTGGTGACCCGACGGTCGTACCGCCGGTTGTTCGGCGGGCCCCGGCTCGTTCGGTGGGCCACGGCCCTCGAACCCCCGACACAGACGCACGAGAGGGAAGCCTGATGCGGGACGCGTACCACGAGGAACTGGACTCGATCAGCGACAGTCTGGTGGAAATGGCCCGGCTGGTCGGATCGGCGATCGGGCGCGCCACCACCGCCATGCTCGACTCCGATCTGAAGCTGGCCGAGGCCGTCATCGAGGCCGACCAGCGGGTCGACGAGCTCCAGCACGACCTGGAGGCCCGGGCCATAGCCCTGCTGGCACGGCAGCAGCCGGTGGCGACGGATCTGCGCATCGTCGTCACGTCGCTGCGGATGTCGGCCGACCTGGAGCGCTCGGGCGACCTCGCCCAGCACGTGGCGAAGCTCGCGCGCCTGCGCTACCCGGACCGCGCGGTCCCCAGCGACCTGCACGCCACCATCCTGGAGATGGGCCAGCTCGCGCAGCGCCTGATGGCCAAGGCCGCCGAGGTCATCGTCACCAAGGACGTCGACCTGGCGCTCCAGCTGGAGCAGGACGACGACGAGATGGACCTGCTGCACCGCACCCTCTTCCAGCACCTGATGGACGACCGCTGGAAGCACGGCATCGAGACGGCCGTGGACGTCACGCTGCTGGGCCGCTACTACGAGCGGTTCGCCGACCACGCGGTCTCGGTCGCCAAGCGTGTGGTGTACCTGGTGACGGGTGAGCACGCCGACGAGCTCCAGACGGATGTGCAGCCGGAGATCCAGGCGGTGGCCACGGAGGCGGAGAGCGCCTGAGACCGGGGGCGGGTGAGGATCGGCCGGGGCGCGCGGAAGCCTCAATGCGCCGTTGATGCGCCCAGCGGAGGGGGCATCCAATGGGCACAGGCACCAGCCTGGACACAGGCACCAGCCTCAAGGAGGAACCCATGGCCGATTCCCCCAGCACCAAGCCCGACCCCACGCAGCAGCGCGAGACCGAGCAGCCCGCCGAGGTCAGGAACCTGACCCTGATCGCCGCGTGCGGCTGCGGCTCGGGCTGCGGCTGCGGGTGCCAGTCGGGCAGCCCCTGCCAGTGCGGCTGAATTCCGTAGGGCTCCCGGCGGTACGCCGCCGGGGCCCTACGGCGTTGAGGTCGCCCGCGTGCGCGTACGGGCGGAGCATGGAACTGGGAGTTCCAGGGTCCCGCTGAAGGGTCGTACGGAAGGAGGCGCGGGCCATGGCCAAGTTCATGGATGTCCACCACAGCATGAAGGGCATCACGGAAGAGCAGCTGCGTGAGGCCCACAACGCGGACCTCGCCATCGAGGGCGAGGAGCAGGTCCACTTCGAGAGGGCCTGGGCGGACCCGGAGTCGGGCCACGTCTACTGCCTCTCCGAGGCGCCCTCGGCCGAAGCCATCCAGCGCGTTCACGAGCGCGCCGGGCACAAGGCCGACGAGATCCATCCGGTGCCGCTGTCGGTTCAGTGAGGTGAGGTGAGCGGCCGGCGGCAGAACTCGGCTTCGACGGCGGCGTCCTCCAGTCGCTGCTCGCCCCAGTCGCCGTTGCGGTTCATGGCCATGACCTGCCGGCCGTCCGCCGAGGCCAGAGCCCGGGTCGCGGAGCCGGGGATCATGCCGCCGTGGCCCCAGGCCCAGCATCCCTCCGCGAGCTTGAAGTGCCGTAGGCCGAGTCCGTAGACGTCCTGGGGGCCGCCGTGTCCCTTGTCCCCGTCGACGGGAACGGCGTCGAGCAGTTGCCGCTGCTGTGCGGGCGGCAGCAGCTCACCGCCGAGCAGCCTGGACAGGAAGGTGTTCACATCGCCGACCGTCGAGATCAGCTGCCCCGCGGAGAAGGCGACCGTGGGGCTGAACTCCGTGACGTCGCGCACCTTCGCCCGCGGCCCGTCCTCGAAGAGCGTGGAGTAGTGCCGGGCGTGCGGTGAGGGCAGTCGGGGCGAGGTGCCCGGCACGCTCGTGCCGCGCAGGCCGAGGGGCCGTATGACGAGGCGCTCGACCTCGTGCGCGTAGCTGCGGCCGGTGGCCTTCTCCACGACCATGCCGGCGAGGACGTAGTTGGTGTCCGAGTAGTCCCACCTGCCGAGGCGGCCGGGCCTGCTGCCCTGCTCCGGCTGGAAGTTCGGCGGGTGGGCGAGGGCGATGTCCACCAGGTCCTCCGGGGACCATCGGACGTGCCGGTTGCGGTCGAACTCGTCCCCCGCGTACTCGGCCCGGAAACCGGCGTCCATGTTGTAGTCGAAGATCCCGCTCGTGTGGTTGAGCAGGTGCCGCACGGTGATGTGCCGGGGCCGGTAGCCCTTGCCGTGCACCACCCCCGGCAGCCACTCATCCACGCTGTCGTCCAGCGACAGCTTCCCCTCGGCTTCGAGCTTCAGGAGCACGGTGGCGGTGAAGGTCTTCGTCACGCTGGCGATACGGAACCGGTCGTGGGTGCTCCGCGGGCGCTCGGAACCGAGCCTTCGGACTCCGGCCCGGGCGTCCCACACGCCGTGCCGGTCGCGCACCTGGGCGATGACGCCGGGGGTGCCCTGGGCGACGATCTCGTTCAGCACGGCCTGGGTCTTCTGATGTGCTGCCCGGCCGTCTGCCGGTAATCGAGGCGGAGGGGGATCGGACGGGCCGGCCACGGCGGTGGCGGCGACGGCGAGCGTGGCAAGGCCGACGAGGGCGGTGAGGAGGAGACGCGACGACTTCTGCTGTCCGTGGTGAGCCATGGACACAGCTCATCAAGCGCCGTGTCCGCGCACATCGGGAACATCCCGGAACGGGATCAGGGGCCGGAGGCGGAACGCTCCGGGACCTGCCCTAGGGACGCCGCGACGGACTCCTCCTGCTTCTCCTCCGTCGTCGCGTCCGGCAGCCGTCTCATCAGCAGCCCGTATCCCAGCCCGGCCACCGTTCCGACCACCGCGCACAGTCCCCACAGCCACTCCGCCCCGACCCGGTCGATGACACAGCCGGACAGCAGCGGGGCGACGAGGGCGGCGACGGACCAGGACATCGTGTACATGCCCTGGTAGCGGCCGCGGCCGTGCAGCGGGGACAGCCGGACGACCAGGCCGGTCTGCGTCGGGGCGTTGACGATCTCGGCCAGAGTCCAGACGCACACCGTGAGGGCGATGACGCCGACCGACCCGGCGAAGGCGGTGAGGGCGAAGCCGTACCCCGCGAGGAGGGAGGACACGACGAGCAGCCGGCGGGGGTCGCGGTGCTCGATGAACCGGGTGACGGGGATCTGGAGGACGACGATCAGTACGCCGTTGACGGCGATCGCCATGCCGTACTCGGCCGGCGTGAACCCGGCCTCACCCATCGCCACCGGCAGCCCCACCGACCCCTGCTGGAAGATCAGCGCGACGAGGAAGGACAGCCCGACGACGCCCATGAAGCGCCCGTCGCGCAGCACGGTGCCGAGGCTGACGGAGTCGCCCCCGCCCGCCCGCGCGCTCCCCGTCCCGGCCGTCTCGTCCGTTTCGTCCGGCTTCGATTCCGGCAGCCTCAGGAAGACGAGGATCGCGCAGGCCATCGTCATACCGGCCTCGATCAGGAACCCGGCGCGGTAGCTGACCTCGGCGATGAACCCCGCGGCCATGGAGGACACCGCGAAGCCGAGGTTGATGGCCCAGTAGTTCAAGGAGAAGGCGCGGATACGGTCCTCGGGCCGCACGATGTCCGCCATCATCGCCTGCACGGCAGGCCGCGACGCGTTGCTCGCCATACCCACGAGGAAGGCGACCCCGGCGATCGCGACCGGGTCGTGCACGAACCCGAGGAGCGCGACGGACACGGCGGTCGAGGCCTGCGCGATGAGGAGCGTCGGCCGCCGGCCCAGCCGGTCGGTCATCACCCCGCCGCCCAGCGAGGAGATCACTCCGCCGAGCCCGTGCAGGGCGGCGACCAGACCGGCGTACGTGGCGGAGTAGCCGCGGTCGAGCGTCAGGTACAGCGCCATGAAGGTGGCGACGAAGGCGCCGAGCCGGTTGACGAGCGTGCTCGTCCACAGCCACCAGAACTCGCGGGGCAGCCCCGAGACGGTCTCCTGGACTGCACGTCTGGCGCGGACGGCGTACGGCATGGACTCCCCCGGATGTAAGCGGCGCGTGCGGCAAGCACAAGTTACAAATGGGGGTGGGGGGCGGGCCACTCAATTAACAGGTCCGGTCAAACGTCCGCCTGCCGGGCAGCCACGCGAACGGGCGAATGCGTGGATTACGCTCTGGGGCATGGCCGACGCACCGTACAAGCTGATCCTCCTCCGCCACGGCGAGAGCGAGTGGAACGAGAAGAACCTGTTCACCGGCTGGGTGGACGTCAACCTCACCGCGAAGGGCGAGAAGGAGGCGACGCGCGGCGGCGAGCTGCTCAAGGACGCCGGCCTGCTCCCCGACGTCGTGCACACGTCCCTCCAGAAGCGCGCCATCCGCACGGCGCAGCTCTCCCTGGAGTCCGCCGACCGCCTCTGGATCCCGGTCCACCGCAGCTGGCGCCTGAACGAGCGCCACTACGGCGCCCTGCAGGGCAAGGACAAGGCGCAGACACTCGCCGAGTTCGGCGAGGAGCAGTTCATGCTGTGGCGCCGGTCCTACGACACCCCGCCCCCGGCGCTGGACATCGACGCCGAGTACTCCCAGTTCGCCGACCCGCGCTACGCGACCCTCCCTCCGGAGCTGCGCCCCCGGACGGAGTGCCTCAAGGACGTCGTCAACCGCATGCTCCCGTACTGGTTCGACGCGATCGTCCCGGACCTGCTGACGGGCAAGACGGTCCTGGTCGCGGCCCACGGCAACTCCCTGCGCGCCCTGGTCAAGCACCTCGACGGCATCTCCGACGAGAACATCGCGGGCCTCAACATCCCGACGGGCATCCCGCTGTCGTACGAGCTCGACTCGGACTTCAAGCCGGTGAAGCCGGGGGGGACGTACCTGGACCCTGAGGCGGCTGCGGCTGCGATCGAGGCGGTCAAGAACCAGGGCAAGAAGAAGTAGCTCGACGCTCCTCGGGCCCCCGAGCTGCGGATTCTTCGCAGGTCGGGGGCCCTCCTGGTGAGGGGGCGTCGCTGGGCGTCAGGTGCGGCCCCGCGACGACCCCGCGGCGTACGCGGATCGAGGACGAGCGGTGACCGGAGGGTTCAGAACAGGATCGGCCTGAAGCCCGCGCTGGACGGTCACGCATCGACCATCTCAGCCATCTCGGTCGGGGGCTGCCACTCGGGTTCTTCCTATACTTGCCGCATGGACCACGAGCTAGAGCGAGCCGCACTCGTCGCACTCCTGCGGCGCGGCGATCGCCCGTGGCCCGAGCTGACCGATCAGATCGAGTCCGTGGGGAGCGCCCGGGACATCCTCGAGAACGCCCTCGACAGCTCAGGGCAGAGCGCTCTCTTCGACACCGAGCCTGCTGTGGACCTGGATGCCGTCGCTGCCGAGATCGCCGCATGGGAGCGCGAGGGCATGCGTCTGGTGACGGTGTTGGACGAGGACTACCCGCTCTATCTACGGCTCGTCCACCAGCGTCCGCCGTTTCTGTTCCTGCGCGGAACATCAGTCGAGGACGATCTACGGGTCGCCGTCGTCGGTACTCGTACGCCCACGCCGGAAGGCATTCACCACGCCCGCGCCATCGCGGGTGGGCTCGCTGAACGGGGTGTCACCGTGGTCAGCGGCCTCGCCGCCGGCATCGACACGGCCGCGCACGGCACCGCCCTCGCTGTCGGCGGGCGCACAGTGGCTGTCATCGGCACCGGCCTGCGGCGGGCCTATCCGGCACAGAACGCCGGACTGCAGCGGGAGATCGTCGAGCGAGGACTGGTGATTTCCCAGTTCTGGCCGGACGCACCGCCGTCCAAGACATCCTTCCCCATGCGTAACGCCGTGATGAGTGGCTACAGCCTCGCCACGGTTGTCGTGGAGGCCGCCTACCGCAGCGGCGCCCGCATGCAGGCCCGCCTGGCCCTGGAACACGGCCGCCGGGTCTTCCTCATGCGCTCCCTCATGACCCACGAATGGGCTCGGGAATACGCGAGCCGACCCAACACCACCGTCATCGACGGACCGGACGACGTCTTCAGCCAACTCGGATCGCTCGTGCCCACCACGGGCGAGCTCACCTGGGCGTAAGCGGCGGACCACGTGGCGACCGTCGCTGAGCTATCCGCCCGCTACGCCAACTTTCTCGTTCACCCTTTACTGCCGGGACACGGCGTGTGCCAGGTCTGTCGTGGCACGGCGAATCCTGGCTACCCCACCTGCTGGCAGTGCCAGGAGGCCAGAAAGATCTTAGGCTCGAAGGTCGCCGACGCCGTGATTCCAGTGAGCTTGGCCCTCAAGAGCGAGCAGTACGCGAACGAACTCTGGCGCTACAAGAACGCCCCGGGAGCACAGCAGCAGCACTTCCGGATGGGACTGGCCGCCGTCCTATGGCGCTTTCTCGCCCTTCACGAAGGCTGTATCACGGCCCACTGCGCCGTGCCCGGCTTCGATACCGTCACCACGGTGCCCAGCACCAGCGGCCGGGAGACTCATCCGCTACGGACCATGGTGGCCGACATGGTCGGCGCGACTCGCGGCCGCCACCGCGACCTGCTCGTCCCGGCGCCGAACGCGGTCGACCTCGGCCGTGTGGCATCACTCTCGCGTTACTCCTCCTCGGCGCTGTGGGGCGAGAACATCCTGCTCGTCGACGACACGTGGACCACAGGCAATCACGCCCAGTCCGCAGCGGCAGCTCTGAAGGCGGCGGGCGCGGGCAGCGTTGCCATCGTCGTCCTCGGCCGGCACCTCAACCTCACGTACGGCGACACGGCGACGCTCGTCGAACAGGCCCGACTGCGCAGCTTCTCCTGGGATGTCTGCGGGCTACGGCCGTGGGAACACAGCCTGAACATGCAGTAGCGGAACGCCCTCGTCGATGAGCGCAGCGCCCTGCTCTGGAACAGGGCGGTCGGCGACCGTCAGAACCCGGCGGGCGGCTTCAGCTGCGGGATGTTTTGGTGGCGCATATCGCGGAGTACGCGCGGCACTGCGGCCACGCCGATCTTCTGCGTGAGTTGATCGAAGGTCGCGTCTGGCAATGACGACGTCTTGACCTCGGCGTGCGGCTCATGACCTCTCGGGTAATCGACCGCGGTCCCCTCCCCCGGCAGGATCAGACGTGTCCAACGCCAGCGTGACGTGAGGAGAGCGCCGTGTCCGTCAAGGTCAGTTCCGCAAAGCCGACTTCTGACGTATCCACCCGCACCGTCGTCGAGGAGTTCCTCGCCGCCCGGCTCGCCGGGGACACCGGGCGGCTGACGGAGATCTTCGCCGACGAAGTCGACTGGGTGCTTGCCGAGAATCCCGGGGTGCCGTGGATTCGGCCCCGGTCCACTGGCGCCGAGTGTGCGGCTCAGGGCGCGGAGTTGGCTGAGTACACCGTGCCTGAGGACGCCCGCGCCTCCGTCGACGTCTTTCTCGTGGACGGGAAGGACGCCGTGCTGACGGGGTATTTGGCGGGGACCGTACGGGCGACGGGGAAGTCCTTCGAGGGGCCGTTCGCGTTGCGGCTCACCGTCGAAGGCGGGCGGATCACGCGGCACCACCTGTATGAGAACAGCTTGTCGATCGCCGAGGCATGCACCCCGTGATCAGGCCTCCCGGACCAGCCGCCAGTACTGCCGCTTCTCCTCGTCCCGTACGACCACGCCCAGCCGCAGCAGTTCACCGCGCAGTTCCCGGGCGTCGTCGGCGTCGTCCGAGTTCTTTCGAGCCCGCGCGCGTGCCCTGAGCAGGGCGTCCGCGCCCTCGGGGAGGCCGGGGGTGCCGGGGACCCAGCGGCGGAACTCGGTGCGGTACGGGTCCTCCTGCGCCCAGGGGTAGCCGTACGCGGTGAGAGTGCCGGTCAAGCGTGGCCAGGGCAGGCCGCAGTGCTCGCGGGCCAGTTCCATGCCGTCCGGGGCCAGGACGACCAGGTGCTTGCCGTCCCGGAAGAGCGCCGCGATCTCCTCGCGGGCGAACGACTGGGCGCTGTCCCTGATGGTCAGGGTCACGTGCGTGTCGGAGATGCTCACCGACAGCGACTCGTGCACGGCGGTGAGGCCCAGCAGCAGTCCGGCCAGGGCGCCCGCCGCGACCGTCCCCAGGGTGAGGGCGGGTTCCGGGACCGAGGTCAGCAGTGCGGCCGGGCCCTCCAGCGGTGCCCACGGCAGGCTCAGCAGCCAGCGGGCGAGGAGGGGGAGCAGGGCGCCGGCGACGGCACCGCAGCCGACGCAGAAGAGCACGATGGCCCAGGTCGATTCCGCGAGTTCGGCTCCCATGGGGACCTTCTTGGCTTCCTCCATGGGAAGGAGTCTCGGGACGTGCCGTCCGTCCTGTCATCAACCGTTGGTCTACGTGCCCCCGACTTTGGTCGCTCCGCCGACGCGACGGCACGGCCCAAGGGTCACGGGTGCATCCGCGCCCCCTTCACCACCTTGTCCACCGCGTTCCTCGGGCCGTAGACCAGGAGGCCGACCAGGTCCAGGTCCGCCGTCGGCACCGCCCGCACCGCCGCGCGGTTGTCGCGGTCGTTGCCCGTCGCGAACAGGTCGGACGTGAAGATCGCGCGGGGGAGGGAGCGGGACAGGGCCTTGGTGTGGGCCGTGGTCAGGGTTTCCTTCGTGGCCTCGAAGACCATGACCGGCTGGCGGAACATGGGGAGGCAGGGCACGCCGTCCGCGTCCTCGTACGGTTCGCCGATCACCTCGGGGAGCTGGGTACCCAGGCCGCTGACCAGGAACGATGTGACATTGAGGCGCTGCCACTGCTCCAGGTCCGCGCGCAGCAGCACGGCGATCTTCGTGTCGAAGCGGATCGGTTCGGTGTTCATGATCTGAGCGTGCCCGCCGGGCCTCGACCAGGTCTTGTACGTTCTTTGCATGGCCTCACAGCCCGCCCGGGTCGTATCCGCCTGGCGGCCCCGCGTACCGGGTGTCGTCGAGGTCTTCCACGCGCGGTTCACCGAGTACGCGTATCCGATGCACGTCCACGAGGCCTGGACGCTGCTGATCGTCGACACCGGTGCCGTGCGGTACGACCTCGACCGGCACGAGCACGGGACGCCGCACGACACCGTGTCGCTGCTGCCACCGCATGTGCCGCACAACGGCTCTCCCGTCACCGCGGAGGGGTTCCGCAAGCGGGTGCTGTATCTCGACGGGACGTATCTCGGGGACGAGTTCATCGGGGCCGCCGTCGACCGGCCCGATCTGCGCGATCCGTTGTTGCGGCGGCGCGTCGGACAGTTGCACGGCACGCTGACGCGGCCCGGTGAGGAACTGGAGGCCGAGAGCAGGCTGCTGTTCGTCGGGGAGCGGCTGCGCGGGCATCTGCGGGGCGACCTCGCCGCGTCCCGGCCGCCCGATCCCGTACTGGCCCGGCGGCTGCGCGAGTTGCTGGACGAGCGGGTGGTCGAGGGGATCGGGCTGCGGGAAGCCGCCGGGCTCGTCGGGGGCCATCCGGCCCATCTCGTACGGGCGTTCAGTGCCGCCTACGGCATCGCCCCGCACCAGTACCTGACGTCGCTGCGCGTGGGCCGCGCCCGGCGGATGCTGCTCGACGGGCAGCCGCCGAGTGAGGTGGCGGTGGCGACCGGGTTCTACGACCAGTCGCATCTCACGCGGCACTTCCGGAGGCTGGTGGGGGTGCCGCCCGGGCGTTACCGCGCGGGCTGAATCAGCGCTCGGGGCGCTGCGTCAGGTGTGCGAACGCGTCCAGGTTGCGCGTCGACTCGCCCCGGGACACCCGCCACTCGTACTCCTTGCGGATCGCCGAGGCGAAGCCCAGCTCCAGGAGGGTGTTGAAGCTGCCGTCCGCCGCCTCCAGGACCTGGCCGAGCAGGCGGTCCAGTTCGTCGGCGGTGACGGCGGCGAGGGAGAGCCGGCCGGTGACGTAGACGTCGCCGTGCTGGTCGACGGCGTAACTCACGCCGTAGAGCTTGAGGTTGCGTTCCAGCAGCCAGCGGTGGACGGCCGGTTCGTTCTCGTCGGGGTGGCGGATGACGAAGGCGTTCAGGGAGAGGGAGTGGCGGCCGACGATCAGGGAGACCGTGGTCTTGAGCTTGCGGGTGCCGGGGAGCTGCGCGACGTAGGTGCCGGGCTCGGGGCTCTCCCACTCCAGGTCGGCGTCCTTCAGCACTCCCTCGATGACCTGTGCCGCGCGCTGTTCCTGACCGGTTTCACCCATGGTGCGAGCGTACGCGACGGCGGTGTGCCTGCATCGCGGCCGTGTAGACGTCCGCTGTGGCGGCGGCCGCGGTGTCCCAGCCGAAGGACTGGGCGTGGCGGGCGGCCCGCTCGCCCATGCGGGGCGCCAGGTGCGGGTCGTCGGCGAAGTCGCCCAGCACGCGCGCGTAGTCGGCGGGGTTGTGGCCGTGTACGAGGAAGCCGGTGTGTCCGTCGCGGACGGCCACCGGCAGGCCGCCGACCGAGGCCGCCAGCACGGGGGTGCCCGCCGCCTGGGCCTCTATGGCGACCAGGCCGAAGGACTCGCTGTAGGAGGGCATGACCAGGAGGGAGGCGGCGCGGAACCAGTCGGCGAGCTGTTCCTGGCCGACCGGCGGGCGGAACCGTACGACGTCCGCGATGCCGAGGCGTGCGGCGAGCTTCTGCAGGCCCTCGGGTTTGGCGAGGCCGCTGCCGCTGGGGCCGCCGACGACGGGGACGAGGATGCGCGAGCGGAGTTCGGGGCGCTCGTCGAGGAGGACGGCTACGGCCCGCAGCAGCACGTCGGGGGCCTTCAGGGGCTGGATGCGGCCCGCGAAGAGCGGGATCAGGGCGTCCTGGGGGAGGCCGAGACGGGCGCGGGCGGCGGCGCGGCCGTCGGCGGGCGAGAAGCGGGTGAGGTTCACGCCGGGGTGGACCACGGCGAGTTTGTCGGGGTCGGCCGCGTAGTGCCGTGCCAGTTCGTCGGCCTCGTCGGTGGTGTTGGCGATGAGGCGGTCGGCGGCGGCGACGATCTGGGTCTCGCCGATGACGCGGGCGGCCGGCTCGGGGCTGTCGCCGTCGGCCAGGTTGGCGTTCTTGACCTTGGCCATGGTGTGCATGGCGTGCACCAGGGGGACGCCCCAGCGCTGGGAGGCGAGCCAGCCGACATGGCCGGAGAGCCAGTAGTGGGAGTGGACCAGGTCGTAGTGGCCGGGGCGGTGGCCGGCCCAGGCCTGCATGACGCCGTGGGTGAAGGCGCAGAGCTGGGCGGGGAGGTCCTCCTTGTTGAGGCCCTCGTAGGGGCCGGCGTCGATGTGCCGGACGAGGACGCCGGGGGCCAGCTCGACGGTCGGCGGGAGGGCGGCGGCGGTCGCGCGCGTGAAGATCTCGACCTCGACGCCCTGCGCGGCGAGGCGCTGCGCGAGTTCCACGATGTAGACGTTCATGCCGCCCGCGTCGCCGGTGCCCGGCTGGTGGAGCGGGGAGGTGTGCACGGAGAGCATGGCGACGCGGCGGGGCCTGCGGTGCAGCCTCAGGCGCGCGGGCGCGGACGCGGAGCGCCGCCCGAGCCTGCCGATGTACTGGCTCACGTGGCGTTCCTCCTCGCTCCGGGCATGCCTCACGCAGGACGCGCTGTGCCCTGCACGGGGGTGAACACCGGAAGGGCGCACTCCATTTCCTCGTTCGATTCCCTGTTCGCGACTTTTACCGAATCATTACCGGTCATCGCTCAACCGTTCGAGGGTGGGAGGTGCCCCGGAGTACCCGAATCCGCCGATTCCGGGAGCGTGACCAGCAGGTGAACTCGGTCTGACGACTCCGGTGAGCGGACAACCGGGCGTCTGCCACGCATGTCACCCACCACGAAAGGATCCACAATCGCCTCACGGAGGATCGCAATGCTCTCTCGCCCCGCCGGCCGCCGGCTGTTACGCGCCGCATCGGTTCTCACGCCCGTACTCGGCACCGCCCTGGCCGTCCCGCTCGCCCTGGCCGCCCCGGCCGCCGCCGCGGCGCCGACGGCCACCGCCTCGGTGAACGAGTACGGCTGGCACCTCACCTACACGGCCGCCCCCGGGCAGGCCAACAAGGTGGCCATCACCCAGTCGTACACCGGCGACCGCTCGCACTTCACCTATGTGATCGACGACGTCGTCCCGATCAGCGCCGGGGCCGGCTGCGGCCATCCCGACAGCGCGGACAAGACCAGGATCTCCTGCACGGTCGAGGCCCCCGAGAGCCAGTCCCCGCTCAACTCCATGGAGATGGACCTCGGCGACGGCGCCGACACCGCCTCCTTCGACAACGCCACCGACCAGGTCTACTACTTCAACACGGTCGAGCTGGGCGACGGCGCCGACCAGTGGACCGGTGCCACCGGCAGCCGCGTGGACGGCACCTCCGTCCAGGGCGGCGCGGGCGACGACATCATCCGGGCGGGCGCGCTGGGATACGCCGGCGGCGGGGCCGGCGACGACACCCTCTACGCGGGCACCGAGGGCGAGATCGTGGACGGCGGCGCGGGCGACGACGTCCTGCACGGCGGCGCCGGTGACCAGATCCTGCGCGCCGACGACGGTGACGACACGGTCTACGGCGGGGCCGGCGACGACGAGATCTACGGCGGCAGGGGCGACGACATCCTGCACGGCAACAGCGGCGCCGACCGGATCTGGGGCAACAGCGGCGACGACGAGCTGTACGGCGGGCCCGGCGCGGACACGCTCTCCGGCGGGCCGGGCAGGAACGTCGTCCGCCAGGAGTGACGCGGTTCTCCCCGTTCGGGGGCCGATGAGTTTCCGCGTCCCGGGGCGTCTGGCTCACTGAGGAGAGGAGAGGGTCATGATGAAGCTCGTGGTGCAGGAGTTCCTGTCGCTCGACGGTGTCTCCCAGGGGCCGGGCGCCCCGGACGAGGACACCAGCGGCGGTTTCGAGCGGGGCGGCTGGTTCGTGCCGCACCTGGACGAGGAGTTCGAGCGGCTGGCCGGCAGCTGGCTCGGTGAGGCGGACGCGCTGCTGTTCGGCCGCCGTACGTACCAGAACTTCGCCCGGGACTGGCCGACGATGACCGACCATCCCTTCGCCGGGATCATGAACGGTCTGCCGAAGTACGTCGCCTCCCACAGCCTGACCACGGCCGGCTGGAACCCGACCACGGTCCTGTCCGGCGACGTCCCGGCCCAGGTGGCGGAGGTGAAGCGGCTGCCCGGCCGGGAGATCCAGATCCACGGCAGCGCCCGGCTCGCGCAGTCCCTGCTGGCCGCCGGGCTGGTCGACACACTGCGGCTGGTGATCGCCCCGGTCGTGGTGGGGCAGGGCCGCCGCCTCTTCCCGGACGGCGGGGCACCGGCCGGGCTGCGGCTCACCGACCACCGGGCGACGCCGGGCGGGCTGTCCGTGCATGTCTTCGAGTCGACGGGGGTTCCCGTATTCGGGACGTACGGGGGCGGCTCCTGAGGACAGACAAGGGCCACTCCTGAGGATCCCGGGGCCGCATACCCTCGTACGCATGACATCCCGCCAGGCGACCCGCCCCCGCGTCGTGGGAACGGTGACGCGCGGGACGACCAACCCCAACCGCCTGCGCCGTATGGACCGCTGGATCGCGGCCACGCACGGCGCGGAGCTGCGCCGTGCCGCCGACCCCGTGACGGTCGATCTCGGCTACGGCGCCGCCCCCTGGACAGCCGTCGAGCTGCTGCACCGCCTGCGTACAGTCGCGCCACGCACGCGCGTGGTGGGCGTCGAGATCGAGCCCGCCCGGGTCGCGGCGGCGCTGCCGTACGAGCGGGCGGGGCTCGTCTTCCGGCACGGCGGCTTCGAGCTCCCCCTCCCCCAGCGGCCCCTGCTCGTCCGGGCGGCGAACGTGCTGCGGCAGTACGAGGAGGGCGAGGTGGCGGCCGTGTGGGAGCGGCTGTGCGGGCGGCTCGCCCCGGCCGACCCGGCCACCGGTGCGCGCGGCGGGCTGCTGGTCGAGGGGACCTGCGACGAGATCGGGCGGCGGCACGTGTGGGTCGCGCTCGGTCCGGAGGGGCCGCGCACGGTCACCTTCGCGACCCGGCTCGGCTCCCTGGAGCGCCCCTCGGACCTGGCGGAACGCCTGCCGAAGGCGCTCATCCACCGCAACGTCCCGGGCGAGCCGGTGCACGCCTTCCTGCGCGACTTCGACCGCGCCTGGGCGGCCGCCGCGCCCTATGCCTCCTACGGCGCCCGCCAGCGGTGGATCCGGGCGGTACGGGACCTGACGGCTGACTGGCCGGTGGCGGACGGGCCGGGGCGGTGGCGGCAGGGCGAAGTGACGGTGCGGTGGGAGGCGTTGGCCCCGCGGGGCTGAGGCTCACCGCCAAGGCCGGGCATAGACCGGCACGCCCCTCCGGGAACGATCTCTATGAGTCGTTCGTCACACAGGCGGGGAGATCGTCATGCCGGGGGCATACCGGTGCGGGGGCGGCGGGAAGCACTACCTCTGTCGCTTTGCGCGCCGTCATGGCAGCATCCCCAGACGAACCGGATGTTACTGACGGTTAATCAGTTGGGGGCTGAGGTATGGGAACGGGCAAGCGTGGCCTGATCGCGACGGCTGTGACCGTGGTCTGCGCGATCAGCGTGCTGGCGGCACCGGGCACGGCGTTCGCGAGCCCCGGCCCGGAGCCGACACCGAGCGCGAGCCCGACGCCCGGCCCCAGCAAGGACCTCGAGGCCGTCCGCAAGAAGCTCGACAAGCTCTACCGCGCCGCGGGCCGCGCCACCGACGAGTACAACGCCGCCGAGGAGAAGGCGGACAAGCAGTCCGCCGAGGTCGTCGAACTGGCCAAGAAGATCGTCAAGGGCAAGGAGAAGCTGGCCAGGCTGAAGGACCGCGCAGGTGCCTCGGCCGCCGCGCAGTACCGCGGGGGCGGGCTGCCGCCCGAGGCCCATCTGACGCTCAGCGACGACCCGCAGCAGTTCCTCGACGGAGCGGTCCGGGTCCGCCAGGGCCAGCACGCGGCCAAGGGCCTGATGGGCGAACTGGCCCGCACACAGCAGGACTTGGAGCAGTACGCCAAGGACGCCTCCGCGCAGTGGAAGAAGCTGGAGGCGGGCCGCAAGGCCAAGGCCGCCGCGCAGAAGAAGATCGAGAAGCAGATCAAGCAGGCGGAGAAGGTCGAGTCCGAGCTGCGGAAGGACGAGCAGAAGCGCCTCGCCGAGCTGGAGAACGCGGCCGCGGCCAAGGCGCAGTCCGCCTGGCTCGGATCCGGCGTCCTCGACGAGATCAGCGGAAAGGCGTCCGCGCAGGGCAGGAAGGCCGTCGAGTACGCCACGGCCCAGATCGGCAAGCCGTACAAGTGGGGCGCCGAGGGCCCGAAGACCTACGACTGCTCCGGGCTGACCTCACAGGCCTGGATATCCGCCGGCCGCGGCATCCCGCGCACCTCGCAGGAGCAGTGGAAGCGACTGCGGCACATCGACGTCCAGGACATGCGGCCCGGCGACCTCATCATCTACTTCGACGACGCCAGCCATGTCGCCATGTACATCGGCGACGGGGCGATGGTGCACGCCCCGCGCCCCGGGCGGGACATCACCGTCGCGGGAGCGGGATCCATGCCTATCCTCGGGGTGGTACGGCCGGATCCCGGCACCGACGCCGACGCCGGCACCGACGCCGACGCCGACGCCGACGCCGGGTGAACATATCGGGCATCGGGCACCTTTGGTGACCCGGCCCACGTGACCCACCGCACGCCGGGCCCCCGGCAAACGGAGTGTCGGCGTGACGTTCGTCATCTCCGCGGCATCTCCGGCCTGTCCAACTGCGGTACATATCGCGGCATATGACACTGGCCGATGGCGCGGCGACGTGGCTCACACCATTCCAATGCGGCGCCGACACCCGCTATGGTCCCCGTCGGTGGGTCGAGGTCCCTCGCCCCCGCCATGCCCTCGGGGGGAGGGAAGGAACCCAGACAATGCCCGTACCCATACCGCGGCAGAGAGCGATCCCGGCCGTGGAGAGTGGTCAGGCGCAGGCCGCGTCCCCGTGTGGGGGCTCCGCCGAGGACTCCGTCAAGGACGCCTCGGCCGCTGCCCCGCGCACGCCGGACACCGCCGGGAACAGCACGGAGAAGGTGGAGAACCACACCGCCCACACCAATCTGACCCTGCTGCTGATCGAGGACGACCCGGCCGGTTCGCCGATCGTGCCGGACATGCTCGACCAGGCAGGCAAGCCGATCCGCGTCCGCACGGCCCGCAATCTGACCGAGGCCGGGCGGCTGCTGACCGACGACGTCCACTGCATCCTGCTGGACCTCGCGCTGCCGGCGCCCGGCCACAGCGACTCCGAGGACGAGCTCGCCGTGCTCAGGCACGTGCTGGAGCTCGCACCCCGGCACGCCGTCCTGGCGCTGACCGCGTCGGGCGACGCCGAGCGCGGCGCGGAGGCGGTGCGCGTGGGCGCCCAGGACTACCTGTTCCGCGACGAGCTGGACGGCCGGCTGCTGAGCCGCGCGATCCGCTACGCGGTGGAGCGCAAGCGTTCCGAGTCGGCCGAGCGCCGGCTCGCCGAGGGCCGCCTGCGGGCCCAGGAGAACCGCCGCCTGGAGCGCGGTCTGCTGCCGACCCCGCTGCTGGAGGGCTCTCCGCTGCGGTTCGCCGCCCGCTACCGCCCGGGCCGCTCGCGCGCCCTGCTCGG
This sequence comes from Streptomyces sp. NPDC008137, assembly GCF_042957035.1. NCBI lineage: Bacteria > Bacillati > Actinomycetota > Actinomycetes > Kitasatosporales > Streptomycetaceae > Streptomyces > Streptomyces sp. NPDC008137. Next base: position 65,907 of record NZ_JBIBHN010000031.1, on the reverse strand, counting down.
CGGTGACTTCTACGACGTCGTCCGCACCCCGGACGGCACCGTGCACGCGATGATCGGTGACGTGTGCGGTCACGGCCCGGACGAGGCCGCCCTCGGCGTGGAGCTGCGGATCGCGTGGCGCGCGCTGACGCTGGCGGGCCTCTGCGGCGACCAGCTGCTGGGCACGCTGCAGCAGGTGCTGGAGCACGAGCGGGCCGACGACGAGATCTTCGCGACGCTGTGCATGGTGGACATCGCGCCGGACGGCCGGCGGGCCGGCCTGTGCCTGGCGGGCCACCCCTCGCCGCTGCTGGCCCGCCCGGGCAAACCGGCGCGGCTGCTGCCGTACGACAACAACGGCCCGGCCCTCGGGCTGCTGCCGGGTGCCCGCTGGCCTCGTATGCAGGTGGAGCTGGGTGCCGAGTGGAGCCTGATGCTCTACACCGACGGTCTGATCGAGGGCCATATCGGCCAGGGCCGGGAGCGGCTCGGCCAGGACGGGATGACCGAGATGATCCGCCGCCAGTTCGCCGAGGGCCTGCGGGGCGAGCGGCTGCTGCGGGCGGCGGTGAACGAGGTGCGCGACCTCAACGGTGGCGAGCTGACGGACGACGTGGCGGTACTGCTGCTGGACCGGGTGCCGTAGCCCGGCCGGGGCGGCGGGACCGGTCGGTTACCGTCCGCCGTTCCAGGGGCCGTACGGGCCGTCGCTGCTGGAGCCGCGGCCGGTGCGGCCGCCTCCGGGGAGCGCGCGGATGGCCGGGCGGACGTCGACCATGTACACGATCGTCGCGATGAGCCCGATGATCGGCAGGAACGACAGGATCGGGAAGAGCAGGTTCACCACGAAGGCCAGACCGAGGATGATCAGCCAGAACGGCTTGGTCTTCTTGTCGGCCGCGCGGTACGCGTCCTCCCGCCGGACGGCGGCGTCGAACAGAGCGAAGCCGCTGAAAATGATCAGGGCCATGCTCAGAAGCCACATAAACCCTGCGAAGCCCTGCATCAGCACAACGTCCACCACCAGACTCGGCTCGTCCCTACGCGGTCACCGTACCCGTACAACGGGCCGGACACCCCCAGGGTGCCCGGCCCGCGTCAGCCTCCGCGCTTACTTCCTCCGCGCTTACTTCGCCGGCGGCGTCTTCTTGGCGACGGGCTTGCGCGCCGGAGCCTTCTTGGCGGCGGGCGCCTTCTTCGCCGGGGTGGCCTGGGCCTTGGTGCCGGCGGGCTTCGCCGGCTCCTCCTTGACCTCGACCGGCTGGGGCTTCGGCTCGACGGCCACGGCCAGCTCCTCGACGCCCTCGGCGACGTCCTCGATGCTCTCGGCGGCCTCGCCGCGCCAGGTCCGCACGGCCTGCTCGCCGTGCTCGGCGACCTTCTCGTAGGTCTCCCGGGCCTTGACGGCGTACTCGGCGGCCACGCCGACCCCGCGCAGCGCGAAGTCCTGGGCGTTCTCGCCGAACTTCCGCAGGTCGGCGTCGAGGTTGCTGCCGAGCTTCTTGAAGTCGGCGTCGAGGGAGCCGATGAACCCCGTGACCTTGGTCTGCAGCGTCTCCTGCGTCTCCTTGACGCGGGCGGAGGCCTCCTTGGCCCGGGCGGACGCCTTCTCCTGGACGGCCTTGGTGTCGGTGTTGCGTACGGCGTCGATCCGCGCCGGAGCCTCGGCCCGCAGCTGCTCCACGAGGGCCGGCACCTTCTTCGCCTGCTGGAGGGCGAGGTCGGCGGTGCCCGCGGCGAAGTAGAGCGGGGTCGGGTCGCTGAGGGTCTTGCGCAGGTCGTCGGTGATGGCCATGGTGAGGGTCCTCCCGGATTCTTTTTCGCTTGAGGGTTCGGCTGAGGGTGGTGTGATCCGCAGCGGAGCGGCCGGTGCCCTGGTCCGGCTCAGCCGGCCGTCTGCTGCGGGTCGGTGTCACTGCCGCCGGTGGCCTTGCGGGTGCGGCGGGGGGCGGGCGTACCGCCGGTGTTCTTGCGGGTGCGGCGGGGGGCGGGCGTACCGCCGGTGTTCTTGCGGGTGCGGCGGGGGGCGGACGACGTACCGCCGTCCTTCCCGCTGAACAGGCCGCCTGCGGGCTCGCCGCCGTCGCCCGTGCGGGTCCGGCCTTCGGCGGGCTGCCCGCCGTCGGCCGTGCGAGTGCGTCTGCGTATCTCGGTGCCGCCGTCCGGGACGTCCCCGTGCGCGTCCGCCGCGCCTTCTGCGACCACGACGCCGACGACAGCCGAGTCGGCGGAGCCGCCCGCGCCGTCGCCGGTCCCGAACCCGTTCTCCTTGCGGAAGGACTCGTAGATCTGGAGCAGCACCTGCTTCTGCCGCTCGTTCAGCGTCGGGTCCGCGAGGATGACCGCACGCGTCTCCACTTCGTCCCGGTCCCGCTCGGCGTCGAGAATGCCGGCCCGGACGTACAGCGTCTCGGCGGAGATCCGCAGGGCCTTGGCGACCTGCTGCAGCACCTCCGCGCTCGGCTTGCGCAGCCCGCGCTCGATCTGGCTCAGATACGGATTGGACACCCCGGCGGCATCGGCGAGCTGCCGCAGCGACAGCTGCGCGTTGCGCCGCTGCTCGCGCAGGTAGTCACCGAGATTGCCGACGTTGAGTGATGCCATGCCTCCACGGTGCCGCACCTCGCTAACTATTGCAAGCACCCGCTTGCAAAAGTGCGCCGCGCCACGCCGCACACGGCCGAGCGCGCGAGCGGCAGCGCGCCTGGCGCCGCAGCAGCCCGTCCGGTCGCCGCCCACCGGAGGGTCGCCCGGCGGCAGTGTTGTGCGTCTGGCGCAAACTGAGCGTTCAGGCGCCCGGAATGGGCCGTTCCCGATTACGGCAAATGATGTTCCGGAAACGGCGATGCCCCCAGGTCCTCACGATTCAGTCGGTGTTCCGTTTCAATGTCTAAAGCAGACGAAAAAGCGGATCGACGCCCTCTGCTTTTCCGGAAGGGTTGACAGAGGCCAGTTTCGGAATGTTGCATGACGTCATCAACGGGGCGGGGTGGCAAACGGGGGCCATTCAACGGGGCCGACGCCATAGCGGCGTTCTATCGACCTGCTGCCATCTCCATTTCGGGGGAGATGCCATGAGTAAAATCAAGCTCACGTTGTCGATCGCCACCTCGGCAATTGCGTTCACGGCCGCGAGCATCGCAGGCCCTACCTTCATCCAAACCCAGGTGGCGAATGCGTCGACGGCCGCGGACGAGTCACCTGCCACCGCGGTCCCGGCGGACGTCAGGGGGACACCGAAATCCGCCGGCACGCCGGCCGAGTTGCTGCAGCTCCTGGGCGAGCGGATCAAGGCCAAGGACGTGGACGGAATCATCGCCCTCCATGAGTCCGAAGCGGCTGTCGTCAATTACGACGGATCGATCATCAGGGGCCACAAGGAAATACGGGCGTTCTACGTCGACTGGTTCAAGTCCGATCCGGTGCTCACCGTCAACCCTCGCCAGACTGTGCTGGCCGGAGGGAAACGCACAGGCGACAAGGTGCGTAACCGCACGGCGGCCATAATGGGCGACTATTCCCTGGAGCAGACCGCTCCGGACGGTTCTCGCGAAAAGTTCACCGGAAATTTCTGCGACACCGTGCAAGAGCAGCCGAACGGTACGTGGCTGTACGTCCAGGACAACCCTTACCCGCCCCACGGCAGCGCAGCACCGGCCCACCACTGACCGGGCCGCAGTGCCGCCTTGTCGGACTCGCCGTCGACGATGGGAAAAACTTGAACGTCACCTCGTTCGAAGTTTCGCGGGCCCCGGTTGCGCGGCAGCAGCCTCAGTGGGGGGACCCGGCACAGGTCAAACAGGTCAGGGATGTACTGGCGGCCCTTCCCCCGCTCGTGGAGGCCGAATCGCTGAGCAGGCTCCGGGTGTTGCTCGCCCAGGTCGCCGCCGGGCAGGCACAGGTCGTGCAGGCGGGTGACTGCGCCGAGGACCCGGCGGAATGCACCGCGGGTGACGTGGAGCGGAAAGTGGGGCTCCTCAACGTGCTCGCCGGCGTCATGAGCGCGATCACTCATCAGCCGGTGGTACGGGTGGGCCGGATCGGAGGCCAGTACGCCAAACCCCGGTCGGCGCTCACCGAGTGGGTCGGTGGCGCCGAACTCCCGGTGTACCGGGGGCACATGGTGAACGGTCCGGAGCCGGTTCCCGAAGCACGGCGGCCTGACGCCCGGCGTCTGCTGGCGGGCTACCGGGCGGCGAGCCAGGTCATGGCCAACCTCGCCCCGACGCCTCGGGCGCGCGTCGAGCCGGCTGTGTGGACCAGCCACGAGGCTCTGCTGCTCGACTACGAGGTCCCGATGCTGCGCCGGGACCAGGAGGGCCGGGTCGCGCTCACTTCCACGCATTGGCCGTGGATCGGCGAGCGAACCCGCCAGCTCGAGGGGGCCCACGTCGCGCTGCTGGCGGACGTGGTCAACCCGGTCGCGTGCAAGGTCGGGCCGCGTATGACGGTCGACGAGCTGCTCGGGCTGTGCGCGCGGCTCGACCCTGAACGGGAACCCGGCCGACTTACCTTGATCGCCCGCATGGGTGCCGACGCCACGACGGACCTGCTGCCGCCGCTGGTCCAGGCCGTGCGCGCCGCCGGACACCCGGTGATCTGGCTGGTCGACCCCATGCACGCCAACACCACGACCACCGCCGAAGGACGCAAGACCCGAGTCGTGGAGACGATCGTCCGGGAGGTCACGGCGTTCCAGATCGCCGTGCGCACCGCCGGCGGGATACCGGGCGGGATACACCTGGAGACCACGCCCGACGACGTGACGGAATGCGTCGACGCCCATGACGCCACCGAGCGGATCGGCCGGAACTACACGACGTTGTGCGACCCGCGACTCAACCCCCGCCAGGCGGTGTCGGTGGTCTCGTCCTGGCAGACGGAGAAGATGATGGACCGGGCCGAGGGAGAACCGTGCCGGGCATAGCGCCGATCCAAGCCTACCCACTGCCGAATGCGGCTGAACTGCCCGTCAGCACCGCGCGGTGGACCCTCGACTCACGGCGGGCGGTGCTGCTCGTCCATGACATGCAGCGCTATTTCCTCGCGCCGTTTCCCTCGTCGGTGCGTGATCCGCTGGTGCGTCACTGCGCGCTGCTGCGGGAGCGCTGCGCCGCGCTCGGGGTCCCGGTGTTCTACACCGCGCAACCCGGTGGCATGACGGATGAGGAACGCGGCCTGCTGAAGGACTTCTGGGGTCCGGGCATGAGGGTGGACCCCGTGGATCGTCTGATCGTCCCCGAGCTCACGCCCGGGCCGGCGGACCGGACGCTCACCAAGTGGCGCTACAGCGCGTTCTTCCGCTCGGATCTGCTGGCGCAGATGCGAGACGACAAGCGCGACCAGCTGATCATCTGCGGCGTCTACGCGCACGTCGGTGTACTGGTGACGGCCCTCGAGGCGTTCACCAACGACATCCAGCCGTTCCTCGTCGCCGACGCCGTCGGCGACTTCTCCGCCGAGTACCACCGGCTGGCCCTCGACTACGCGGCCGCTCGCTGCTCGGTGGTCACCACCACCGAGGAGGTCTTCCGATGACGACGCGGCTGCTCGAGCGCGTGCTGGGTCCCGACCCGGGTGCCTTCGCCCTGCTGCACCGCCCCGAGACCCTGGGCCCAGACCGTGTGGAGATCCTGCTGGGCCGGCTCAGCACCCCCGCCGGGCTCGGCGACATCCCGTTGGCCGGCCGGACCGGGCGGCCCGGCGAGGGCCGGCACGAGACTCTGGTCCTGGTGCCCCACCGGCAGATCACCGAGCGAGGCTTCGCCGCCGCCGAGGACGGCTCACCACTGCTCGCGATGGAGGTCACCGACCAGGGGCAGATCAGCACGTCCGACGCGCTCAGGGCCCTGCCGGACGAGCCGATCACCCTGACCGGGGGTCACTTCGACACCGACGACGAGGCATACGCGGACACGGTCCGCACCGTGCTCGACAACGAGATAGGAACCGGAGAGGGCTCGAACTTCGTCATCAAGCGCTCTTTCGTCACCAGCATCACCGCATACTCGACCGGCAGCGCGCTGAGCCTGTTCCGCCGGTTGCTCACCCGGGAGAGCGGCGCCTACTGGACCTTCATCGTGCACACCGGCACACGCACCTTCGTCGGTGCCACACCGGAGCGCCACGTCAGCCTGCGCGACGGTGTCGCCGCGATGACCCCGATCAGCGGCACCTACCGCTACCCGGCCACAGGACCGGTCCTCTCGGAGGTCATGGAGTTCCTCACCGACGGCAAGGAGACCGACGAGCTGTACATGGTCCTCGACGAGGAACTCAAGATGATGGCCCGGGTCTGCCAGGGCGGCGGCCGCGTGACGGGGCCGTTCCTGCGGGAGATGGCCTGGCTCGCGCACACCGAGTACATCATCGAAGGGCGCAGCGACCTCGACCCCCGGGACATCCTGCGGGAGACGATGTTCGCCCCCACCGTGACCGGCAGCCCACTCGAGAACGCCTGCCGGGTGATCGCCCGCTACGAGCCCCGCGGCCGCGGATACTACGGGGGCGTCGCGGCCCTCATCGGCCGCGACGCCGGCGGCGCGCGCACCCTGGACTCGGCCATCCTCATCCGTACCGCCGACATCCAGGCCTCGGACGCCGACGGCACCGGTCGCGTCGAGGTCGGCGTGGGCGCGACCCTGGTCCGGCACTCCGACCCCGAGGCCGAGGTCGCCGAGACCCGCACCAAGGCCGCGGGCGTGCTGGCGGCGCTGGGTGCCGACGAACGGCTCGACGCGCACCCGCTGATCCAGGAGGCGCTGGGGAGGCGCAACGAGACCATCGCGAACTTCTGGCTCAGCGAGGCCGGGAAGCGCGCCCAGCCCCATCCGGTGCTGCACGGCCGCCGGGTGCTGGTCGTCGACGCCGAGGACACCTTCAGCGCGATGCTGGCCCACCAGCTGCGCGCCATCGGCCTGACCGTGGAACTCGGCAGCTTCGACACCTCGCACCGCTTCGACGACCACGACCTCATCGTGATGGGCCCCGGACCCGGCGACCCGCGGGAGACCGACCACCCCAGGATGGCCCGGCTCACCTCGGCCATCGAGGAGTTGCTGTCCCGGCGCATCCCCTTCCTGGCCGTCTGCCTGAGCCATCAGCTGCTCTGCCGGCACCTCGGGCTCGAACTGCGGCGCCGGGACGTCCCGAACCAGGGCACCCAGCGCGAGATCGACCTGTTCGGCTCGCGCGAACGCGTGGGGTTCTACAACTCCTACTCGGCCCGCGCGCGAACCGACCGGCTGGACTGCCCCGGTGTCGGCGAGGTGCAGGTCTGCCTCGACGCCGGCACGGGCGAGGTGCACGCCCTGCGCGGGCCGCACTTCGGCTCGGTGCAGTTCCACCTCGAGTCCGTGCTCACCCAGGACAGCGAGCGCGTCCTGGCCGGGCTGCTCGTACCGCTGATGGAGACCGCGGAGGTACTGAACGCATGAAAGCCACCATCTCCTGGTGGGACCTCACCGGGTCCGGCCAGACCATCGACTCCTTACGCGTCTACCTGCGCGACGAGGGCGTGGATCCATGGAGGGAGGTCCACGGAATGCGGTTGAAGTTCTGGATCTCCGACCGGGAGAGCAACCGCTGGGGCGCCGTGATGCTGTGGGATTCCGATGCCGACCTGACGGCACCGATGCCGCCGAACCGGGCCACCGAGCTCATCGGACACCCCCCGACCGTCCGGATGATGTCCGATGTCGAGGCCATCGTCGAAGGCGTCCACTCCGGCCGGCTCGCCGAACGCGGCCTGGCCTTCGAGCCGATCGGGAAGTCATCGTGAGCGCATCGGCCCGGCTCCGGACATCCGAGGAGTTCCTCGCCCCGCCCGCCGAACCGATGGCGCTGCTCCAGGCCTGGTTCGACAACGCCGTCGCGGACGCCGTCCGCGAGCCGGGGGCGCTGGCACTGGCCACCGTCGACGCCCGCGGCCAGGCCTCCAACCGGATCGTCCAGGTTCTCAGGATCCGCACGACGGGTCTGGTGTTCGCCAGCCACTCCGACAGCCGCAAGGGCCGGGACCTGGCCGAGACGGGCTGGGCGTCCGGGGTCTTCTACTGGCGCGAGGCCGGCCGCCAGGTGAGCGTGAGCGGCCCGGCCCGTCCGTTGCCCGACGAGGAGTCCGAGGCCCTGTGGGCGGCCCGGCCCGTCGCCACGCACCCGATGTCGGTGGCGGCGCACCAGAGCGCGCCGCTGCTGGACGAGGACGCGCTGCGGGAGCGGGCCCGGGAACTGGGCCGGGACGGCTCGGCGCTGCCCCGCCCGGACCGTTGGCTGGGCTATCTGCTGGAGCCGGCGTCGGTGGAGTTCTGGCAGGTCGACCCGGAGGACCGGTTGCACCAGAGGCTGCGTTACGAGCGCGACGGTTCCGGCTGGCGTACGGGTCGGCTCCAACCCTGAGCGCGCTTCGGATCGTTGACTCGAGAGGAAGAAGGGCAAGTCGATGTGTGGAATGACGGGCTGGGTCTCGTTCGACCGGGATCTGACGCAGCAGCGCGCTCAGCTGGACGCGATGACCAGGACCATGGCCTGCCGGGGACCGGACGCCGGCGGCGCCTGGCTCGACCGGCATGCGGCGATCGGCCATCGACGGCTGGCGGTCATCGACCTCGAAGGTGGCACGCAGCCCATGGTGGTGCCCACCGACGACGGGCCGGTGACGATCACCTACACCGGTGAGGTCTACAACTACACCGAACTCAGGGCCGAGTTGCTGCGTCGGGGCCATCGGTTCCAGACCCGCAGCGACACCGAGGTCGTGCTCCACGGCTACCTCGAGTGGGGCGAAGCGGTCGCCGAACGGCTCAACGGCATGTTCGCGTTCGCGGTCTGGGACTCCAGGGTCGAGAAGCTCGTGATGATCCGCGACCGGCTGGGCGTCAAGCCGCTCTACTACTCCAGTACCGACGACGGGGTGATCTTCGGCTCCGAGCCGAAGGCGATCCTCGCCAACCCGCTGGCGGACCGCGCCGTCGACCTCGCCGGCCTGCGGGAGCTGGTCAGCTTCACACAGACTCCGGGCAGCGCCGTGTGGTGCGGGATGAACGAGGTGGTCCCGGGCGGCCTGGTCACCGTCGACCGCTCCGGCCTGCGCGAGCGCCGCTACTGGACGCTGCCCACCCGTCCGCACACCGACGACCGGAAGACCACCGTCGCCACCGTGCGCGAACTGCTCGAGGACATCGTCAGCCGCCAGCTGGTCTCCGATGTCCCGCGCTGCACCCTGCTCTCCGGCGGCCTGGACTCCAGCGTGATCACCGCGCTGGCCGCCGCCAAGCTGGGCCGGCCCGGGGAGCACGGCGAGCCCGGCGAGAAGGTGCGCAGCTTCGCGGTGGACTTCGTCGGGCGGGAGGACGACTTCGTCGCCGACGAACTGCGTGCCACGACGGACGCCCCGTACGCGCTGGAGGTGGCCGCGCACGTCGGCTCCAAGCACGAGTCCATCGTGCTCGACCACGCCGCGATCGCCGACCCGGCGGTGCGCCGGGCCGTCATCACCGCGCGGGACAGTCCGCTCAGCCTCGGTGACATGGACAACTCGCTCTACCTGCTGTTCCAGGCCATCCGGGAGCAGTCCACGGTCGCCCTGTCCGGGGAGTCCGCCGACGAGGTCTTCGGCGGGTACAGGTGGTTCCACCAGCCGGAGGTCCAGGCCGCGCGGACCTTCCCCTGGATGGCCGTCTTCGTCAGCGGCGCCCGGGCGCAGGTGTCCGATCGGTTCAACGCCGACATCACCGCCGCCCTCGACCTGCCCACCTACATCCGGGACCGCTACTCCGACGCGGTCGGCGAGGTCGAGCGGGCAGAGGGCGAGAGCGACCACGAGATGCGGATGCGGGTGATGTGCTACCTGCACCTGACCCGCTTCGTCCGGATGCTCCTGGAGCGCAAGGACCGCATCAGCATGGCCGTGGGGCTGGAGGTCCGGGTCCCCTTCTGCGACCACCGCCTCGTGGAGTACGTCTACAACACCCCGTGGTCGCTGAAGACCTTCGACGGCAGGGAGAAGAGCCTGCTCCGCGCCGCGACCGCCGACCTGCTGCCCGAATCGGTGCTGAACCGGGTGAAGGCTCCCTACCCCGCCACTCTGGACCCGGCCTACACCGGCGCGCTGCTGCAGCAGTCCAAGGAACTGCTCACAACCGACGACCCGGTCTTCGATCTGGTCGACCGCGGCTGGCTGCAGGACATCACACGGCGAGACGCGGCCACCATGCCGATCGACGTCCGCAACGGCATGGAGCGTGTGCTCGACCTGAGTACCTGGCTGGACATCTACCGGCCCGAGCTCCGGCTCTGACGCGGTTCCCGGTCGATTCCGGTCAGCGACCGGCGGCCGGCCGCGCGCACCACGTCAATATCCAAGTCCGGACCATGGATTGAGGGAAACGAGATGGGAACGGAAGACTCCCCGCCCGAGGGGATCAAGGCCGACCTCGACCTGCGAGCCCGGCACCGTGCCGTCGTCGCGGACTACATGAGCCGCAAGGGCGAGAACCGGCTGACGCGCTACCTGCTCTTCACCGAGGACGGCAGCGCCGGCCTGTGGACCAGCGACACCGGCGAACCGATCGAGTCCCGCGGACACGAGACGCTCAAGGCGCACGGCGAGTGGTCGCTGCGCATGTTCCCGGACTGGGAGTGGAAGAACGTCGAGATCTTCGAGACCCAGGACCCCGACCGGTTCTGGGTCGAGTGTGACGGAGAGGGGCGCATCCTCTACCCGGACTACCCGCCCGGCCACTACAGGAACCACTTCATCCACTCGTTCCTGCTGGAAGACGGCAAGATCAAACAGCAACGCGAGTTCATGAACCCGTTCCAGCAGCTGCGTGCGCTGGGCATCGAGGTGCCGAAGATCAATCGCGGCGGGATCCCCACCTAGGGTCCCCCGTTCGCCCGTTCGCCCGTTCGCCCGTTCGCACTGGCAGCAAGGAGCATCAGATGGGATCTCAGCTCAATCCGTACATCGCCTTCGACGGGGACGCCCGGCAGGCGATGGAGTTCTACCACGAAGTCCTCGGCGGCAAGCTGGAGCTGGGCACGTTCGGCGACTTCGGCTCGTCGGAGTCGCCCGACGCCGACAAGATCATGCACGCCACGCTCAGCACCGCGGACGGCTTCACGGTGATGGCGTGGGACGTCCCGGAGCGGGTCCCCTTCAACCCGGGTACCAACGTCGCGCTCTACCTCGGCGGCGACGACGCCGGCCTCCGCGAGTACTTCGAGAAGCTGTCCGTCGGCGGCACGGTGGCGATGCCCCTCAGGGAGCAGATCTGGGGCGACGAGGCCGGCACGCTCGTGGACAGGTTCGGGATCACCTGGATGTTCAACATCACCCTTCAGCAGTCCTGATCCCCCAGGGGGCTACTGCCTTCGAAGGAGCCCTGAGCCGATGACGGACGAGTTGGACGACAGACTGGACCGGATCGGACGGCACCCCTTCCGCGCGAGGTTCCGTCTGCGCGGAAGGGACCGCGCGGTGGTCGACCTGCGCGGGATCACGACCGTCCGCAGGCACGCCGAGGATCTGACCGGCCGCAGGCTGGCGCCGGCCGAACCGCGCAACGACGGCCGTCAGACGCCCTACCGGGGGCATCCCGTCTTCGTCGCCCAGCACGCGACCGCGACGTGCTGCCGTACCTGCCTCGCGCGCTGGCACGGCATCCCCGCCGGCCGTGCGCTCGACGACACCGAGCGGGCCTACGTCGTGGAGGTGATCTGCCGGTGGATCGTGAGGCAGTACGCCCCTCACCAGCCGCCGCCGTGACCGGTGCCGTGACCGGTGCCGTGCCCGGAGGGGTTCACCAAGTCGTTCCACAAAGCGTGATGACCTGCCGTGGAAGATCGCGGCGAAGCGGGCCGACCGGCGTTGGCCGGAAGGCCGGGATGGTGAGGACTCAATGACAGTCGATGTGCGGGCCACGCGAGACGTGGTCGACATCATCACCGGGGGATGGAAGGCGCAGGCGCTCTACACCGCGGTCAAACTCGGACTGCCCGACCACGTCGAGGCCGGCCTGGACACCGACGCCGAACTGGCCAAGGCGACCGGGGCGAGCGAGCGGGGCATACACCGGCTGATGCGCCTGCTGGTGGCGATGGGCATATTCGAGGGCGGCGAGTCCACCGGCTACCGCGGTACCCGGGTGAGCGCTGCCCTCCTCGAAGGCCCCCAGTCCCTGGGCGACATGTGCCTGCTGTACGGCGAGGAGTTCTACTCCGCGTGGGGTCACGCCCACCACGCCATCAGCACGGAGAGCTCGGGATTCGAAGTCGCCTACGGCCGGTCGTTCTACGAGTACCTGGGTCAGGACGCGGCCATCGCCCGCCGGTTCCAGGTCACCATGAACGCCGCGAGCATGTTCTTTCACCAGGTGCCCGAGGTCTTCGACTTCTCCGGCAGGAAGGTCGTGGACGTCGGTGGCGGCGGAGGGCACCTGCTCGCCACCATCCTCGGCGCGACGCCGGACGCCACGGGCACGCTCTTCGACCGCGAGCACATGATGCCCAAGGCGCGTGAGCACCTGTCCGCCACCGTCGGCCTGGACCGGGCCGAGCTGGTCGGGGGCGACATGTTCCAGGGCGTCCCGGCGGGAGGGGACGTCTACATCCTCTGCCGGGTGCTGGCCGGCCACGACGACGAAGCCGTCGTCGGTGTCTTCGAGCACTGCCGCCGTGCCATGGCGGACTCCTCCTCGCGGCTGTTGATCCTCGACCGGTTCGTCCAGGACGAGAACTCCACCGTGCTGCCCGCCCTGTGGGACCTGCACCTTCTGGTGACGACGGGCGGCGAGCACCGTACCGTCGACCGGATCACACGGCTGCTGGGCCGCGCCGGCCTCGAGATCGCCGGGACCGCGGAGCTGCCCATGGAGACGACCGCCCTGATCGCCGCACCGCGCACCCCGTAACCGCACGAGGGTGCGCTGAGAATGCGCCCGGGCGGCGTCACCGCTCAGGGCCGGACAACCGTCGAGTGGGGCACGAGCAACAGCGCGAACAGGAGATCCTCGGTGGTCAAGTTGGCAACGATCGGCGTCTACGGCTTCGACGGCGATTCCTTCCTGGAACGACTACGGCAGGCGGACGTGCGTCTGCTGCTCGACGTACGTCAGCGCCGCGGGGTCCGCGGACCGGACTACGCCTGGGCGAACTCCCTTCGCCTGCAGGCGGCCCTCGCCGAGGCCGGGATCGGCTATCGGCACCACCGCGAACTCGCCCCGACCACCGAACTGCGTCACCTCCAGTACGCCGAGGACGACCGCCAGGGGGTCGGCAAGCGCTCCCGCCGCGAGCTCGCCGCCGAGTACACCCGCCGCTACACCGCCGAGATCCTCGACCCGGTCGACCTCGATCCGATCGTGGCGGCGCTGCCGAGCGGCGGCATCGCGACGCTGTTCTGCGTCGAACGCGACCCCGAGGCGTGCCACCGGTCGCTTGTCGCCGAGCGGCTGGCCGAGCAGCACCACATCACCATCGAACACCTGAGGCCGCTGTGAGAGATGACATTCTCCGGTCCGGCACGCCGCGACCGCGGATCGCGGTGTTCGCCGGACCGACGGCGACGATCCTGAACACACCGGACCTGGTGACGTCGAACAAGGCCCGCGCACGCCACGGTCTGCCGCTGCGCCCCTCCCGGTTCGACATGCTGCGTCCCCAACGTCTCGCGGCCCCCGCGACGTTGTACGTCGAGGCGTTCAGCGCGCTCCCGCTCGAGAGGGACGCGCAAGGGCTGTACGCCCCGCCGGACGGCTGGCTCGACGAGGACGGCACGTTCCACGCCGAGCAGCCGTCCGACGACGCCACCCCGGTGCACGTCGTCGAGCTCGATCCCGCCGACGGTCTCTACCCCCTTCCCTACATGGGCAGGCAGGCGGACGGATCCGCCTGGGAGGAGACCTCGACGGCACCGTACGCACCACCGGCAGCCGCCCGGCAGACGTTCTACCCCGACGCCCGCCGCCTCTACGAGGAGATCGAGCGGTTCGGTCTCGCCGACCACGGCACCCCCGTCGAGCTGGGGTCCGTCGCCGACTTCGCGTTCTTCCGCGCCGCCCCGTCCGGCGGATACACCACGGGCCCCGAGTCCGAGCGCCTCGGGCAGGACTTCTTCGTCTACTACCCGTACCACCTCCAGAGCGAGCCCGGCCTGGCGAACCTCGCCCAGGCGACCAACCAGGTCCAGGCGGTCCTCGCCACGGGAGAGTTCGCCGGCGTCCAGTGGCTCGAGGGGAGCCCGACCGTCGACGAGACCCTGTACTGGCTCGGACTGATGGTCGACACGAAGGTGCCGCTCGTCGGACACGCGGCGCAGCGCCGCCACCAGTCACTGAGCGCGGACGGCGACCGCAACGTGGTGGACGGCGTGAAGTTCATCGTGTCGGGCGTCGCCCTGGACGAAGGGGGCGAGGACCGCGTCGGTGCCTGCGTGATCGTCGACGAACTCGTGTACTCGGCCCGGGACGTGACCAAGGTCGACGCCCGACCGGGCGGATACGAGGTCACCGGCGGCCACGGCGGAGTGGTCGCCGACCTCGGCGGCTACGGCCCCCCGCAGCTCACCTACCTCCCCGCCCGCAGGCACACCCACCGCTCGGAGCTGCGCCTCACCGTGCTCCCCGAGCGGGTGGGCGGCGTCGCCGGGAGCCTGGACTCGGGCGTGTTCCGCGTCGACGTCGAGACGAAGGACGCCGGGGGACTCGTACCCGCCGCCATGCCGCACGTCTCCCTCACCAAGTACAGCCGGTACGCGGCCACGGGGACCGGCACGGACGACCCGCCCGTCGCCGACGAGGAGGTCGAGATCCTCGCCCGGATCGACGCCAACCTCGCGGGCGCGCCCCTGTCCGGTTTCGTGTGCGAAGGCATGTCGCCGTTCGGGATGGCCGACCCGACGAGGAACGCGGCGCTGAGCGTCGCCGTCTTCGCCGGCATGCCGGTGGTCCGCACGGGCCGCGGCAACACCGGAGGCATGGCGTACCGCACCGACCCGGCGTTCATCTCGGGCAACAACCTCACGGCCACCAAGGCGCGCATGCTCCTCATGGCCGCACTGCTCAAGTTCGGTGCCCTGCCCCCGGCCGCGGACCCCTTCCACCCGACCCTCGACGAGCGCGCGGCCACCGAGAAGGCGGTCGCCCGGTACCAGGCCCTGTTCGACACCCACTGACCCGCGACACGACGAGCCGACGAGAACGGAAACCATGGGTACGTACGAGTATGTGGTGGCCGACGTCTTCACCGGCGTCCCGCTGGAAGGAAACCCGACCGCGGTCTTCCTGGACGCCGCCGGTCTCTCCGCCGAGCGCATGCAGCGGATCGCGCGGGAGATGCACCTGTCCGAGACCGTCTTCGTCCTCCCGGCCGAGGACGACGGCGACGTGCGGGTCCGCATCTTCACTCCGGTGAACGAGCTGCCGTTCGCCGGACATCCCACCCTGGGCACGGCCGTGGTGCTCGGCGAGACGCACGAGGCGAAGGAACTCCGGATGGAGACCGCCAAGGGCACCGTGGCGTTCGAACTGGAGCGTGACGACGAGGGCCGGACCGTCGCGGCCGGCATGTGGCAACCGCTGCCGACGTGGGAGCCCTACGACCACGCGGACGAGGTGCTCACCGCTCTCGACCTGGTGGCCACCGGCAGCACTCTGCCGGTCGAGATCTACGACAACGGGCCGCGGCACGTGTTCGTCGGCCTGGACAGCGTGGCCGCGCTCTCCGCCCTGGAGCCGAACCAGCGGATTCTCGCGAGGCTGCCCGACATGGCCGCCAACTGCTTCGCGGGCTCGGGGAACCGGTGGCGGATGCGCATGTTCTCGCCCGCTTACGGCGTGGTGGAGGACGCGGCAACCGGCTCGGCCGCCGGCTCGCTCTCGGTACACTTGGCCCGGCACGGACTGATCCCGTTCGGGGAGTGGATCGAGATCCGTCAGGGGGTGGAGATGGGTCGTCCTTCGACGATGCGCGCTCGCGCGACGGGGACGCCGGAACGGATCGATGCGGTCCAGGTGGCGGGGGCCGCCGTGGTCGTCGCCAGGGGAACGCTGTACGCGTAGCCGCCGAGAACGTATGAGTGACCTGTCCACAGAGGAAAGGGCCGCCGCGCGTGTCCAGCAGAGCATCGTCCCCCGACCGTCCCGAGGCACGGCCGGTCATCCGGGTGGGCCGGGGCGACCGAGATCCCCGGCCGGCCGGCCGCCCCCGAGACCACCGCGTGCTCGGTGCCGCAGGACGGATGCGGTGATGGCCGCCGAGGACGACGGGCTGTTCGCGTTACCGACGTCGGACGACACTCCGCCCGCCGAGCCCGTACGGGCCGGCGCGCCGCTGGCGGTACGGATGCGACCGCGCACGCCGGCCGAGGTCGTCGGCCAGGCACACCTGCTGCGCCCCGGCGCGCCCCTGCGGCGGTTGGCGGAGGGCGGGGAGGCGGCGTCCGTGCTGCTCTACGGTCCGCCCGGCACCGGAAAGACGACCCTCGCGCGGCTGCTCGCCGATGTCGCCCCGCGGCACTTCGTCGCCCTCTCGGCGCTGTCCAGCGGGGTCAAGGAACTCCGCGACGTGATGAACGACGCGCGTCGTCGCCTCGACCGCCAGAACCGGCGGACCGTGCTGTTCATCGACGAGGTGCACCGTTTCTCCAAGACCCAGCAGGACGCGCTTCTCGGCGCCGTGGAGGACAGGCTCGTGCTGCTCGTCGCGGCCACCACCGAGAACCCGTCGTTCTCGGTGGTGTCCCCGCTGCTCTCGCGCCTGCTGGTGCTGCAGTTGCGGTCCCTGACCGAGGACGAGGTCCGCGAACTGCTGCGCCGGGCCGTGAAGGACGAGCGGGGCCTCGGCGGTGCGGTCACCCTGTCACCCGAGGCCGAGGACGCCCTCGTACGCCTCGCCGCCGGCGACGCCCGGAGCGCGCTGACCGCTCTGGAGGCGAGCGCCGACGGGGTGACCGACACCGGCGGCACGGTGGTCGACGTGTCCGCGGTGGAGCGGGCCGTCGCCGAGACGAGCGTCCGCTACGACCGGCAGGGCGACCAGCACCACGACGTCGTCAGCGCGTTCATCAAGTCGATCCGCGGCTCGGACCCCGACGCCGCGCTGCACTACCTGGCCCGCATGCTCGTGGCCGGGGAGGACCCGCGGTTCATCGCGCGGCGGCTGGTGGTGCACGCCAGTGAGGATGTCGGGCTGGCCGACCCCACGGCACTACAGGCCGCCGTCGCGGCGGCGCAGACGGTCCAGCTCATCGGCATGCCCGAGGCCCGCCTCGCCCTGGCCCAGGCCACCGTGCATCTGTCCATGGCGCCGAAGTCGAACACGGTGATCGTCGGCATTGACGAGGCCATGGCCGACGTCCGGGCGGGCGCCGTCGGCGAAGTCCCCGCCCACCTGCGGTACGGCCGCTACGCGGGCGCGAGGGAACTGGGCAACGCGATCGGCTACCGATACCCCCACAGGACCTCCGAGGGAGTCCTGGAGCAGCAGTACCCGCCGGACGACCTGGTGGGGAAGGACTACTACCGCCCCACGCGGCACGGCGGGGAGCGCGTCCTGCACGAGCGCCTCACCAAGCTCCGCCGTGCCGTCCGAGGCGAGGAGAGATAGCGCTGACAGCGCGCCCGGCCCGCGGCCTGCCCGCCGAGCGCCGCTGCCCGTGCCGGTTCACGGGCACGGGCAGCGGCGGAGACACAGTCACATCATCCGACGGCGGTGCCCTCGAGCTCGACCATCTGGCCGGGGATCGCCAGGCGCGTCACACCGAGCATGGTGGTGGTGGGCGCGACCTTCGCGGCGCCCAGCCGGCCCGCCAGCACACCGTAGTGCTGGAAGAGCAGGTCGACGTCGGTCGTGTAGACGTTGAGCCGGACGAGGTTCGAGAGGGACATGCCGGCCTCGGCCAGCACCGCCTCGATGTTGTCGATGCTCAGCGCCAGCTGCGCCGCCATGTCACCGTCGTGCTCGGGCTTGCCTTCCTTGCTCATCGCGGTCTGCCCCGAGATGTACAGGGTCCGCGAGTGCCCGGATACGACCTCACCCTGGTTGAAGCCCATCTCAACCGACCACGTCACCGGGTTGACCGCGTTACGTTCCATTGCCGATTCGCTCCATCCGTTCGGTTCACTGAAGTGCCTGCGTTCAACGACTCGGCGTCCGCCGGGCTTTGTCGTCGCGCAATGGAGCCTCCCAGTAAAAGGTGACATCCTCGGTCATGTATTTGGTTAGGGTTTTCGCATGCGCGCCGACCGGTTGGTTTCTCTGGTGCTCCTGCTGCGTCAGCGCGGCCGGATGACCGCGGAAACCCTGGCTCGCGAGCTGGAGGTGTCCACCCGCACAGTCCTGCGCGACATCGAGGCCCTGTCCGCGGCCGGCGTCCCGGTCTACGCCGAGCGCGGCAGACACGGCGGTTTCGCACTGCTGCCCGACTTCCAGACGGTGCTCACCGGACTGAATCACGACGAGGCGCTCGCCCTGCTCGTGGCCGGATCGCGGCGCGGCGCACAGCTGTTCGGTCTTGGTTCGGCGCTCGCCTCGGCCATGCTCAAGGTGGTCGACGCCTTGCCCGAGGGCCTTCGGGACACGGCGGCCGATGCGGCGCGGCGCTTACTCATCGACCCGGAGACCGACCTCCTCTCACGCCGCGTGGCCACCGAGGAGATGCCCGACGCCATCGTGGCCGAGGTCCGGCGCGCGGTCTTCGCCGGACACAAGTTGCGCATCCACTACGCGGCACTGGACCAGGCCCCGAAGTGGCGCACGGTGGACCCGATCGGCCTGGTCACCGTTCGCGAACAGGGCTACCTGCTGGCCAAGAGAGCCGGCGAGGACCGCACCTACCGGCTGTCCCGGGTACGGGCCGCCGAGGAACTCGACGAACCCGCGCAGCGACCGGACACCGTCGACCTGGACCGGGCCTGGCAGGAACGCAACGCGCAGTTCCGGACCGGCGGTGACAAGGTCGCCGTACTGGTACGGGTGAACCCGGCTCGGCGGGAGCACCTGGTCGGCACCGTCCTGGCCGTCTGCGCCGAGGAAGCCGACGCGGACGGCTGGCTGCGGCTGAACGTGATCTTCCAGGATTCCCGACATGCCGAATGGGCCCTGTGGCAGCACGCCAACGACGCGGAAGTCCTGGCCCCGCAGTGGCTGCGCACCTCCCTGTGCAACCGCGCCGCCGCGATCGCCGCCCGCTATGGTCCGCCGGCCTGAGGTTCCAGCTGGACGGACCGGCCCGCACACCGAGTACGTCCCGGTTCTCCAGGTGGACGAGCACACCCTCGGGCAGGGCGACGGCCAGGGCGCCGAAGACGGGCCGGCCGATCCGCTCCTCTCCGCCGACACACGGCCCACGTAACGCGCGGCCGTCGTAGTTTCGGGGAAGGGAGCCGTCCCGGGCGGCCCAGCACAGCGCCACCGCCGAGGAGTTGAACATGGACGCACACGACGCGCAGGACACCGCCAAGAGGCTGCGGGCGATCGGCGACGAGTTGTCGGAGCGGTTCTACGAGCGGGACGACGTGGTGCGGACGCTGGTGGTGACGCTGCTGGCCGGGCAGCACTCGCTGGTGCTCGGCCCGCCCGGGACGGCGAAGTCGGAACTGGCCCGGGAGCTCACCGGCCGGGTCGAGGGCGCGGCCTACTGGGAGATCCTGCTGTCGAAGTTCACCGCGCCGACGCGGATGTTCGGCCCCATCGACGTCGCCGCGCTCGCCCGGGGCGAGTACCGCCAGGTCTACGACGGCCGTGCCACGACCGCGCATGTCGCCTTCATCGACGAGATCTTCAAGTGCTCCACGGCCGCGCTGAACGAGACCCTGGGCTACCTCAACGAGCGGATCTACCACCCCGAGAACGGCGGCGAGCCGATCCGCTGCCCCCTGATCGGCGCCATCACGGCGAGCAACGAACTGCCCGCCGGAGAGGACTCGGCCGCGATCTACGACCGGCTGCTGGTGCGGATCGAGGTCGGATACCTGGAGGACCCCTCGAACTTCGCCGCGCTGGTCCGCTCCGCCGTCGGCCGCCCGGCGGCACCGGCGCGGACGACCGTCGAACTGGCCTCCTTGCAGCACGCCGTGGCGCAGGCCGTCCCGGCCGTGGACGTCCCCGACGCGATCGTGGACGCGGTGTGCACGCTGCGGGCCGCCCTGCGCCGCAGAGAGCTCGTCGCCTCCGACCGCCGCTGGCGGCAGGCGGTGGGACTGCTCCAGGCGTCCGCGTACCTCGACGGCCGTCCCGAGGTCGCCGAGGCCGATCTGTCGGTGCTGACGCACGTGCTGTGGGACTCCCCCGCGCAGCGCCCGGCCGTCGAGCGCGAGGTGCTGCACCTGGTCAACCCCGACGCCAAGGAGGCGCTCGACCTGGCCGACACCATCGAGGAGCTGGAGGCCCAGCTCGACGCGATGGCCGGGCAGTCGCGTGAGGCGCTGAGCGAGTGGGTCATCAAGCAGGCCCACAACAAGCTGGCCATGGCCGGGAAGCGGCTGGAGAAGCTGCGCGAGGAGGCGGCGGGCGCCGGCCGTTCCACCGCCGCCATCGACCGGGTCACCGGCCGCCAGCGCGCCGTCCGCGCCCGTGTGCTCACCGAGGCCCTCGGGGTGGACGCGAGCATGGTGCAGGCCCAGCTGTGACCGGCGGCGGGCCGCACCGGCTCGAGGAGTTGGCGGCCCTGGGCGGCACGTGGCTGGGCCGGTCCGCCGCCGCCCCCGAGCGGCACACCGGGGCCGTGGTCGCGGACCGGTTCGACCGGATGGCCTGGCGTGACACCTACGACCAGTCGGCCGGGCTGCGCGAACTGGCCGGGGAACTGAGCGACCGCTACGACCACGCCGGAGACCTCCTGACCGACACGTTCCTGGCCGCCTACAAGGTCGGGCCCCGGTTGCGCGAGCCCGATGCCATGGCCCCCTCCCACCTCGTCAATCGCCAGATCATCAGCTCACTGCTGGAGTCCCCGGAGTTCACCGAGCTGCACCGGGAGACGGCTGGCGATCCCTACGCCGCCGCCATGGCCGTACTCGCCCAGGCCGCCGCGCTGCGGGGGCTGCTGGAGCGTACTCGGCAGGCCCGTGAACAGGCCGAGCGGCAGAAGCGGGCCGTGACGGGCGCGGCCGACGCCGTGAGCGGGGCGCTCCGGCGGGCCGCCGACGAGGCCGAGGCGGACGGCACGGTGCCCGCACCGGCCGCCGACGCCGTACGCCGGACGGTCGAAGCCGCCGAGACCGCCGAAGCCGCCGCGCGGCAGACCGCACAGGATGCCGCGCGGGACCTCGCCGCAGCCGCCCCCGGGATCGGTGCCGCCGCACGAACCGCGGCCGCGAAGGCCGCCGCGGCCGTACGCGAGGAGGCCGCGCTGATGCGGGCCTGGGGCGTCGGCCCCGGTGAGCTGGAGCGGATGCCGTTCGGCGACCGCGCCCGGCTCGCCGAACGCCTGCGCACCGGCCGGCTCGCCCAGTGGGCCGAACTGATCGGCCGCTTCCGGCAGATGGCCGGCGGCGAGCGCGCCCGCAAAGTGGAGAACGCCACCGGGGAACTGGTCGGCGTGACCCTCGGCGACGACCTGTCCCGCGTCATCCCCTCCGAACTCGCGAACCTCGGCCTGCCCGAGCTGCGCGCGGTGTTCGCCGTGCGCTACGCCGCCGGGGAGCTGATGCTCTACGACAGCCAGGGGGAACGGGCCACCGGCCGGGGCGCGATCATCGCCTGCGTGGACACCTCGCACTCCATGTACGAGGCGGGGCCGGGCGGCATCACCCGGGAGGCGTGGGCCAAGGCGTGCGCGCTGGCACTGCTGGACCAGGCCCGCCACGAGGGGCGCGACTTCGTCGGCATCCTGTTCTCCGCCGCCGACAGGCTGAAGGTCTTCCGCTTCCCGGCCGACGAGCCCGCGGGCATCGCCCGGACCCTCGACTTCGCGGAGACCTTCCTCGGCGGCGGCACCAGCTACCAGCGGCCGTTGTCGGCGGCCGCCGATCTGCTGGAGGAGGAGTTCAACGACGCCTCCCGCAGGCGCGGCGACATCGTGATGATCACCGACGACGACTGCGGCGTCACCGAGGAGTGGACACGCGGCTGGAACGAGTCCAAGCACCGGCTGGGTTTCCGGCTCTTCGGCGTGGCCGTCGGCGCCCCGCGCGTCGCCGAGACGGACTCGGTCCTGGACACCCTGTGCGACAACCTCCGCGCGGTGGAGGACTTCACGGATGTCCAGGCGGCCGCGGACCTCTTCAGGGTGATCTGACGCCGGTCACGACACACTGGTCACGACAGCCCCCCGACGATGCAGAAGGGATGCCCGGCCGGATCCGTGAGCACCCGCCATCTGTCCTCCTGCGGCTGATCCGGTTTACCCGCCCCCAGCTCCAGCAGCCGGGCCTCGGCCTCATCGACGTCCACGACCCTGAAACAGCAGTGCAATTGCTGCGGAACGACCTGGCCGGGCCAGTTCGGAGCCCGGTAGTCGTCGACCCGCTGGAACCCGATGTTGAACCCGCCCTCACCGTCCAGCGCCGCGAACTCGGCGTCCGATTGCGGGTGGAGCCCCAGTCCGGTGGCTTCCTGATAGAACGCCGCCAGGGCGAGCGGATCAGGGCAGTCCAAGGTGATCGCGCTCAACTTCATCAGCGGGGTCATGTCGCCTCCGTGCCGATCGCTGGGGACTCTGGCCCTGCACACCCTAGAAGCGGATGGTCGCAAAATCGTTCGACGAATCGGGTCCGGGACGGCCATGATCCGCCCTCGTGACGACTTCGCAGAATCTCCCGCTCCTCCGGGCCGCCGCCCGGAACAACGCCGAGTGGTGCGCGGCGATGTGCCGGGCGCACGGGGGAACGAGTGAGTTCGGGGCCGAAGCCTGGGCCGCCCCGGTGCGGACGCCGCTCTACTACCCCGACGCCGTGACGCTGGAGCCGGACGCCGACGTGGACGCGCTCTTGGCGCGGATCGACACGGCCTCGCCCGGCGCCTCGGTCAAGGACAGCTTCGCCGACCTCGACTTGGCGGAGGCCGGATTCCGGGTGCTGTTCGAGGCGCAGTGGATCCACCGTCCGGCGGAGGCACCCGCACCCGTAGCCACCCTCGCCTGGGACGTCGTGGGCGATCCGGACTCGCTGCGCGCCTGGGCACTGGCCTGGGACGACGGGGCCGGGGACGCGGACCTGTTCCAGCCCGGGCTGCTCGCCGACCCGGAGACCTTCGTGATCCTCGGGCGGGCCGCGGACGGCCGTATCACCGCCGGAGCGGTCGCGACCCGCAGCAAGCAGGTGGTCGGCGTCTCCAACGTCTTCGGGCGGAACGGCGGGCCCGACGCCGCTTGGCCGGTCGTCCTGCACGCGCTCGCCCAGCTCTTCCCGGCCCGGCCCGTCGTCGGCTACGAGCAGGGCGACGATCTGGCGGCTGCCCTCCGGCACGGCTTCGAGCCGCTCGGCCCGTTGCGGGTGTGGACACACGCCGGGTAGTCGGCCGGTTCGCCACCGCTTGGCTGACCTCAGTTCACTGCCAGAAGACCTCCTCGACGACGATCTGAGGATCCTCAGTGCGTCGGATGAAGGTGTAGGTCATCCAGCCGTGCCCGTTGTCGAAGAGGAGGATGCGGGATCCCTTCGACCTGCTGGACCGCAGTGGCCGGACCTTCATGCCGTCGGGAAGATCGGCGTCGCCGTCGATGCCCCGGAATCAGGGGTCCGTTGCCGTGACCAGCTCGGCCCGCGCGGCGTCGACCGTCTTCCGCACGTTCTCAGGCAGGCAGAGCCGACGGTGAAACGGAGTTCCGGGTAGGCCGCCCGGGCCAGTCCGACCATCCCCGGCGACACGTCCACGCCGAACACCGGCACTCCCAGGGCGGCCAGGTGTGCTGTCACCTTTCCAGGACCGCGGCCCAGGTCGGCGACCGGCCCAAGGGGCGCTGCGAGTTCGGCGAAGGCGGACAGCATCGCGCGGGACACCGGGTCCAGCTCGGCCGGTTCCTCGACGAGTCGGGCGCAGTCGGCGGCGACGGTGTCGTAGGCCCCTCGGACGGCGGGGAGGTGGGAGGGCGGCTCGGTCATGCCGCGAAGCCAGACGACGGCGCTGACACCCACCCCCGTACGCCGACGCCAGTACGCCGGATTACTCCCGCCGTGAGACGACCTCGCCCCGCCGCACCGGCAGCGTGTCCCCCATGACTCCGAAACTCAGCCGCCCCGCCCGCCGGGCCGCCCTGGTCGTCCACGTCACCGCCTCCGCGAGCTGGCTCGGGCTCACGCTGGGGCTGCTCGCGCTCGGAGCCACCGCTGCCACCACCGGGTCCGCCGTGACCGTGGAGGCGTCCGTCCGGGCGATGAAGCTCTTCGCCGACTGGCTGCTGCTCCCCGTCGCGTTCCTCACGCTCCTCAGCGGTCTGGTGCTGTCGCTGGGGACCGCGTGGGGTCTGGCGCGGCACCGGTGGGTCTGCACGAAGTTCTGGCTGACCCTCGCCACGACCACCGCCACGGTGTTCGCCCTGCGCCCGGGAGTGAACGCCGCGGTCGCCGCCGTCGCCGCGGGCGGTCCGCTGCCCGACGCCGGGGACGTGCTGATGGGGCCGGTCGTCTCGCTGTCCGCCTACGTCTTCATGACGGTGATCTCGCTGCTGAAGCCCTGGGGCCTGACGAGGCGGGGCAGGAGGCTGCGGACGCCCGCCCGGCGCACCCTCCAGGGCGCCTAAGGCAAAACCCTACTTGCCTAAAGACTTTAGCCAGATGCACAATCCCTTCAGGCAGAAGGGAGAGGCCATATGGCACGCGTGGGACTCACACCCGAGCGACTGACCGAGGCAGGCGCGGAACTCGCCGACGAGGTCGGCTTCGACCAGGTGACCGTCTCGGCGCTCGCCCGGCGGTTCGACGTCAAGGTCGCGAGCCTGTACTCGCACGTGAGGAACTCCCAGGACCTCCGGACCAGGATCGCCCTGCTGGCGCTCGCGGAAATGGCCGACCGGGCCGCCGACGCCCTGGCCGGACGGGCCGGCAAGGACGCCCTGCGCGCCCTCGCCGACGTCTACCGCGACTACGCCCGGGAACACCCCGGCCGCTGGGCCGCCGCCCAGCTGCGGCTCGACCCGCGGACGGCGGCCGCGAGCGCGGGCGTCCGGCACTCCCAGATGACCCGGGCGCTGCTGCGCGGCTACGACCTGACGGAACCGGACCAGACCCACGCGGTCCGCCTGCTGGGCAGCGTCTTCCACGGGTACGTCAGCCTGGAGCTCGGCGGCGGGTTCAGCCACAGCGCCCCCGGCACCGACGACACCTGGGTCCGGATCATCGACGCCCTCGACACGCTGCTGCGCAACTGGCCCGCACCCCCCACGGATCCCCGAGGCTGACACCATGCACACCGAGCACACCGAGCACGACTGGATCACCACGCCGCTCACGGCGGACCTGCTGCGCGGCGCCCTCGACCTGGAGCGCACCGAGCACGGCCTGCTCCCGCACCGGCTGCCCGCCCGGGCCCGCGCCCAGAACGACAACGCCCAGCTGGCCATGGCCGAGGCCCAGCCCTCCGGCGTACGGCTGGTCTTCCGTACCGCCGCGACGGCCGTCGAACTCGACACCCTGCGCACCAAGCGCGACTACGTCGGCTTCCCGTCCCGGCCGGACGGCCTGTACGACCTGCTCGTCGACGGCCGCCCGGCCGGCCAGGCCTCCGGAACCGGCGGCAACGTCCTCACGGTCGACATGGCCACCTGGGCCGGCGAGGTCACACCGGGCCCGGTGGGCACCGTTCGCTTCACCGGTCTGGCCGCGGGCGAGAAGGACGTCGAGATCTGGCTGCCGCACAACGAGACCACCGAGCTCGTCGCCCTGCGCACCGACGCGCCCGTGGTGCCCCTGCCGGACCGGGGCCGCAGGGTGTGGCTGCACCACGGCAGTTCGATCAGCCACGGCTCCGACGCCGCGAGCCCCACGGCCGTCTGGCCCGCGATCGCCGCGTCCCTGGGCGGTGTGGAACTGGTCAACCTCGGCTTCGGCGGCAGCGCGATGCTCGACCCGTTCACCGCGCGTGCCATGCGGGACACCCCGGCTGACCTGATCAGCGTCAAGGTGGGTATCAACATCGTCAACGGGGACGTGATGCGGCTGCGCGCCTTCGGCCCGGCCGTGCACGGCTTCCTCGACACGATCCGAGACGGGCACCCCGACACCCCGCTGCTGGTCGTCTCCCCCATCCACTGCGCGATCCACGAGGACACCCCCGGCCCCACCGCCCCGGACCTCAGCGAGATCGAGAAGGGACGGCTGCTGTTCGCCGCCATGGGCGACCCGGCGGAGACGGCAACCGGGAAGCTCACGCTCGGCGTCATCCGGGAGGAACTGGCCCGGATCGTGCGGCAGCGCGCGGCCGACGACCCGAACCTCCACTACCTCGACGGCCTCGCCCTCTACGGCGAGTCCGACGCCGCCGAACTCCCCCTCCCCGACCACGTCCACCCGGACGCCGCGACCCACCGCCGCATCGGCGAACGCTTCGGCGCCCTGGCCTTCACCGGGAAAGGCCCCTTCGCGGAACGCTGAGCCTGCTCAGCCCCCGAAGCCTCCGAAGCCCCCGGCCCCCTCGAAGCCCTGTTCCGCAAGGATCTTGTCGATGCGCGCCCGGTGGGCCGACTCCCAGTCGTCCAGGGTCTCCGCGGCCTCCTTCGCCAGCTTGGCGCGGGCCGCGGTGAGCACCTCCGCGCGGCGGGCCCCGGGCACCACCACGACGCCCTCCTCGTCGGCGACGACCATGTCACCCGGGTCGACGGCCACCCCGCCGCAGGTCACCCGCTCGCGGAGCGGCCGTGCGGCGGCCTTGGTGCCCGGGATGGGGATGACCCCGCGAGCGAACACCGGGAAGCGGGCCTCCCGCACTTCGGCGAGGTCGCGGATCAGCCCGTCGAGGACGAACGCGGCGACGCCGCGGCGCTGTGCGACGGCGCAGACGTTGCCACCGGCCAGCGCGTAGTCCAGATCGCCCGACTCCACGACGACGACCGAGCCGGGCTCGGCACGGTGGATGGCGGCGTGCAGCATCAGGTTGTCCCCGGGAGGACACCGCACGGTGAAGGCCTGCCCGGCCACCCGCGGCACCGGCCCCCACAGGGGCCGGACCCCGATGTCCATGACCTGCCCGCGGCCCAGCAGATCGGCCAGCGTGGTGGTGGGGATGTCCGTGAACGCGTCTGTGTCAGCCATGACTCGGACCCTAGCCACCCCGCACGCGCCCGTGGCTAGAACGGCAGCGGCCTCCCGTGCACCACGTCCAGCCTCGTCACCGCCCGCGTCAGCACCACGTACAACCGGTGCAGCCCCCGTGCCTCCGCCTCGGCGATCGCCGCCGGCTCGACGGCCACGACATGGTCGTACTCGAGTCCCTTGACCACGCTCGCCGGCACCAGGGCCACCCGCGCGCCGAGTTCCCCGGGCCCCGCCGCCTCGACACCGGCCGCCTCCAGGGCTGCCCGCACCCGGGGCAGGTCCGCGTCCGCCGCGACGACCCCGACCGAGCCCTCCTGCTCCAAGGCGTCCCGTACGGCGTCCACGACCGCCGCGGGCACCCCGTCCGGATCCGTCGCCCGCAGCCGCAACTCCCCGTCCCCGCGCAGCGAACGGGCCTCCGGCACATCCACGTCCAGCCGCTCCAGCAGCCGGTTGGCGAGGCCTACGACGGCACGCGGCACACGGAAGCCGACGGTCAGCCCGACCACGGCCGCGTCCGGTTTCCCCAGGTGCGCCAGGACAGTCGGCCACGACCGCGCCGCCCACGGCGTCGTCCCCTGCGCCAGATCGCCCAGCACCGTCAGCGAACCGAAGGGCGCCCGGCGGGCGATGGCCCGGCACTCCATCGGGGACAGGTCCTGCGCCTCGTCGACGACGACATGCCCATACCCCGCCGGGTGCTCGATCAACCCGGCCACCTCGTCGAGCAGCACCAGATCGGCGGCGGACCAGCGCGCCGACTTCCACGACCGGGGCGGCTTCCGCCACAGCAGCGCCCGCTGCTCGGCGCCGTCCAGCAGCCCGTCGGCCGCCCCCGCCAACACCTCGCGATCGGTGAGCAGTTCGGCCACGACCTCCTCCGGCCGCACCCGGGGCCAGACCGCGTCGAGGTACGCGGACACCGGCCGCGCCCGCTCGACCCGGCGCACCCAGGCGTTCGCCGGCGGCCCGGCCCGCCGCTCCACCCGCTCGCGCAGACACCGCACGATCCGCGCCCGCACCCGCTCCCGCCCGACCCCGTACGGCGGTTCCTCCTGCCGTACGTCCGCGACGATCCGCGTCAGCTCAGCCTCCGGCACCCGCCAGCGGTACGACCCGTCCGGCACGGCGAGCGAGCCCGCCCCCGCGGTGCGCACGCGCGCGTACAGCGCCCGCCGCAGCACCTCCGCCATCCGGGCGTCGTGCTTGACGACGCCGGCGGACTCGTCGTCGATCCCGCGGACCGGCCACCCGGCGATCTCCTCGACGAGCGTCGACTGCCGCACCCCCGTCTCGCCGAGGGCCGGCAGCACCTCCGCGATGTACGACAGGAACGTGCGGTTGGGCCCGAGGATCAGCAGACCGCCGCGCCGGATGCGCTGCGGGTGCGTGTAGAGCAGATACGCGGCGCGGTGCAAGCCCACGGCCGTCTTGCCGGTGCCCGGCGCGCCCTGCACGCACACCGACAGCGTGAGGTCCCCGCGTACGAGGTCGTCCTGCTCGGGCTGGATGGTCGCGGCGATGTCCCGCATGGGCCCGACGCGAGGCCGTTCGATCTCCCGGGCGACGATCCGGCTGGCCCGGCTCTCCCCCTGCCCCAGGTGCTCGTCCTCCAGGCCGGTGAGGTCGCCGGAGTACCCGCGGCTGCCGGGCGCCCACCCGAACCGCCGGCGTACGGCGACGCCCTGCGGGTCATGGGCGGAGGCCTGGTAGAAGGCGCGCGAGACGGGTGCGCGCCAGTCGACGACGAGGGGCGGTTCGGCGGGGTGCTCGGAGATCCGCAGCCGCCCGATGTGCAACTGCCCCTCCTCCCCCTGCAGCGCCCCGAAGAACAAGGGCCCCTCGGGCAGTTCCCGCAAGGCCTTGGCATGGCTGCGCAGCCGGTACCCGAGCACCTCCGCGTCGGCACCGGAGGCCGAGACGTCCTCCCCGATGACGACCTGTTCACCGGCGCCCTCGACCATCGCGGCGAGGGCGGCCCGGCAGCGCTCGTGATGGGCGCGTTCCCGGTCGAGTACGTGCTGAAGGGCAGGCTCGGTCGACGTCATTCCACCGAGCCTAGAGCAAAAACGTAACCGAGTTAAATTTATTACTCAGAATCACCCGGGCTCACCCCGGAACCGTGCCGGCAACCCGGCCGCCAGCCACCCGAACGCCCGCCCCGCCGCCGCCACCGCGTCCGCCCGCACGTCAGCCACCCGCTCCCCCGCCGCGATCCGCCGCCAGTTCTCCAGCGCGAGCACCCGCAGTACGGCCATGATCTGCCCGGCCGCCAGCCGCGCGTCCAGATCGCCCCCGAGCACCTCGGCCAGCGCGGCCTCCGACCGCTCCTGGTGCGTGTGCGCGCGGGCGACCAGGGAGGGCGCCCCATAGAGCAGGGCATGGAAGGCGAGCACCTGCGGATGGTCGTTGAGCCCGGTCACGGGGTCACTCCGCTCCAGCCCGTCCAGAAAGTGCCGCCGCAACGCCTCCACCGGTGCCCCCTCCGCCCCGGCCACCACCCGCGCGGCCTCCCCCTCGTGGTCGGCGATCCGGTACAGCACCAGATCCTCCTTGGCCGGGAAGTACCGGAACAGCGTCGGCTTGGAGATCTCGGCCGCCGCCGCCACCTCGGCGACGGACACCGCGTCGAACCCTCTCTCCAGAAAGAGGCGGATGGCGGTGTCCGACACGGTCTGGTACATCCGCCGCTTCTTGCGTTCGCGGAGGCCGGTGTCACTCATGACCAGAGCCTACGGCGGTCAGGGTCAGGGCAGCACCTCGCCGGACAGAGGTCGGGGTCGAAGGCACAGGCGGGCTTCCACCTGCGCACCCACGTCACCCGAACCACCCGAACCACCCGAACCACCCGAACCACCCGACGATCCTGAGCTCATCAGAGACGCTGCTCCTGTCGCCTCAGGAGACCTCCGGCCGCCCCGGCGTCGTGCCGGACAGTTCTGTGGTGAACGTACGCGCGCGCTTCCAGAGGGTGCCGAACAGATCCACGCGCCGCTTGACGATCTCCCGTGCCTCGTCGCCGTCGTCCTTGGCCCAGCGGGTCAGCAAGGAGTCGTAGCCTTGTGGATCCAGGACGTGACCGCGTCTCGGGTCGACCTTGTCGTAGATGCCCTCGTACACGACGTCTTCGTTGATGAAGTAGAGCTTGAGCCAGGGCGACATGTGAAGCACGCGGAACTCGACGCGCAGAGTCCCCTGGCCGTTGCGGTTCATACGCTCCGCCTGGTCCTTCAGCCACTCCTCGTGGGTGGCGATTCGGCGCACGAGGCTCGCCCGGAATCCGGGAGCGTCACCGGCCTTGCCGTCCGCGCCCACCCGGCCTGGAAACTCGATCTCCTTGGTGAAGTCCGGTATGAGGACGCGAAGTGCGATGGTGCGTCCGGCGCGCTGAGGCAGCCCTGGGAGTATGCGCTTGACCAGGGGGTCCGCGAACGTCTCGCCGGTGAACCCCAGCATCGAGAGTGTGACGTGTTTCTCGCGTTCAAGAACGTTTTTGAACTGTGCCTCCAGCGCCGTGGGCGGGACTCCGCGCGGGCGGAGCGCCTGGTTCAGGCGCCGTACTTCCTCATCCAGCCTCTGCGTCACGGACTGCAGTTCCGCCTCTGCCCGCCGCTGCTCGGAGTGCCCCGCGTTGAGACGCTGAACCTCGGCGTAGAGCACGTACCCGACCACTGTGAGCAGCGCGCCGCCCAGGTAGACCTTGTCCTGCAGGGCGTCACCGACGGGCTTCACGAACTGGGCCACCAGTCCGACCACGAACACGGCGAACAGGAAGAGCCTCGTGACCGTGGGCTCCGCGCGCCCCCACCCGGCTGCCAGTCTCCTGGTCCACGACGAGCCTGGGTCCGACACCGATTCCCCCCGCGGGCCAGCGATTTGAGTCGAGCCAGCCTCATCGTGCCCTGCCGGACGGGCGACCAGGAAGAGTCCTACGTCATCACCACGGAATCATGGTTGAGAAGTGGTCGAAGCGGGACAGCACGACAGGCGCACCCGCCTCCCAAAGCTCTTTCGCCTCATCCGCATCACGCGCGTATCCCACGAACTTCACACCGGCCTTCTCGGCCGCGGCGAGGTCCGTCACCGTGTCCCCGAACATCAGCGCGTCCCCCGCGTCCGCACCCAGCACCCGCAGGGCGCGGTCCAGACAGTCGGGGTGGGGTTTGAGCCGCCTGGGGTTGTCGGTACGGCCGTAGAGGTGGTCTGCGAAGCAACGGCGAAGGCGCATCCGACGCAAGTACATGTCGACGGCGCCCGGGGAGTTGTTGGTGGTGATGGCGATCCGCACGCCCTCCTTCGCCAGGCGCCGGACCAGCGCGCTCGCCCCGCGCGTGGGCGGCGCGCTCTGCGCCGCTTCCCTCTCCCCCTCAACGAGCCGCGCCTCCAGCGCCGCCACCAGATCACTTCCAGGAAGCGCCAGGTCCACGGCCCGCAGTACGTCCTGGGGGTCGATGGACACCAGCGTCGCCGGTGGCAGGAGGTCCAGCGCGTCCTGCTCCGCGACAATCCCCCGCAGGGCATCCGCCAGTGGCTTAGAGGACCTGTCGGGGAACAGCCGGCACAAGGGCCCGTCGAAGTCGAACAGGACGCAACGTCCGTTCACGATCTGCTTCGCGGCATCCAGCAGCAGATCCTCGTCGTCAAGCCTCCTCACCTGCGTGGTTGCGTGATTCCGCGCGAGGTTCCGGCGTACGGTCATGGCGCGGCCCTCGGCGCGGTCGTCATGTGCCACTCCCGGAGGGCTTCCAGGATCTGCTCCAAGTCCGGCACCTCCACCAGCATCAGCGGTTCACGTGCCCGCCCCATGGCTCGGCTCACCCGCTCCGCCGCCGCCTGGAAGTGCGCCTTCTCCGCATCATCCGGCAGTGCGAGAGCCGCACGCATGACGTCGGGGAACACAGACTGGGCGTATTCGAAGGCCAGGTAGGTCTCCAGATCCTTGTCCAGGCCGCTGGTCAGATCGTGGTAGTCGGCCTCAGTCATCGCCTGGGCCCACAGGTCGGTCATCACTGCCTGTTCCTGTTTGCCGTACCCCATGCGCACCATATGAGTCGCGAGATCATGAAGCGGGTCCCCGCATATGGCCAACTCCCAGTCGATCACGGAGATTCGCCCTCGTCGCACCAGGACATTGGCACGGTGGACGTCGGTGTGCAGGAGCCTGAACGGCCGGGATGTCAGACCCTGGTGGTTCTCCTTGAACGTCGCCATCGCGCCCCGGGGGATGCCCACCGCGTCGAAAAGGCCACCGAAGCGATGCCGGTTCGGCTGGTGGACGCGTTGCTCGGTGAAATCGATGAGCCAGTGCAGGAAGGCCTGGCTGTCGCCGTCGGCCGGCCAGTCCTCGGGGGGCGGCGGGAGCTCCTCGACCGGCACCTTGGCAGCCCTGACGAAGAACGCGGCGAACTCGCGCATCAGCTTGTCGTCGATGACACCGTCAAAGTTCCGGTCGCTGAGTACCTTGCCCCTGCGATACCGGTGCAGGGAGCGGTCGCCCAGCACGGCGCGGCAGCGCGGCACCTCACGCAGATGCCTGCAGACGACCTCGAGGACATCCGCCTCACATGGCCAGATGCGCGGGACGACCTCGATCGTGTTGAGTGGCACCCGGTACTTGAATCGCGTGTACGGCACGGCACCGATCAGCAGCGCCAGCAACAGCCCCACACGTAGCACGTAGTTGGTGTTGTGGTGCCCCTTGAGCACCTTTCCCGTGCCCTGGAGCCGGCGAGACTCCAAAAGGCTGTGCGCGAGCGACAAGCGCGCTCCATGTTGCTGAGGGGGCACGATGGCCGAGACTAGCGCCTCACGCTGATGAACATGTCGGCATGTGCACAATCTTCCGATCCTTGTGGCCCGTCAACAAACGCATTCGTGCACGTCCGGGCGACGATCGCCGGTTTGCCCCGACTCATTCGGTTGGACGACCGCACGAGCGAGACAACCCGTTCGGAGCCTAATCCAGCCAGACGGAGGTCCGGACAGACCCGATACGAGGAAGCAGGCAGGTGGGCCGGTTGCCTGGCAGGCGAGCCCGGACTGCAGGTGAAGGCGTGCCTGTCACACAGGAGTGCCGCCTACGCGCAGCAGCGTCAGCAGCGGCTCCAGGGACGTCAGGACCACCCCGGCCCCGGCGTTCTTCAGGAGCTTTGCCTTGCGTTCGTTGCGGGCGTAGCCCAGGAACGGCACCCCGGCGTGGGACGCCGCCTCGTGGTCGGAGGGTGTGTCGCCGACCATCAGGGCGTCGGACGGGGCCGCGCCCATCGCGCTCAGCGCCCGGTTGAGGCAGTGCGGGTCCGGCTTCAGATGACGCAGTTCCCGGGTGCGGCCGTAGATGTGGGGCTGGAAGCAGCCGACGAGGCCGCGGCCCGTGAGGTACTCGACGACCACGAGCGGGGAGTTGTTGGTGGTGATCGCCAGCCGGGCCCCCACCGCGGTCCAGGTGCGGATCAGCGGGTCCGCGTACGCGGTCGGCATCGCCGAGGACGCGGCCAGCCGTTCCTCCTGGGTCAGACGCGCCTCCAGATCGGCGACCAGATCACTGCCGGGGTGCCGGCGGTCCACGGCGCGCAGCACCACGTGCGGGTCGAGGGACTCCCGCTCGCCCTCCGTCAGCAGCCCGTGCAGCCCATGGCCCTCCAGCCAGGACACCAGGTCGCTCGCCACCCGTTCCGCCGAATGATTGGCGAACAGCCGGCAGATGGGCCCGTCGAAGTCCCACAGCACGACGCGGGCGCGTCTGATCAGGTTCCGGAGTTCGTGCGGATCCGTTTCCGTCTGGACTGTCACCGCACCGGTCCGCGTCGTATCAGAAGTCACTAGGAGAGTGTCAGGTCCGTCGTGATGGTTGCCCAGAGGGCGTCGAACCACTTCTGGGATTCCTGGACGAACGCCGCGTCCCGCTGACCCGATCGCTTCACGAAGGAGAAGAGAAGCGAGTGGGAGCCCAGCGCGTCGTACATGTCCAGGGTCTGGCTGCCCCACTCCTCCTCGCGCCTGGTCAGCATGTAGTAGCCGATCAGCGCCTCCTCCTGGTTGAGGAGGTACAGCTTCACCGGCGGGGTGAAGGGCAGCGCGCGGAACGTGACGTGGACGTCGATGCCGTGCGTGGAGCGCAGGGCCAGGAAATTGTGCTGGAGGACCTGCCCCTGGGCGTTGCGCATGGACAGCCAGCGCTGGTGGACCGGGTTGTCGTCGCCGTGCGCCTCCACGGGGACGGGGAAGGCCAGCTCGATGTCCCGGGAGGGCACGAGGATGCGGACGTCGATCGACTCGGGGTGGATACGGCCCTCGTGGATCAGGCGGAGCGGTTCGCCGATGGCGACCATCAGGGTCTCCGCCGTGTGGCAGACCACGTCCACACGGACGCGGCGCGCCGAGAACGCCTCCGTGAGGCGGGGCGCCAGGCCGACCATCGTCGGCTGGGGCTCGCCCCGGGCCGGAGCGGGCGCGGCGATCCGCGGGGGGCTGCCCTTGCTGACGTTGGTGAGGAGACCGTCCTCCTGGAGTGCCCGCAGGGCCTGGCGGACGGCGCCGCGTTCCACACCGAACTCCTCCGCGAGGTCGGCCTGGGTGGGCAGGCGGTCCCCGGGCTTGAGCTCACCCGTGCGGATGCGTTCCCGCAGGTGGTCGGCGATCTCCTGGGGCGAGAACCTTCTGCTGCCGTTCACTGCCACGTTCTCCTGGGTCACGACCAAACGCTACAACTTTGATCCATCTGGCGGGAGTTGTTTGAAAGTTGTTTATGACTAGGGGCCAAGTGGGGACAACTTAATCAGAGTTGGTTGCCAACTCCCTTGAGTTGGCGGAAGTTTTGCTTCCGGACTTCCGAAGGGGGAAACCAATGCCCGCCCTCACTCTCCTCGCCGCCATCGCGGTCGTCGCCTTCGAGCAGTTCGTCCAGTGGAAGTACGGCCCGGCCGGCATCGTCGGCCTGCTCCTTCTCACCGTGGGGCTCAAGGCCAACAACTCGGCGGTCAGCTCCACGGGAGCCGTCGTGATCGCGCTGCTGGTCCTGAGGACCGCCCTATGAGCTCGTGAGCACCAGCTCCGAACTGATCGTCTCCCACAGGGCGTTGAACCACAGGTACGACTGCTCGACGAAGGTCGTGTCACGCGGCCCCGGTCCCTGCCGGAAGGAGAACAGCATCGACTGGGTGCCCCGCGCGTCGAACATCTCCCTCCGCTCATGGTCGATCTCGGCCTCCCGGCGCGTCAGCGTGTAGTACGCGAACAGCGCCTCCGAGCCGTTGAGCAGGTACAGCTTCACCGGCGGGGTGAAGGGCAGCGCCCGGAACGTGACATGCACATCGATGCCGTGCGTGGCGCGCAGGGCCAGCAGATTGTGCTGGAGGACCTGCCCCTGGGCGTTGCGCATGGCCAGCCACCGCTCGTGCACCCAGTCGTCGCCGCGCCCCCCGACCGGCACCGGGAAGGCGAGGTCGATGTCCCGGCTGGGCAGCAGGACCCGGACGTCGACCTTGGCCGGTTTCAGCCGTCCGGCGTGGATCTGCCGCAGCGGTTCGCCGATCGCCAGCGTGAGGGAGATGGAGGTCAGGCACACGGCGTCGATCTCGACGTGCTCCGCGGCGAACGCCGTCGCGATCCGGGGCGCGAGGCCCACGGTCGTGGGCACGGGCGGGGCCTGCGGGCCGGTCAGCGCCCTGGCGAGGTCGGAGGCGACGGTCGCCGGGCTTCCCTTGGACACGTTGGTGAGCAGCTGCTCGGACTGCAGGATGCGCAGCGCCTGGCGCACGGCACCGCGCTCGACGCCGAACTCGTCGGCGAGCTGCGCCTGCGTCGGCATGCGCTCACCGGACCGCAGCGCTCCTGACCTGATCCGGGCGCGCAGTTCGTCGGCCACCTCTTGATGTGTTCTCTGTGGCCGTTGCGACCTCTTCCGCCCATTGACGGAGGTGTGTTCCGGGTCCACAACCAAACAGTACAACTTCCCGCCATCTTCCGGCAGTTCAGCGCTAGGTGGTTATGAGACGCTTCCAAGCGGCTATAAGTACAGTGAAGTTGGTCGCCAACTTATGCCATCCACTCTCCACCTACGGGCCTCCCTTCCGGAGGGGAGCCGGGAGCCCGGCAGGTGAGCACCACCGCACAACAACCACAACCGAACAGCTCGCTACGGATGCGGGTCCCAGTACGTCGACAGAGGGGAGCGGCTCAGAACATGTCCGGGCACCAAGGCCGCCTGGACGTACGCAGCAGGGCGTCGGCCTTCCGGGCGGCGCCCGCTCGTTCTTCCCGCACCCGCCCCAGCGCCGCCAGCCGCACCGCCGACTCGTCCCCCAGCCACAGGGCCCCCAGCTCGCCCACCTCCAGTACGAGTTCCGCGCTCTCGGTGGTCTGAACGCAGGACGCCCCCGCTGCGGAGGCCTCCAGCCGGTACCGCCCACCGGTCAGTCCGTCCACACCGGCGACCTCCAGCACCAGCGACCCCTCCCCCTCGTACGTCCGCGCCTCCAGCGCCCGTACGACGTCCAGGATCCGCACCCACAGGAAGTCCGCCAGCGACGTGATCCTGGCCGCCCGCGGATCCGGCAGGAAGTGCGGGAGCAGATCGTCGGGCGCCCGCCAGCCGCTCTTCACCGTCACGACCCAGTCGATGGAGCAGAGGTAGTGCCACAGGGCGCGCTCCGCGGCCGGGGTCACTCCGATCAGCCCTCGCACGGTCGCCGTGTTCAACGGCTGCTTGGCCTCGCCCCAGTTGTCGTCCACGTCATAGGCGGCCATGCCCTCGACCTCGCCGGACGCCGAGCGGTACACGGCGAAGAAGGGCATCTTCCACGCCGGGTCGAACTTCACGGCGCCGGTGTTCAGCTTCCACCACAGCTCGTCGCGGTCGATGACACCGGGCTGGGTGCGGCGCAGCCGCTCGTGCAGTTCGGGGCCGAGCTTGCGGACGTCGTCGCCGTCCACCAGGTCGATCCGCCCGCCGTCCGCGGGCCCCGCCCAGCGGGCGTCGAGGCCGGTGCGCGGCACATCGACCGTCCACTCGGACATCCAGGTCGCGGGCCCGAAGCCGTACCGGCCGTAGATCGGGTACTCGGCGGCGATCAGCGTCGCGACGACGTCCCCGCGGTCCTTCGCGGCCGCCAGGTCCCGCGCCATCATCCGGCTGAGCAGCCCGCGGCGGCGGTGGGTGGCGGTGACGGTGACCCCCGTGACGGCGTCGGCCGGCACGCTCGCCCCGCCCACGGCCGTGAGCTGCTGCTCGAAGGACCGGAAGGTCGCCACACACCGGCCGCCGTCGAAGGCGCCGAGGAAGCGCCCCGGGACGAAGTTCCGGCGACGGCCCTCGATCTCCTCCGGGGAGACCACCGGCCCTCGCAGAAAGCCGGTGTGCACGGCACGCAGCCATTCGGCGTGCTCGGCTTCGTCGATGGGACGTATGTCGATGTCGGCTTCGCGGGTCATGGGCTCACGCTAGGCGGAGGGCCGGTGGGTGTCGCGCGGATTTCCGGGCACCGGCCCTCCCCCTGTCCGGCAGCGGCTCAGACGAGCAGGTCGTCGACCTGCGCCTCCCCTTCGCGGTAGCGGCGGGCGATCTCCGCGCCGCACTCGTCGGCCGTGCGCTGGAGCCGCCGGCGCCGCCGGGACACCTGCTGCTCGTAGCGCACGAGCCGTCCCATCGCCGTGTTCAGCTCCAGGTCCGTCCGCGCCCCCAGGTCGGACAGCTCGACCTCGCCGAGCATCTCCGCGGCCAGCCGCCGGGACTCCTCGCCCTGCGGGGTGGAGAGGGTCACATGGCGGGCGGAGGAGCGGTGCCGGGCCGGGGCGTCCCGCAGGATCTCCGCCAGCCGCTCGACGACGGACACCTCCGCGGGTGCGGCGACGGCGGCCACCTCCGCCGGTGCACGCCGCTCCAACTCCGCGCGCAGGATGTCGATCCGCCCCTGGAGCAGCCGCCGTACATAGCTGAGGTCGGCCTCGTCGCGCTGGGCCTCGCGGCGCACCGCGCGCAGCTCGGTCAGGCTCAGCGCGGTCTGATCGGGCTCGGGAGCGTCCGAGGGCAGCCGCGGGCTGTCCGTGCGCTGTGTGGGCGGCCGGTGGTACTCCGTCGCCCCGATCCCCGTGTACGTCGACCAGACAGCCCCCGACTGCTGCCCGGTGCTTGATGTGCTCATGTGCCTCAACCGTCCCCTCGACCGGTGTGTGCATGCATCGTGCCACCCCAAGTGGCCGCTATGGGAACGAGTGCCCCCGATAGACCCCAGATGGGCGGTTAAGCAGCAAAATACGGCCGAGCGCGGCCCGTTGGCGCCCGGCGCAAACCACCCGTTCGTGCCATCCGCACACCACCCGCGGCGTGACGTTCACCGCCCTGCATGATGGACGTATGCGAGCAGTGGTGCAGAGGGTGGACGGCGCGAGCGTCGTCGTGGACGGCGAGACCGTGGGCGCGATCGAGGGCGAGGGGCTGTGCGTCCTGGTCGGCGTCACACACGAGGACACCAAGGAGAAGGCGGCCCAGCTGGCCCGCAAACTGTGGTCGATCCGCATGCTGCACGACGAGAAGTCGTGCAGCGACATCGACGCCCCGCTCCTGGTGATCAGCCAGTTCACCCTCTACGGCGACGCCCGCAAGGGCCGCCGCCCCACCTGGAACGCCGCGGCCCCCGGCGATGTCGCCGAGCCCCTGGTCGACGAGGTGGTCGCCCAGCTGCGCTCCCTCGGCGCGACGGTGGCCACGGGCCGCTTCGGGGCGGCGATGAGGGTATCGCTGACGAACGACGGCCCGTTCACCGTGCAGATCGAAATCTGACCCGAAAGGTCTACAAGTCGTACGGCGCGACGACGACTCTCGGCACGAAGACCTACGGCTCGACGACGACTTCCTGGGCCGCGGCGGTGTCCCCGGCCACCAGCGGCGCGTCCACGGCCACGTTCCGCTTCACCAGGGCGAGGGCGACCGGCCCCAGCTCGTGGTGACGGGCGGACGTCGTGATGAAACCGACCTTCCGGCCGTCGGGCCCGTCGTCCGCGAGCCGCAGCTCCGTCCCGACGGCCGGCAGATGAACCTCACTGCCGTCCAGGTGCAGGAAGACCAGCCGCCGCGGCGGCTTGCCCAGGTTCTGCACCCGGGCGACCGTCTCCTGGCCCCGGTAGCAGCCCTTCTGCAGATGCACCGCCGAGCCGATCCAGCCCAGCTCGTGCGGGATGGTGCGGTGGTCCGTCTCGAAACCGAGCCGGGGCCGGTGCTGCTCCACCCGCAGCGCCTCGTAGGCCAGGATCCCGGCCGGCGGCCCGGCCTGCTCGGCGAAGGCCTCCAGCTCGGCGCGCGGCAGGAACAGGTCCCGCCCGTGCGGCGTCTCCCGCACGACGGCCCCCTGAGGCACCTCGGCGATGGAGCCGGCCGGCAGGTGCACCACCGCGGTGTCGGCGGTCCGGTCGGCGACCTCCACCCGGTAGAAGAACTTCATCGACTCCAGGTACGCGATCAGCGCGTCCTGGGTGCCCGGCTCGACATGGGCCCAGACCGTCCCGCCGTCGTCGACGAGATACAGGGCGTGCTCGATGTGGCCGTTCGCGGAGAGGATCAGCGCCTCGGTGGCCCGGCCCGCGGGGAGGTCGCTCACGTGCTGGGTGAGCAGCAGGTGCAGCCAGGCCAGCCGGTCCTCGCCGGTGACGGCGACGACCCCCCGGTGCGAGAGATCGACGAAACCGGTGCCGTCGGCGAGGGCACGCTGCTCGCGGAACAGGTCGCCGTAGTGGGCGGCGACGCCTTCGTCCACGCCCTCGGCGGGGACGGCGCCGGGCAGGGTCAGCAGGGGGCTCTTCATATACGTAAGCCTACGACTCGGTAGTTGAAGCCTTGAGCGCGCAGTCCTTACACCGGCCGAAGATCGCGAAGTGCTTCATGTCGGTGTCGAAGCCGAACGTCCGCCGCAGCTTGTCGGTGAACTCGGCGGCCACGGAGACATCCGCCTCGATGACGTTCTGGCAGTCACGGCAGACCAGGTGGAGATGGTGGTGCCGGTCCGCGAGGTGGTACGTCGGCGCCCCGTGTCCCAGATGGGCGTGACTGACCAGCCCGAGCTCCTCCAGGAGCTCCAGGGTCCGGTAGACGGTGGAGACGTTGACCCCCGACGCCGTCTTCCGCACTTCCACGAGGATGTCGTCGGGGGTCGCGTGCTCCAGGGTGTCCACGGCTTCGAGCACGAGTTGCCGCTGCGGGGTCAGCCGGTAGCCGCGCTGCCGCAGATCGCTCTTCCAGTCGGTGCTCACCACACCTCGAGTCTAGAACTACTTGAAGAAGGCGATGCCGTCGTCCGGCATGTCGTCGGGCAGGGCCTTGGCCCAGCGCTCGACCTCCTCCGGAGTGACGACCTTCTTCAGATGGGCGGACATGTAGGGGCGCAGCTCGACCTCGGGGGTCTGCTTCTCGCCGACCCACATCAGGTCGCTCTTGACGTAGCCGTAGAGCCGC
The DNA here is from genome assembly GCF_042957035.1 of Streptomyces sp. NPDC008137. Lineage (NCBI taxonomy): Bacteria > Bacillati > Actinomycetota > Actinomycetes > Kitasatosporales > Streptomycetaceae > Streptomyces > Streptomyces sp. NPDC008137. The sequence goes on along the minus strand of NZ_JBIBHN010000031.1, from coordinate 25,299 downwards.
TTGCCGCCCGTGTAGGGCTGGGAGGCGGCCGTGCGGGCCACGGCGTCCGTCACGAGGTCGATCTGGGGCTTCTGGTCGGCCAGCTCGCCGTACCAGATCTCGATGACGCCGTCGTCGCGGGTCATCGTCACCTCGACCTTGCGGTTCGCGTCGATGCGCCAGAAGCCGTGCTCGGACTCCAGGGGACGGACCTTGTTGCCGTCGTTGTCCAGCACCCAGGAGTGCGAGTGGTACTCCAGGAAGTCCCGGCCGTCGTGGGTGAAGGTGACCTCCTGGCCGAAGTTGCACTTCTCGGAGCCGGGGAAGTCGTGCACACCGGCACCCGCCCAGTTGCCGAGCAGGAAGGCGAGCGGGACGAGGTCCTTGTGAAGGTCGGACGGGATCTCGATCATGGGAACTTCCTAGACGGGGGTCAGCGCTGGCCCTGGTACAGCTTCTTCACGGTCAGTCCGGCGAAGGCGAGGACGCCCACGGCGACCAGGACCAACAGGATTTCGAAGAAGATCTCCACGGGGTGCTCCTTGAGCGGGTGCGAATGGGTGCACAGGGCCGGAGGCCAGCTTACGCGGGCGCCTTCGGCACTTCGATTCCGGAGTGGGCTTCCGGTCCGGACTAGGCTTCCGGCTATGGCGAAGAAGCTGGTGATCAAGGTGACGGCGGGGGCCGACGCCCCCGAACGGTGCTCTCAGGCGTTCACGGTGGCGGCGGTCGCCGTCGCCAGCGGCGTCGAGGTCTCCCTGTGGCTGACCGGCGAGTCCGCCTGGTTCGCCCTGCCCGGCAGGGCCGCCGACTTCGACCTCCCGCACGCTGCACCCCTGCCCGACCTGCTCGACTCGGTCCTGGCGGCCGGCCGCGTCACGCTGTGCACGCAGTGCGCGGCCCGCCGCGAGATCACGGAGAAGGACGTCATCGACGGCGTCCGCATCGCGGGCGCGCAGGTCTTCGTCCAGGAGTCCCTGGCGGACGACACCCAGGCGCTCGTCTACTGAGCCTGCGGGCTTGTGTCCGTGTGGAGGCAGAAGGGGTGCCGAGCCGGATCGAGCAGCACCCGGACCTCGGCCTGCGGCTGGGCTGCCGCGAGTCGCCCGCCGCACGCGAGAAGAGGCCGGTCACCGCGGCCGCTTCTTGCCGTCCAGCTCGTCCCACCACTCGTCGGACTGAGGGTCGCCGGACGGGTCGTCCCACCACCGGTCCTCCGGCCCCCGCCGGTTCGCGACCATGGCCGCCACCGGCGGAATGACCATGGCGACCACACACATCCCGACGGCCACGGGGATCGACCACAGCCGCACGACACCCCAGGCCAGAACAAAGAGGCCGATGCAGAGGCCCATCATCGCGAAGTACGTCCGCCGCCGTCGTGCGTACATACGTCCAGCGTAGATCCGGGCAGCCCGAAGGGCCGCACCCCAGGCGTCCAACCCGGGGGGTGCGGCCCTTGAGAACCTGTCGCCGTCAGACGGCGATCGCGACCTCCGCCAGTCCGCCCTGCTGGGCGACGACCGTGCGGTCGGCGGTGGCGCCGGGCACGAGGGCACGGACGGTCCAGGTGCCCTCGGCCGCGTAGAAGCGGAACTGTCCGGTCGCCGAGGTCGGCACCTCGGCCGTGAACTCGCCGGTCGAGTCCAGCAGACGGACGTAGCCCACCACGGGCTCGCCGTCCTTGGTCACCTGACCCTGGATCGTGGTCTCACCGGGCTTGATCGTCGAGGCGTCGGGGCCGCCGGCCTTCGCTCCACACATGTCGTTCTCCTGAAGGGGGTGATGAAAGGTCGGTCGGAGGTCTTACTTGTTGGCGCCGAGTTCGATCGGCACGCCCACCAGGGAGCCGTACTCGGTCCAGGAGCCGTCGTAGTTCTTGACGTTCTCCACACCGAGCAGCTCGTGCAGCACGAACCAGGTCAGCGCGGAGCGCTCACCGATGCGGCAGTAGGCGATGGTGTCCTTGGCCAGGTCGACCTGCTCCTCGGCGTAGAGCTCCTTGAGCTCGTCGTCCGACTTGAAGGTGCCGTCGTCGTTGGCGTTCTTGGACCACGGGATGTTCCGGGCGCTCGGCACGTGGCCGGGGCGCTGGGACTGCTCCTGCGGCAGGTGGGCGGGCGCGAGCAGCTTGCCGCTGAACTCGTCGGGAGACCGGACGTCGACCAGGTTCTGCGAACCGATGGCCGCCACCACGTCGTCACGGAAGGCGCGGATGGACGTGTCCTGGGCCTTGGCCTTGTAGTCCGTCTTCGGACGCTCCGGAACCTCGTCACCGGCGACCAGCTCGCGGGCGTCGAGCTCCCACTTCTTGCGGCCGCCGTCGAGGAGCTTGACGTTGTCGTGGCCGTACAGCTTGAAGTACCAGTACGCGTACGAGGCGAACCAGTTGTTGTTGCCGCCGTACAGGACCACCGTGTGGTCGTTGCCGATGCCCTTGTCCGACAGGAGCTTCTCGAAGCCCTCCTGGTCGACGAAGTCACGGCGGACCGGGTCCTGGAGGTCGTCGGTCCAGTCGATGCGGATCGCGTTCCTGATGTGGTTCTTGTCGTACGCGGACGTGTCCTCGTCCACCTCGACGATCGCGATGGTCGGGTCGTCCAGGTGCTCCTGAAGCCAGTCGGCGTCTACCAGGACGTCGCTGCGGCTCATGCTCTTTCTCCTCCGGGGCAGTTACGGCGGGGCGTGCGAGGTATGCGGGCACGCGCCCCTGACGGGGGCGGCGCACGGGTGCCCTTGATCCAGGGCGGCGGGGATGCGCGCGTCGGAGCAGGCCGACTCGGTCGCTCAGAAGGTGCGACAGAGCATGGCGGCGACGCGGCACAGGTCTACTGCCCGCCGCTTCGTGAGATCCGCCTGTCGCTTCATGCCCTCGATCGTAGGGACGGTCGGGCGCGCGTGTCACCGGTGTGTCGCATATTGAGACGCAAAGATCCGCCATTTGGGATCAACGACCGGCCCGCGCGCCTCCCGCACGGCATCCGGCCGCCTGCGTCCACCCTCACATCTACGCTACGGACTCCGCCGTCTCGCCCACCGGACAGCCCTGGTCGGTGCCGCCTCGCGCCTTGCCTACCCGGCGAGTCGGACGTTGGAACCCTTCACCGTGATCTCCACGCCGTTCGGCGCCGCCTGGACCGAGTCCAGCTTGATGCCACCGGGCAGGCCGTCGATCTTCTGCTGGAAGTCGGTGATCGCCCGGACCCGGTTCTCGGCGATGTCGACGCCGCCGAACTTGGGCAGGCCGTCGGCCTTCACCCGCACCTCGCCGTCGACCACCGTCACCGAGCTGAGCACGGAGACCGGCTCGGGCAGCTTGGTGCCGAGGACGGTCGCCTCGACGGTGACCTTGATCTTGCCGTTGCCGCCGTCGGAGAGGCCCACGACGTTGGCGGTGACGCCCGGGGCGACCTGGGTCGGCTCGGACTTCGCAGTCTTCAGCAGCTCGTCGTAGGCGATGGTCGCGGTGCCGGTGGCGCTGGTGGCCGTGGCGGAGCTGTAGTCGCCGGAGAACTCGACGCCCTGCATGTCGGCCTTGAGGTCGTCGATCCGGATCTTCTGGGCGCCGTTGCCCGCGGCGGCCTCGTAGTCCTGGATGCCGACCTCGATGTCGTCCAGGGAACCGCCGGCGACCTGGGTGAGGAACGGGAAGCCCTTGATGGAGACATCGGGGGTCGCCGAGAGGTTCTCCGTCGTCTTCAGACGGTCGGCGGCCTCGTCCTCGGCGAAGTTCACCGCGACGCGGTCGGCGATCACGAAGAGCCCGCCCAGGATCACGACGACGATCAGCAGTATTCGCAGTGCGCGCATACGGTGTTTCCCCCACCTCGGCGGTTGGACGGCGGTCCGTTCCCTGACGACCGGGTGGCCGCCCAAGCGTGAGGGTAACTCCGTGGGATGTGAGCGCCCGGGATTTGTCGATCATCTGTGACAGGCAGAAGTTCTACGTCGGTGCTGGGGCGGGGCGTCGCGCAGCTCGGCGCGACGAGGTGCCGCTGCGCCCACCCGTGCCGCCCCGAGCAGCACGCATGCCCGCAGCTGGGGCGCCGGCCCCGCACCCGTGTACGGCGAGAAGGGGCCGTGTCGGGGGGTGTCCGCCCGCAGTGGTTGGCGCGTCAACGCCAGTGAGTCGGTACGCAACCCCATCGCGCCAATCCGAGGACGGACACCCCCCGGCGCGGCCCCGACCCACCATGGCCCCGCAGGCGCTAGGCCAGGGCCCGCCCCAACAGGTACACCGCCGGTGCCGCAGCGGCCAGAGGCAGCGCCACGCCCGCCGTGAAGTGGACGAAGCGGGACGGGTAGTCGTAACTGGCGACCCGGTGGCCGATCAGCGCGCAGGCGCCCGCGCCCGCTCCCAGCAGGGCACCAGGTGTGCCGAGGCCCGTCATCGCACCGGCCGCGACGCCCGCGCCCGCCGCCGCGAGCAGCGCCACCACCACAGAAGCCGGGGTCGGCAACGGCAGGGCGCGCGCCAGGACCGCGACGGCCACCGCGACCGCTCCCACCGTCACCGCCTCCGCGTCGGCCGCGAGATAGCCCCCGGCCACGATCGCCAGCGCCGAGGCCGCGACCGTCGCCATCAGGCCGTACATCCGCTCGTCCGGGTCGGCGTGCGACCGCAGCTGGAGGACCAGCGCGAGCAGCACCCACACCCCGAGCGTGCCCAGGATCGCCGACGGCGAGCGGTCCGACACCAGCAGCGCCGCGTCCGCGGCCAGCGCCCCCGCGAAGCCCAGCGCGATGCCCTGCCGCGCCGGCCACATCCCGTTCAGCCGGAACCAGCCCGCCGCGGTGACGGCCTGGAGGACGACGAGGGGAACCAACAGCGCGTACGTGCCGACGGCCGCGGCACCCGCCAGCAGCAGCCCGAGCAGCGCGGTCAGCGCGGCCGGCTGCATCCCCGGCTCGATGATCGGCGACCGCCCCTCCGCCCGTGCCCGCTGCGCGTCGGTGACGCGCGCGTTCCCGCCGACGGTGGCGGGGCCGTACACGGAATCGGGAGCGGGAGTGCCGGGGGCCGCCTCGGGAGCCGGAGCCGCGTACGCCTGCGGCGGCAGATACGCCGTCTCCTCAGCCGCCGCCGTCACCGGCTGGTGTGTCTGCGTCTCCCAGGTCTGCCCCTGCCACTGCTGCGTGTACTGCGGGTGCTGCGGGTGCTGCTGAGCGGCGTACGGATCGTCGTACGGCTGCTGCCCGGGCCACGCCTGCGGCTGCGGCTGTTGTTGCTGTTGTTGCTGCTGGTGCTGCTGCCCGTAAGGGTCGTAGCCCCCATGCGGCTGGTTGCTCATCGTCATCCTCCTGCGAACGGCGGGAGCACCTCGACCGTGCCGCCGTCGGCCAGCCGTACCGTCTCATGCCCGCGGGTGCCCACGGGGTCACCGTCGACGAGGAACGAGCATCGCCGCAGGACACGCTCGAGTTCGCCGGGGTGTCGCGCGCGCACCCCGTCGAGCGCCTCGGCGAGCGTGACCGCCTCGTACGGCTCCTCGGCCACCCCGGCCGCGGCCTTGGCAGCGGCCCAGTAGCGCACCGTGACCTTTGGCATCTGCTTCCTCAATGAAACTCGACGGTGAACTTTGTCAGGCTAGCCCGCCCGGCCGGCGCCCCACGCCCCGATCCGGGCCAGCAGCTCGTCGCTCGCCGCGTGCTCGGCATGCCCCATGCCCGACTCGACCCACAGTTCGCCCTGGTCACCGGCGGCCGCGGCCAGCATGCGGGGGTGGTCGAGCGGGAAGTAGCCGTCGGCGTCGCCGTGCACGATCAGCAGGGGCGTGGGGGCGATCCTCGCCGCCGCCTCGACCGGGGAGAGGGGGACCGGGTCCCAGTCCCGGTGGTGGATGCGCGTACCGAAGCCGTACCGGCTCACCGCACGCCCCTCGGGCCGCGTGACCAGCCAGTGCAGCCGGCGCATGGGAGCCGTCCCCCGGTAGTACCAGCGTGCGGGCGCGCTGACGGACACCACCGCGTCCGTGCCGGCCTCGTACAGGGCCGCATGCCGCAGCACCACCGACCCGCCCATCGAGAATCCCACCGTCACCACGCGCGCGTGCCCGAGTTCCCGGGCCCACTCCACGGCCACCGCCAGGTCGAGCACCTCCCGGTCCCCGACCGTGGACCGCCCGCCGGACGCGCCGTGGCCCCGGAAGGAGAAGGTGACGACGGCCCCGTGCCGGGCGAACGCCCCGGCCACCCGCCGCACGTGCGGCCGGTCCACGGCACCGGTGAAGCCGTGGGCGACGACGAACACGGGATGAGCGGAAGGCGTCCCGGAGGCGTCGTATACAGCGGTACCCGGGTCGTATACGGCATCGATCGTCACACCGTCGGCGGTGCGCAAAAAGGCCCGCACAGCAGTCCGCACAGGCGTTCTGGCGTCCGTCTCGGAGTGCGGACGAACGGTGGAACGTGCCACATGACCTGCCGGACCAGAGCTCATGTGGGCTATTCTGCTGGGCAGAGGACTCGGGCAGCGTTGCCCCCGGGTCCTTTTGTGCTTTCGGAAGCGTTGTATACGAAGCGGGAAACCGCAGGTGTACGGGCCTTCGGGATCGCAGAGCTGTGCTGTACCAACAAACGTCCTCGCAGGGACCGAGGAGGAACCAGACGTATGAGTTCTCTGCTGCTCCTGACCAACGCCCTCCAGCCGTCGACGGAGGTGCTCCCCGCCCTCGGCCTGCTCCTGCACAACGTGCGAGTGGCCCCCGCGGAGGGCCCCGCCCTCGTCGACACCCCGGGTGCCGATGTCATCCTCGTCGACGGCAGGCGCGACCTGCCGCAGGTCCGCAGCCTGTGCCAGCTGCTGCGCTCGACCGGACCGGGCTGCCCGCTGATCCTCGTCGTCACGGAGGGCGGCCTCGCCGCCGTCACCGCGGACTGGGGCATCGACGACGTACTGCTCGACACCGCCGGCCCGGCGGAGGTCGAGGCCCGGCTGCGGCTGTCCATGGGACGGCAGCAGATCGTCAGCGACGACTCCCCGATGGAGATCCGCAACGGCGACCTGTCGGTCGACGAGGCGACCTACTCCGCCAAGCTCAAGGGCCGGGTCCTCGACCTCACCTTCAAGGAGTTCGAGCTCCTGAAGTACCTCGCCCAGCACCCCGGCCGCGTCTTCACGCGCGCCCAGCTGCTGCAGGAGGTGTGGGGCTACGACTACTTCGGCGGCACGCGCACGGTCGACGTGCACGTACGACGCCTGCGCGCCAAGCTCGGACCCGAGCACGAGTCGCTGATCGGCACCGTCCGGAACGTCGGTTATCGATTCGTTACGCCGGAGAAGCCGGAGAAGATGGAGCGCGCCACCGAGGAAGCGAAGGCGAAGGCGGCCAAGGCAAAGCAGGACAGTACGGACAATTCACCCGCCCTGGACGCGGCTGAAGCCCGCGCCAAGGCGTAAAGAGGCGTAAAGAGGCGTATCGCGGTGCCCGCCTGGGCATCGCTTTCCGCACGGAGTCGAGCGGGGCGCCAGGACAGCGGTCGGGATATCGTACGGAACCTCCTTTACGCCCTGCCCAGAGCGGGTATATCCGCGTAGACTCCGCGCGTGGCCAAGGTGACTCGGGATGATGTGGCGCGGCTGGCAGGGACTTCCACTGCCGTGGTCAGCTATGTCATCAACAACGGACCCCGGCCGGTCGCCCCGGCCACGCGCGAGCGTGTACTCGCCGCGATCAAGGAACTGGGGTACCGGCCCGACCGCGTGGCCCAGGCCATGGCGTCCCGGCGTACGGATCTCATAGGCCTGATCGTGCCGGACGCGCGCCAGCCCTTCTTCGGGGAGATGGCGCACGCGGTCGAACAGGCGGCGTCCGAGCGCGGAAAGATGGTGCTCGTCGGGAACTCCGACTACATCGGCGAGCGCGAGGTCCACTATCTGCGCGCCTTCCTCGGCATGCGCGTCTCGGGGCTGATCCTCGTCAGCCACGCACTCAACGACCTGGCGGCCGCCGAGATCGAGGCCTGGGACGCCCGGGTCGTGCTGCTGCACGAGCGGCCCGAGTCCATCGACGACGTCGCCGTCGTCACCGACGACCTCGACGGCGCCGAACTCGCCGTACGGCACCTGCTGGAGCACGGCTACGAGTACGTCGCCTGTATGGGCGGCATCGCGGAGACCCCCGTGGTCGGCGACCCGGTCTCCGACCACGTCGAGGGCTGGCGGCGCGCGATGGACGAGGCCGGCATCTCCACGGAGGGCCGCCTCTTCGAGGCCCTCTACAACCGCTACGACGCCTACCAGGCCGCCCTGAAGATCCTCTCCGGCCCCGAGCGGCCGCCCGCGATCTTCTGCTCCACCGACGACCAGGCGATCGGCCTGCTGCGGGCGGCGCGCGAGCTGCGCATCGACGTCCCCGGTGAGCTGGCGGTGGCCGGGTTCGACGACATCAAGGAGGCGGCGCTCGCCGACCCGCCCCTGACGACGGTCGCCTCCGACCGTCCGGCGATGGCCCGCGCGGCGGTGGACCTCGTCCTCGACGACGGCCTGCGGGTCGCGGGAGCGCGGCGGGAGCGGCTGAAGGTGTTTCCCTCGCGGCTGGTGACACGGCGGTCCTGCGGCTGCCCGTAGCCTCCGGCGGTTGAGCGGGGCAGGGCGCCTTTATATCGGGCATACGAGGTTCTGTCGGGCTTCTCAGGGAGCACTCAGGAAGCTCTCATGGTCGGGCGACAAGCTCTGAGACATGACCGAGAGCATGTACTCCCAGCATGGATCCTCTCCCGTGAACCCCGAGTGGCCGCCTCCGCCGCCCCACCCCCCGGTGGAGCCGGCCCCGCGCAAGAAGCGCCGCGGGCCGGTGGCCCTGCTCGCCGCCGTGGCGATCGTCGCCGCGGCGATAGGCGGCGGCACCGCCTACGGCATCCAGGAGCTGACCGGCAACGACACCGTCACCTCCAGCTCCACCAGCACCAACGTCGTGCCGTCCAGCCAGAAGGGCACGGTCTCCGGGGTCGCCAAGGCGGTCAGCCCCAGCATCGTCGAGATCAGCGCCGACTCCAACGCCGGGTCCTCCACCGGCTCCGGTGTGATCATCACGAGCGACGGCGAGATCATCACCAACAACCACGTCGTCGCCGGTGCCTCGCAGATCAAGGTGACGACCAACGACGGCAAGTCCTACACCGCCGAGGTCGTCGGCACCGACAGCAAGAAGGACCTGGCGCTGATCAAGCTGGAGAACGCCTCCGGCCTGAAGGCCGCGACGCTCGGCGACTCGGCCGGGGTGGGCGTCGGCGACCAGGTCGTGGCGATCGGCTCCCCCGAGGGCCTGACCGGCACCGTCACCAGCGGCATCATCTCCGCCCTCGACCGGGACGTCACGGTCTCCACGGACGAGAGCCAGGGCCAGGAACAGGGGCAGGGTCAGGGTCAGCAGGGCGGCGAGTGGCCGTTCGAGTTCGGCGGCCGGGAGTTCAACGGCGACACCGGCTCGGACACGACGACGTACAAGGCGCTCCAGACCGACGCGTCCCTCAACCCGGGCAACTCCGGCGGCGCGCTGATCGACATGAACGGCAACATCATCGGGATCAACTCCGCGATGTACTCGGCGGCGGGCGCGTCCTCGTCCGCCGCGGCGGGCAGCGTGGGCCTGGGCTTCGCGATCCCGATCAACACCGTCAAGGCCGACCTCGCGAAGCTGCGGGCCGGTTCCACGGAATGAGCTGGCTCGCAATGAGCTCGTCCGGAATGAGCTTGTGCACGGAGTGAGGAGCAGGGCGATGATCCAGCAGGTCGAACACACGGAGTCCGGCGGCGATCCGGCCGGGGTCGGGCTGGCCCTGGCGGTGGCGTACGAGCTGCACGCGCCGACGGGCCGGGCACCGGAAGTGGCGTCGGCGGCGGCCAAGGCGGCCCGGCGGGCGGGCCGGGCCGCCGCCCGACGCCGCACCGCACGGGCCTGACGTTCCTTCCTCCCGGCACCGCACGCGGTCATGCGAGGCTGAGACCGTCAGACAGCCCGGCCCAGCCCAGCCCCGCCCCCCCTTCACACCCGAGGACCCCGAGCCCATGAGCCCCGCAGACGGCGACCGTGACCCCCAGCGCATCCTGATCGTCGACGACGAGCCGGCGGTACGCGAAGCACTTCAGCGCAGTCTCGCCTTCGAGGGGTACGGGACCGAGGTCGCCGTCGACGGCGCGGACGCGCTGGTGAAGCACGCGGCGTACCGGCCCGACCTGGTCGTCCTCGACATCCAGATGCCCCGCATGGACGGCCTGACCGCCGCCCGCCGCATCCGCGCCACCGGCGACACGACGCCCATCCTGATGCTCACGGCCCGCGACACCGTCGGCGACCGGGTCACGGGCCTGGACGCGGGCGCCGACGACTACCTGGTCAAGCCCTTCGAGCTGGACGAGCTCTTCGCCCGCATCCGCGCCCTGCTGCGCCGCAGCTCCTACGCGGCGGCCGTGGGCGCGGGCGACCCGGCCGACGAGGACGCGCTCACCTTCGCCGACCTGCGCATGGACCTCGCGACGCGCGAGGTGACCAGGGCCGGCCGCCAGGTGGAGCTGACCCGTACGGAGTTCACGCTCCTGGAGATGTTCATGGCCCACCCGCGCCAGGTCCTCACGCGGGAGCAGATCCTCAAGGCGGTCTGGGGCTTCGACTTCGAGCCGTCGTCGAACTCCCTCGACGTCTACGTCATGTACCTGCGCCGCAAGACCGAGGCGGGCGGCGAACCCCGCCTCGTCCACACGGTGCGCGGTGTCGGATACGTACTCCGGGCGGGCGGCGCGGAGTGAACAAGGTCGCACGCCGGTTCCGCTCCCTGCCGATCCGGTCCCGACTGGCGCTGCTGGTGGCGGCGGCGGTGGCGTTCGCGGTGGCGGCGGTGTCGGTGACGTGCTGGTTCATCGTGCAGGGGAAGTTGTACGACCAGGTGGACGGGGACCTGAAGTCGTCCTTCCGGACCATGCAGGCGGACGAGTTCGACGCGCTGACGAAGACGTGTCCCCAGAACCCGTCGAACACGCTCGGCGGGGCGCCGCGGCCGCAGACCTACGCACAAGTCGTCAGGTCCGACGGCAAGGTATGCCGCTTCAGCAGTCTCATGCCACAGGTGAAGGTGTCGAGCGGCGACAAGGACATCGCGCGGAATCCCGACCCCAGAACGTTCCAGCTGCGCAACGGCACGGACAGCGAAGGCAATTCGGTACGCGTGCTGACCACGGCGGTCACCGTGCAGGACGGCCCGTTCGAGCAGGGCGTGGCCGCCGACTACGCGCTGGTCATCGCGGTCCCTCTCAAGGGGACCGAGTCCACGCTCAACGAACTGGCGCTGATCCTGCTGCTGGTCTCGGGCGTAGGGGTGTTCGGCGCGGGAGCGGCCGGTCTCACGGTCGCCAGGGCGGGCCTGCGCCCGGTCGACAAACTCACCGAGGCGGTCGAGCATGTGGCCCGCACGGAGGACCTGGACGTCCGTATCCCGGTGGACGACGACAGCGACGACGAAGTGGCCCGCCTCTCCCGCTCGTTCAACTCGATGACCTCGGCCCTGGCCAGCTCCCGAGAACTCCAGCAACAGCTCATCGCGGACGCGGGCCACGAACTGCGCACGCCACTGACCTCGTTGCGCACCAACATCGAACTCCTCACCCGCAGCGAGGAGACAGGCCGCCCCATCCCCGAGGCCGACCGCAAGGCCCTGCTCGCCTCGGTGAAGGCCCAGATGACGGAACTGGCCGCACTCATCGGCGACCTCCAGGAACTCTCCCGCCCGGACACGGGCCAGCACTCGGGCCGTACTCAGATCGTCGCCTGGCACGACACGGTCGAGTCGGCGCTACGACGTGCGCGACTGCGGGGCCCGGAGCTGCAGATCACGGCGGACGTACAGCCTTGGTTCGTCCGAGCGGAACCCTCCGCCCTGGAACGGGCGGTGGTCAACATCCTCGACAACGCGGTGAAGTTCAGCCCCGAGTCCGGCACGATCGAGGTCCGCCTCACCGCAGGCACCCTCACGGTCCGCGACCACGGCCCGGGCATCCCCGCCGACGAACTCCCCCACGTCTTCGACCGCTTCTGGCGGTCCCCGAGCGCGCGGGCCCTGCCGGGCTCGGGCCTGGGCCTGTCGATCGTGGCCCGCACCGTGCAGCAGGCGGGCGGCGAGGTGTCCCTGTCCCACGCGGACGGGGGCGGCACGGTGGCGACGGTACGACTGCCGGGGGCGGCGGTACCTCCACCGGAGGATCTGCCCTCGTCCTGAGGTAGGGGCGATCAGCTGAGCAAGGGGCCGAAGACCGCAAACGGGCCTGGCGAATGCAACCAAGATACTGCGACTGAAAGATCGTGACGCGCTTCACACTCCATACGGAGCGTGAGCGGAATTGATCACTCCGTCACCCGTCTTGCCCCCTTGATCCCATTCTTGGACAACCGCGAATGCATCAGAGAGTCGCCGGCGGCAAGCGAGGCTTGACCGGCGAAGGGCCATAAACACTGGTCGAGAATGGACTCCCGGTATACAGTCCTGATCACCGCCGGTAATTGTCGATCGCATTGCATATCTGTGCGACGACAGGATTCGCGCGCCATGAACGGGGGTTCCTGCGCATAGCGAGATCCTACGGTTCGGTGTTCCGCGAGACCCAACGACTCAATGACCCAATGGGGGAGAAAAATGCTTCGCAAGCTGCGCATGCGCCATCTTGTAACTGTGGCAGTTGCCATGCCCACCGCCATGATCCTCGCCTCCGGTAGTGCGCAAGCCGCCGGAAACACGACCCTCGTCTACACAGCCGATGGGGGCAGCATCATGGGCGGAAAGGCGATCCTGTTTGGCAACTCGAGCCCGGAAAGACTTCAGGCCTGCGATACAGAGACGGATGGCCACAGCGTCATCGCCCTGGTGACGTGGAACGATCACGGCCCTCGCGGTGCGGAAATCGTGGACTCTGATGGATCGTCCGATTTCTGCGACAACAAGCCCGGGAACATAAAGATAGTGCAGATACCGGAGGGAGCCGGGTACATGGTTACGGCGTGCCTTTACGAGTCGGGATCCAAGAAGAAGTGGGCCTGCGACTCCAAGTCCGGCGCGGCGTGATCAAAAGCCTCTCCACGGGTGTCAACTCAGACGCGCTCAGCTAAAGCGCGTACTCACCACTGAAACAAGAAAGGAACGGCTATGGCTAAACCGTTCACCCGGATTGCAGTTGTCGGCGCATCCCTCGCCGTGGTCTACGCTGGATCTACGCCGGCCTGGGCTGCGGATGTGGGAGTTCAGTGGGAAAACAAGGTGATATCCCTTTCTGCTGGGCGAGGCGACATGGCCTTCCACGACGATGGTGACGTCTTCGAGGTCTGTGACACCAAAGCGGATGGCGCGGGTGTCACTGGCTCTGTGTACGAGAGGGACCCCGTGACGCTGAATGTCAAGAAGGTCCGGTCCGTCAGTGACGGTGGAGACGCCGGCTGCGGCAAGATCAGCGACTACGACGTCGGCAGATGGCAGATTTACATGCTCCTTGACAGCCATGCTGCCGGTGTACCCTCCGTAAAATCAGAGTGGTTCGGCGAGTAACAAGCAACCAAGCAGACCAACCAGCGTGCCCCAGAGCATTTCTGGTACACCATCTGGCGGGAGATGTGGCTGAAGACCCAGAGCGTCGACAGAGGTCCGAACGGGCATCGGCCATCGGATGTGTGATGGGGTTCGCAATTCTGGTGGCAGCGGTCGCATGGACGATGATCTTTGGTCGCTAGCGTATGTTCGGTGAAGCAGCCTGTTCGGCTCAATTCACACCGCGGAACGTGTAGTGGAAGATCACGTGGTAGGCCAGTCGCCCTCTCGTCCGGTGCCGACCGTTGCCGCCGCTGCCTGATTGCTCGACGAGCTTTCACCGGTCGGTGTGGACAGACCTCCCGGCCTTGACGCCGACCAGGAACGACATCCAGGGGCTCGCGCCGAACACGAGTATCGGGCTGTGGGGGAGCTTGCTGTCGCGGACCGGGAGTATGCCGGGGTGGCCGTCGGCGACCTCCAGGCAGTTGGTCTGCCCTCCATCGCTGTAGGACGACTTTCGCCACACGGCGGTACTGAGGTCGAGGGTTCGGTTCATGATTTGCACTCCTCCAAGAGACGCTTGATGAACACTGTCGACTCCTCCGGAGTCAGCGCCGCGTCCCTGACGAGATCGTAGGACCAGCGGAAGGACAAGACCTTGTCCGGGTCGTCGATCAACTCGCCGAAGCTGTTGCCTTCCACGTAGGCAACGGGGTCTCCGACTCGTTGCCACAACAGCGTGAGGTGGCTGTTCATGAGGTCGTGAACGCCTGCCGCGTGAGGCAGCACCTGAAGGGCGACCGATGGCAACTCGGCCGCATCCAGCAAGCGCGACAACTGGTCGGCCCACACCTTCGCATCGGGCACGGGGCGTCGAAGCGCCCCCTCGTCCAGGATCACGCGGATGCTGGGCGCCGGGTCGCGGTAGAGCAACTCCTGTCGCCCCATGCGCAAGGCCACCTGTTCCTCGATCTCCTCGCTGTTGCCAGCCGTTGTCTGGGCTCTGGACAACCCTGACAACACCGTGCGGGCATACTCTTCGGTCTGCAACAGCCCAGGCACCGCCAGCTGGAACATCCACATGACCCGAGCCGTCGCCTCCAGCTCCATGAACGCCTTGTACTTGTCCTTGATGACCTCCTTGCGCGCGTCCCGCCACAGGCGAAGAAGCAGGTCACCGGACTCGTAGTAGCTGTCAAGGTCCTCCATGACCGACCGTTTGGAAAGCCGCTCCCCCTTCTCCAGGCGGAAGAGATAGCTCTTGTCGTACGCCGTCTCCGCCGACAGCTGCGCAAGCGTCTTGCCTGCCTTCTCCCGCAGGAACCGCAGAGTCCGTCCGAGCTCAGCTCGCCTCGACTCCCGTTCTTCGTCAACGAATTCGCCCATGTCACCCCTCCCCGTTGCCTGGCGCCCAGACAACGCCAGCCCTCTTCCAGAGCGTACGCGCGAGCCGTAACCATCAGGGCACGAACGGTAATCACCGCTCGTCAACCCCTGCCTGCCTCCCCGAAGGGGACACCCCATGCGCCTACGCCTCCGCGCCGCCGAACTCTGCGAGTCCCTGCTCCTCGCCCTCGTACGACTCCTGCTGCCCGCCCGAGGGCGTCATCGAGCCGCCACGGCGCCCCCGCCCCGCGCATCCCCCGGCCCCTCCACGTAGAGCCCCTCGTCATGGACACCCCATTGGTGCGGCCCTACCTCCGTGACCTGGAGATCTACGCATGAGGCTGCTCCCCTGGGCCGGCGACGACGGCAAGGCCTGTTACCTGTCCACCGACGCCCCCCACAGCCGTCTCTCACAGCTCGCCGACGACGTCGAGGCCGCTCAACTCGCCTCCGCCGAGCAGGTGCTCGCGGGCGCCAGGGCCGTACTCGCAGACGCCAAGGCCGGTGAACGCGCCGTGCGTTTCGCGCTGACGAGGGCCGTGGAGTCCCTGGGAGACGTGCTGCGCGTCGCGGTCAGCCGAGACAGCGGCACCCGATAAAGCAGGACAAGCCCGCCCCCTAGCTGTCGATGTCCTGTCGTACCCACCAGTACCGCAAACACTCGCACCCGTTCTGGCATCTTCACTGCCGTCACAGAACGACAAGCAGGAGTGAGCGACCCCCATGCGTCTCATTCGTAAGTCAACTCTCAGGAAATCCGGCCTTGTTGCCGCTTCCACCGCCCTCGCCATGACCGGTCTGCTGGCCGGCGCGGGGACCGCCTCCGCCGGACCCGCCGGGGCGACCAACATCCGGGGCGTCGACCCCGGTGACACCGACCGGATGATCGAGCGGCTGTGCGGTCAGGAGACGAGCCTGACGGGCGTCTACGGTGCCCTCAACGTCGAGACCGGTGAGTTCAAGACCCAGGACGAGTACCTGCGGGACGTCTTCGGGCTGTGGAAGCCCGCCGGGCCGTGGGAGCTCTTCCGCGGCTGGTGCGGGTACGCCGAGGCCTCGACCTGGTCCATCAAGGGCGACACCGTCCGCACGTCCCGGTGGATCGGCAACAAGGGCTCCGCCGACGACAAGGAGACCTTCGTCAGCAGCTACAGCACCAAGACGTTCGCGAAGAAGAGCGTCGGCGGCACCATCAGCCTCTCCCTCGCCAAGAGCATCTTCAGCGGAACCGTGGGCGGCAGCGCCGGGTACGAGTGGGGCTGGGAGAAGGAGTCCAAGTTCGAGACCCGCAGCGAGAAGACCATTCCGCCCTGCCGGCAGGTCGCCGTGACCTGGACGCCGTATCAGCGCGTGGTGCGCGTGAACCCTGTCTTCCACGTCGAGGACTACCAGTGGAACAAGGGCGACGGCGACCGGACCGTGCACAGCTGGCGTGACCGGGGGTACCAGACGATCTACTCGCACGGGTACTACATCGACGGCATCTCCGACAAGCTCCTCCCCAGCGGCCAGCCCGACGGCCGTGAGGACAAGATCGAGGAGAAGCTCGACCCCGCGTCCTGCACGAAGTAAGGCAGACAGCACGAGGCGGCAACCTTTCCGTGTGGGGCGGCGACTGATCAGCGGTCATTCCCCCACACGGATCGGATCGCCGTATGAGTGAGCCGCGCAGCAAGGCCCGTCATCGTCACCGCAGAAGCCGCACCGCCCTGGCCGTCACGGTCCCCCTGGCCCTGACGGCCGCCGGCACCCTCGCCTACGGCAGCGACCTCGGCGTGCTCGGCGGCAGCGGCCGGGAGGCCTCCGCAGCCGCCCCGGCCTGGGCGACAGCCACCGCCGACGGGTTCGCCTCCGTCAACTCCCTCGGGCAGAACGGGACGTACGGCGGGCGGGACGGCAAGACCGTCACGGTGAAGACACAGGCCGAGTTGGAGAAGTACGCCACCGCCGCCGAGCCGTACGTCATCGTCGTCGCCGGGGCCATCAACATGAACCCGGTCGGCAAAGAGATCAAGGTCCAGTCCGACAAGACCATCGTGGGTCAGGGGACTTCCGGGCACATCGTCGGCGGGGGCTTCTTCCTCGGGTCCGGTGTGCACAATGTGATCATCCGGAACTTGACCATCCGGGATGCCTACCAGGGCATCTGGAACGACAAGGACCATGACTTCGACGCCGTCCAGATGGACGGCGCCCATCACGTCTGGATCGATCACAACGATCTGCGGCACATGGCCGACGGGCTCATCGACGTCCGCAAGGACTCGACGAACGTCACCGTCTCCTGGAACAAGCTGAGCGACAACAACAAGACCTTCGGCATCGGCTGGACCGAGAACGTCAAGACCGACATCACGATCCACCACAACTGGATCCGCGAGACCGAGCAGCGCAACCCCTCGACCGACAACGCCGCTCACGCGCACCTCTACAACAACTTCCTCGAGGACGCCGCCGGTACCGCCATCAAGTCGTCGTACGGCAACTACTCGCGCGGCGCGACGAAGATGGTCCTGGAGAACTCCTACTTCCAGGGTGTCAAGAACCCCGTCATCAAGGACAGCGGCGCCGCGATCGTGCAGCGCGGGAGCGTCTTCTCCGGGACCAGTGGACGGAACGAGAGCGGCGGGAGCGCCTTCGATCCGAAGGCCTACTACCCGTACACCCTCGACCAGGCCGCCGACATCCCCGGCATCCTCCGGTCCGGGGCCGGGCCCCGTACCGGTATCGGTACGACGGCCGCCGCCTCCACCAAGGCCGCCGCCGCGACCACCCTCACCGTCGCCGCCGACGGCAGCGGCCAGTACCGGACCGTGCAGGCCGCCGTGAACGCCGTACCGGCGAACAATCCCGCCCGCGTGGTCATCGCCGTGAAGCCGGGGACGTACCGGGAACTCGTGAAGGTGCCGTCCAACAAGCCGCACGTCACCATCCAGGGCACCGGCGGCAGCCGCAAGGACACGACGATCGTCTACAACAACGCGGCCGGTACGCCCAAGCCCGGCGGCGGTACGTACGGCACCGGTGGGAGCGCCACCGTCGCCGTCGAGGCCGACGACTTCCAGGCGCGGAATTTGACCATCTCCAACGACTTCGACGAGAAGGCCAACCAGAGCCTCAGCGGGCATCAGGCCGTCGCCCTGCGGACCGCCGCCGACAAGGTGTTCCTGGACGGGATCATCGTCAACGGCGACCAGGACACGCTGCTGCTCGACACCGCCGCCAAGGACAAGCTCGGGCGGGTCTACGTCAGCAATTCCTACGTCACCGGCAACGTCGACTTCATCTTCGGGCGGGCCACGGCCGTCGTCGACAAGTCCGTCATCACGCTGAAGAAGCGCTGGGACGGGACCTCGGCCGGATACGTCACGGCTCCCAGTACGGCCGCCAACCGCAAGGGCATCCTGATCGCCAACTCCACGGTGAACGGCGATGTGTCGAACGGCAGCTTCTATCTCGGGCGGCCCTGGCACGCGGGTGGGGACGCGTCCCTCGATCCGCAGACCACCGTCCGGAACACGAGCCTCAGCGCCGCGGTCAAGTCCACACCGTGGACCGACATGAGCGGCTTCTCGTGGAAGGACGACCGGTTCGCCGAGTACAAGAACAGCGGGGCGGGGGCGGGCGGCGCGAGCGGCAACCGGCCGCACCTCACCGACGCGCAGGCCGCCGGCCAGGAGGTCGCGGACTGGCTCGCGGGCTGGACGCCCTCGGCGTCCTGAGAACTCCCTTCCGGGTTCGGCTGACGAGCGGCGCCGAACCCGGAAGGGTCACCATGCCTCGGGAGAGGCTTACTGCTTCCAGGCGTAGTGCAGCCGGTCCAGGCCGCTCTGGTTGTTCACCTTCAGGCTGAGCTTCGTGCCCGTGCCCTGGAGGGTGGTGAGGGAGTAGGTGTCGCCGTTGCGCAGGCCGGGCCAGTAGACCGAGCCGAGGCCCAGCTCCCGGATGGTGTCGGTCGCGGCCTGGATGTAGGCGATCTCGTTGGAGGTGCCCACCGGGCCGTTGTAGTCCAGGCCGGTGGTCATGGAGGCGCCGAACTCGTCGAGGATCGTGCGGGAGGCGCAGTCGCCGATGCGCGACTTGAAGTCCGCCTTCCACTGGTCGACGCTCGTCCAGTCGGTGTGCCAGAAGCCGTAGTTGTGCAGGGCGAGGCGGGTGCCCTTGAGGCGCGGGTCGGCGCAGACCGGCTTGACGTCCTCGCTGTACTTGTAGCCGCCGATCAGGATCCGGTCGCGGGGTATGAAGCGGTGGCTGCTCACCCACTGCGCGGCGATGTCGGTCCACTCCTGGGCGGTGTAGCCGAACGGCTCGTTCATCGGCTCGAAGTACACCTTGGAGTTGTGGGCGTAGGAGGTGGTGATCCGCGCCCACATGCGGTCCCAGGAGGCCTGGTCGTCGATCTTGCCGTCCTTGGCGTTGTCGGCCTCCCAGTAGCCCAGGATGACCTTGAAGCCCTTGGCGGTGGCGGCGTCGATCGCGGCCCGGTACGACTTCCAGAACGGGCCGTTCACCGAGGTCGGGTTGACCGGGAGACGGACGGTGTTGGCGCCGAGCTTGGAGAAGCCGGTGATGATCGCCTTCGACTTGGCGTACGTGGTGGCGTAGCCGTCGGTGGTGGACAGGCCCGAGGGCACGACCGCGTCATCGGCGTAGTTGTCGCGCGGGTCGGCCCAGTTGACGCCCTTGAAGTCGCTGACGGGCGGCGGCGTGGCGGGGCGGTGGGCGGGTGAGGCGGCGGCGGGGGAGGCGAGCGCTCCGCCGAATGCCGTGACACAGGCCAGCAGCGCCCCCACGCAAGCTGTCCCGCGATGGTTCCTTTGAGACACGACATCCCCTTCTGAGCAGGTGCGAAGGTGAGCAGCCCGCAGTGGACCGCTCAGTGGAGCACGAAACTAGAAGGGGACTCGAACATAGGTCAACACTTCTGCACACAAAGTTTCACCCAGGGAGGGGCCCGGGGCCTGGGAGGCGGGGCGGATCAGCCGCCCACCGACAGCCCCGACCCCGACAGCCGCACCTTGATGCCGTCCTCCTCGACCCGTACGTCCTCCAGCTTCACATCCCCCTGCTCCGGCTTGGGCAGCTCGAACGCCAGCGCCAGACGGTCGGCCAGGACCGGGCGGGTCAGGCTCGACAGCTCGCCGAGGAGGTCGGGGTCGAGGCCCAGGCGCTTGAGCACCTCGGGGTTGTTCAGGGCGAGGTCGATGAGGTTGAGGCGTTCGGCCTGGCGGGCGAAGCGCGGGGAGCCGGTCAGCTCGGCGAGCTTGCCGTCGTCGGCCAGGGCCTCGTCCACGGTCGCCTCGGGCACGCCCATGCGCTGCACGATGGCCGGCACCGACAGCAGCGCCTTGGCCTTCTGGGTCTCCCGGGCCAGGTCGGCGGAGGCCTTGGGCGTCAGATGCAGTCCCTCCGAGGCCCGCTTGCCGGGGCGGTAGGTGGCCAGGTCCCCGATGTCCAGGCGCATGCCGCCGATCTCCGTGGCGATGCCCCGCTCCCCCTGCCGCTGGATCCGGGCCTCGGCCCGCAGCTTCAGGTTGTGCCCGGCGACCGGCAGGGTGCCGCGCGCCCGCACCCGGTCCCGGCCCTCGCCGGTGAACGTCACCTGGGAGGCGCCGAGTTCGCGGTTGAGGTCCTCGAAGGACAGCATGACGTCCCCGTCGAAGCGGGGAACATCCGCGCCGCGCACGGAGGTCAGACCGTCGGCGTTCAGCCGCACGTCATGGGCCGTGGCCGACACCTTCGCCAGCGAGACCCGGTCGGCGGCGACGTCCGGGACGGTCACCTTCACCGACTCCAGCCGCTTGTCGGCGAGCTGGGTGAGGAAGGGGAAGCCGCCGATCTCCACCTCGGGCGCGGCGGCCAGGTCCAGGCGGTCCTTGAGGGTGCCCGCGGCCTTGTGCTCGGCGTACAGCACCGCCCAGCGGTCACCGAGGGCGGCGAACGATGCGAGAACGACCAGGCCCACCACCGCCTTCACCGCGAGCGGCAGCCCGGCGAAACGATTCTTTCGACGTCGGCCGCCACGGCGGTGGTCGGGCGGCGACCACTCCGGCTCCGGCTCGTCCCGCTGCTCCGCGTCCTCGCCGAGGAAGTCCTGCAGAGGGGTCGCCTCCAGAGGCCCGTCGTCGAGGGTGCCGAGTTCGTCGTAGGGGTTGAGGGGCTGCTCGGAGCGGTCGTCGGGATGATGCGTGTCTATGCGGTGGGGGGTGCGCATCGTCTCATCCGACCATGCGCACCGCCCCTCCCCGCAACCTGAACCCCGCCTATGCGATTTACTTCACGATCGTGATGCGGTCCGCATTGGGCGGCGCGATCGGGTTACCGGCCGACGAGTTGGCCGTCAGGTACTGCTCCAGAGCGGCCAGGTCGTCGAGGCCGACGACGTCGTTCGTGCCCTGGCCCAGCGTCGGGAATCCGTCGCCGCCGCCCGCGAGGAAGCTGTTCGTCGCGACGCGGTAGGTGGCCGCCGGGTCGATGGCCGCACCGTTCAGCTTGATGCTGTCCGTGACCACTCGGTCGGCGCCGGACTTGGTGAGGTCCAGCGTGTAGGTCAGGCCCGACGACACCTGGAGCACCTTCGGCGCCGCCGCGTTCGCGCCGGTCACCTGCTCCTTGAGGACCTGGATCAGCTGCGCGCCCGTGAAGTTCTGCAGGTTCACGGTGTTCGCGAACGGCTGGACCGTGAAGCCCTCGGCGTACGTCACGACACCGTCGCCCTCACCGGCCTTCGCCGCGTACGTCAGCGGCGCGCGGATACCACCGGGGTTCATCAGGGCCAGGTCGGTCTCCGGGTCGAGCTTCTTGCCGTACGCGAGCTGGGCGTCGGCGATCAGGTCGCCGAGCGGGGACTCGCTGCCGGTGTTGCCGATGTCGCCGGAGATGTAGCCGATCGGCTTGTTGCCGATGGGCGCGGCCAGGGTGTTCCACTTGCTGATCAGCTCGGTCATGTCGGGCGCCTTGGGGACGTCCCGGGTGACCACGCGGTTCGCCGACTTCACGGCCGTACGGGCGATGTCGCCGGTCTTGCGGTCGTACGTCAGCGTCGTGTCGGTGTAGAGGCGGCCGAAGGACGCGGCCGAGGTGACCATGCGGGGCTTGCCCGACGGGTCGTCGATCGAGCACACGTACGCGTTGTGGGTGTGGCCGGTGACCAGCGCGTCCACCTGCGGCGTGACGTTCTTGGCGATGTCGACGATCGGCCCGGAGACACCGTCGCCCGCGCCCGGGGAGTCACAGTCGTAGTTGTACGACGTCGACGCCGGGAAGCCGCCCTCGTGGATGAGGGCGACAATCGACTTCACGCCCTTCTTCCGCAGCTCCTTGGCGTACTTGTTGATCGTCTCGACCTCGTCCTTGAAGGTCAGGCCCTTGACGCCCTCGGCGGAGACGATGTCCGGGGTGCCCTCCAGGGTCACGCCGATGAAGCCGACCTTGACGTCCTTCTTCTTCCACACCCAGTAGGGCTTGAGGATCGGCTTCTTCGTCTTCTCGTCGAGGACGTTGGCGGCCAGGTAGGGGAAGTCGGCGCCCTTGAACTTCTTGTCCGTGTAGCAGCCGTCCTTCGGGTGGCAGCCGCCCTTCTGCAGGCGGCCCAGCTCCTTGGCGCCCTCGTCGAACTCGTGGTTGCCGACGGACGTGACGTCGAGGTCGAGCTTGTTCAGCGCCTCGATGGTCGGCTCGTCGTGGAAGAGCCCGGAGATCAGCGGGGAGGCACCGACCATGTCGCCACCGGCGGCGGTGACGGAGTACTTCTCGCCCTTGCGGGCCTCACGCAGGTGCGTGGCCAGGTACTCGACACCACCGGCGTCGATGGTCTTCGTCGTACCGTCCGCCTGCTGCTCGGTGACCCGGCCGGACGAACCGGCCGGCGGCTCCAGGTTGCCGTGCAGGTCGTTGAACGACAGCAGCTGCACATCCTGGTAGCGGCCGGGCCAGTGACCGCCCTTGCGCTGGTCCTCGCCGGCGGTCGCCGACCCCGGCAGCCCGGCGGCGGCCAGCGCGCCGACGGTGACGACACCGGCGGCGAGAGCGGCGAAACGGTTCGTACGACGTCTACGGCGCTCCTGGTGCACCGGTGCCGGTGAAGTGGCTGGCATACGCCCCCCTGTCGGGTCTGCAGTTGTGTCTGCTGCTGGTCTGCTGCTGGTCTGCTTTTGTGTCTGCTCGGACGGTGATGTCGTCCGGCGCAGCCTAGAGTCAACGCGCGTAGCGCGACAGGGCTTTCGTGGTTACGACCTGGTTGCTTCTTTGCCGCCGTTTTCCCGGTGGGTCCCCGTACCCTCGTACGCATGACCAGCGACGACACCGTACGGCCCGGACGCCCCCGCTCGATCGAGACCCTTGCCGCGCTCTCCCCCGAGCAGACCGAGGCCGTGCTCGGACTGCTCGCCGAGGCGGCCCGGACCGACGGGCAGCAGGCGGTGTCCGAACAGGGCCGGTTGCAGTTGCGCGGCGGCGAGCGGGAGGGCGTGGCCCATCTGCTGCTCACCGTCGACGGCGAACTCGTCGGCTACGCCCAGCTGGAGGACACCGACCCGGTCGAGCCGCCGGCCGCCGAGTTGGTCGTCCACCCCGGGCATCGCGGGCACGGACACGGTCGGGCACTCGGCTCCGCCCTGCTGGCCGCCTCCGGCAAGCGGCTGCGGGTGTGGGCGCACGGCGGCCACTCCGCCGCCCGGCATCTCGCGCAGGTCCTGGGCCTGACGCTGTTTCGCGAACTGCGCCAGATGCGCCGCCCGTTGACCGGCTTCGACGCGCCCTACCCGAAGCTCCCCCCGGGCGTCAGCGTCCGCCCCTTCGTCCCCGGCCGGGACGACGCGGCCTGGCTCGCCGTGAACGCCGCCGCCTTCGCCCACCACCCCGAGCAGGGCTCCCTCACCCAGCGGGACCTCGACGACCGCAAGTCCGAGCCGTGGTTCGACCCCGCCGGTTTCTTCCTCGCCTTCCGCGGCGACGAACTCGTCGGCTTCCACTGGACCAAGGTCCACGCCGAGGAGGGCCTCGGCGAGGTCTACGTACTCGGCGTCGGCCCCGGCGCCCAGGGCGGCGGCCTCGGCAAGTCCCTCACCACGATCGGCCTGCGGCACCTGGCGCGGCAGGGCCTGCCGACGGCGATGCTCTACGTCGACGCCGACAACAAGGCGGCGGTGACGGTGTACGAACGGCTGGGGTTCGAGACGCACGAGGTGGATCTGATGTACCGGACGGAGACCTGACAGCCCGGTGACGAGCGGTGATTACTTTTCGCGCCTGACTCGTCACTGATCGCGCGTACGCTGCGGAAGAGGTCCGGTGTTGCCTGGCGCGCAGGCAACGGGGAGGGGTGGCGTGGGCGAGAAGGTTGACGCGGAGCCGGTATCCGGGCGGGCGATGCTCGGGCAGACGCTGAGGGTCCTGCGGGAGAAGGCCGGGAAGTCACTGGGGCAGTTGGCTGACGAGACCGGCTACGAGAAGAGTTATCTGAGCCGGCTGGAGTCGGGTGAGCGGCTGTCCAAGGTCACGGTCATGGAGGATCTGGACGGGTACTACGGCACGGGTGACCTGCTCTTGAGCCACTGGAAGGCGGCTCGGCTGGATGCGTTCAAGGATCAGTACAAGAAGTTCATGGCGCTGGAGGCGACAGCGCGGATCATGTGGAAGTTCTCGCCGGGGATTCCCGGGCTGCTGCAGACCGAGGACTTCGCTCGCGGGGTGTTGTCCGGCGCTCGGACAACGGCTGACGGAGACGAGGCTGTCGAGGAGCAAGTAGCCGCTCGGCTCGGACGGCAGTCTGTGCTGAGGCAGAAGCCGGAACCCGAGGTCCGGATCATCATGGACGAGTTCGCGCTCCGACGTCCCGCCGCCCTGGGCAAGACATGGCACGACCAGTTACTGCACCTTGAAGCCGCCGCGCTGTGGCCCAACTTGGCGCTCCAGGTACTGCCGTTCTCGGCAGGTGCGCATCACCATATGAACGGATCGCTGACGCTGCTCTGGCAGAGGAATGGAAGCGCCGTTGCCTACACGGAAGGCAACAGCGGTGGTCGGCTGATCGAAGATCTGGACGAGGTTCTTCGGGAGCGATCGTCCTACGATCGGCTTCGCGACCTGGCGCTGTCCCCCTCGGACTCGCTCGCGTTCATCAGGGCCGTACTGGAGGAGCACAGATCATGACGAGCACCCGCGACCTCACCACCGCCGTGTGGCGCAAGTCGTCCTACAGCGACGGTGGAGACAACAACTGCGTCGAGGTCGCCAACACCCCCGCCACGATCCACATCCGAGACTCCAAGACCCCGGACACTCCCTACGTAACTGTCGCTTCCACGACGTGGGCGTCGTTTCTCACCTACGTCACCGACTGACTGTCGGGGCCGCCCGCTTCTTGGCAGTGTCGTGCTTCCACGGCCTGCCTCAAGGGCGCTGCGCGTCGGCTTCGCCGATCGG
>NZ_JBIBHN010000030.1:0-100041 GCF_042957035.1 Streptomyces sp. NPDC008137 | reverse complement strand
CCCTGGGCCATCGGCTCCCCCGAGGGCGGCCACGACGCCGTCCACCCGGACCTGGGCACCCTGGAGGACTTCACCTGGTTCGTGGAGCAGGCCCGCGAGCTGGGCATGGAGGTGGCACTCGACTTCGCCCTGCAGTGCTCCCCCGACCACCCCTGGGTGCAGAAACACCCCGAGTGGTTCCACCACCGCCCCGACGGCACCATCGCCTACGCCGAGAACCCGCCCAAGAAGTACCAGGACATCTACCCCATCGCCTTCGACACCGACATGGACGGCCTCATCGCCGAGACCGTGCGCGTCCTGCGGCACTGGATGGACACCGGGGTGCGGATCTTCCGCGTCGACAACCCGCACACCAAGCCGGTCGTGTTCTGGGAGCGGGTGATCGCGGAGATCAACCGCACCGACCCGGATGTGATCTTCCTGGCCGAGGCGTTCACCCGCCCGGCGATGATGGCCACCCTGGCCCAGATCGGCTTCCAGCAGTCCTACACCTACTTCACCTGGCGCAACACCAAGCAGGAACTGACCGACTACCTCACGGAACTCTCCGGCGAGGCCGCGTCCTACATGCGGCCGAACTTCTTCGCCAACACCCCCGACATCCTGCACGCCTACCTCCAGCAGGGCGGCCGTCCCGCCTTCGAGGTGAGGGCCGTCCTCGCCGCGACCCTCTCCCCGACCTGGGGCATCTACTCCGGCTACGAACTGTGCGAGAACACCCCGCTCAGGCAGGGCAGCGAGGAGTACCTGAACTCGGAGAAGTACCAGCTCACCCGGCGCGACTGGGAGGCCGCCGAACGCGAGGGACGCACCATCACCCGGCTGCTGACCAGGCTCAACACCATCCGGCGGGAACACCCCGCACTGCACCGGCTCAGGAATCTCCGCTTCCACCACACCGACAACGACTCCCTCATCGCGTACAGCAAGCGCGCGGGAGACGACGTGGTCCTGGTGGTCGCCAACCTCGACCCCCACCACGCCCAGGAGGCGACGGTCTCGCTGGACATGCCGCAACTCGGCCTGGACTGGCACGAGTCGGTGCCCGTACGGGACGAGCTCACCGGCGAGACCTACCACTGGAGCAGGAACAACTACGTGCGTCTCGAGCCGGGGCGGGCTCCCGCGCACGTCTTCCACGTCCTGTCACCGCCCGCCGCGCGAGCGATCGGAGGGGCAGGAACGTCATGACCGTGAACGAGCCCGTGCTGGACACCTTCGAGGACACACCCGTCAGAGACCGGGACCCGGAGTGGTTCAAGCGCGCCGTGTTCTACGAGGTGCTCGTCCGCTCGTTCCAGGACAGCAACGGCGACGGTGTCGGTGACCTGAAGGGCCTGACCGCCAAGCTGGACTACCTCCAGTGGCTCGGCGTCGACTGCCTGTGGCTGCCGCCGTTCTTCAAGTCACCCCTGCGCGACGGCGGCTACGACGTGTCCGACTACACGGCCGTCCTGCCGGAGTTCGGCGACCTCGCCGACTTCGTGGAGTTCGTCGACGCCGCCCACCAGCGCGGCATGCGCGTGATCATCGACTTCGTCATGAACCACACCAGCGACGAGCACGCGTGGTTCCAGGAGTCGCGCAAGGACCCCGACGGGCCCTACGGCGACTACTACGTCTGGGCCGACGACGACAAGGGCTATCCGGACGCCCGGATCATCTTCGTCGACACGGAGACGTCGAACTGGACGTACGACCCGGTGCG
Organism: Streptomyces sp. NPDC008137; assembly: GCF_042957035.1. NCBI lineage: Bacteria > Bacillati > Actinomycetota > Actinomycetes > Kitasatosporales > Streptomycetaceae > Streptomyces > Streptomyces sp. NPDC008137. Next base: position 98,330 of record NZ_JBIBHN010000030.1, on the reverse strand, counting down.
CGGCCAGTACTTCTTCCACCGCTTCTTCTCGCACCAGCCGGACCTCAACTACGAGAACCCGCGTGTCCAGGAGGAGATCCTGGCCGCGCTGAAGTTCTGGCTGGACCTGGGCATCGACGGCTTCCGGCTGGACGCGGTGCCGTACCTGTACGCGGCCGAGGGCACCAACTGCGAGAACCTGCCCCCCACCCACACGTTCCTCAAGCGCGTCCGCAAGGAGATCGACGCGCAGTACCCGGACACGGTGCTGTTGGCCGAGGCCAACCAGTGGCCCGAGGACGTCGTCGACTACTTCGGCGACTACCCGAGCGGCGGCGACGAGTGCCACATGGCCTTCCACTTCCCGGTCATGCCGCGCATCTTCATGGCCGTGCGCCGCGAGTCCCGCTACCCGGTCTCGGAAATCCTGGCCAAGACCCCGGCCATCCCCTCGGGCTGCCAGTGGGGCATGTTCCTGCGCAACCACGACGAGCTGACGCTCGAGATGGTCACCGACGAAGAGCGCGACTACATGTGGGCCGAGTACGCCAAGGACCCCCGCATGCGCGCCAACATCGGCATCCGCAGGCGTCTTGCTCCCCTGCTCGACAACGACCGGCACACCATCGAGCTGTTCACCGCTCTGCTGCTGGCCCTCCCCGGCTCGCCGATCCTCTACTACGGCGACGAGATCGGCATGGGCGACAACATCTGGCTCGGCGACCGGGACGCCGTCCGGACCCCCATGCAGTGGACCCCGGACCGCAACGCCGGGTTCTCCACCTGCGACCCGGGCCGCCTCTACCTGCCGGCGATCATGGACCCGGTCTACGGCCACCAGGTGACCAATGTCGAGGCCTCCATGTCCTCGCCGTCGTCGCTGCTGCACTGGACCCACCGCATGATCGAGATCCGCAAGCAGAACCCCGCCTTCGGACTCGGCACGTACACCGAACTGCCCTCCTCCAACCCCGCGGTGCTGGCCTTCCTCAGGGAGGCCCCCGCTTCTGGGGAAGAAGGGGACGACCTGGTGCTGTGCGTGAACAACTTCGCGCGGTTCGCGCAGCCCACCGAACTCGATCTGCGCGAGTTCGCCGGACGTCACCCGGTGGAGCTGTTCGGCGGGGTGCGCTTCCCGGCCATCGGCGAGCTGCCGTATCTGCTGACGCTCGGGGGTCACGGCTTCTACTGGTTCCGGCTCACCCGAGTCGCATCCCGCATCGGACGGCGACTGTGAGCACGCGCCGGGACAAGGAGGCGTGACCATGCCGAAGACCGCATCCCTGCGCCCGAGCCTCACCCGCCTGGCCGAGCCCATGGAGTCGCTCGGCGCCCTGCTGCGCGACTGGCTTCCCCGCCAGCGCTGGTTCGCCGGCAAGGACCGGCCCGTCACGGAGCTCGGCCTGCTGTCGATGACCGAGCTGTTCCCGGGCTGTCTGCACCTGCTGGTGCACGCCGGGCACGCCGGGCACACGGGTGTGCCGTCACCGGGCGGTGCTCCCCCGGCCGGCGACTGCTACCAACTCCTGCTGGGCGTACGGGAACACCCGTCACCGCGCCTCGGCCGGGCCCTCATCGGGCAGGTGCAGGACGGGCCGCTGGCCGGTCTGACGGTCTACGACGCCCTCCACGACCCCCGTTCGGCCCAGTTGCTCCTGGACCGGCTGCGGCAGCCCGGCACCGCCGGCCCGCTGCGCTTCGACTGCGACCCGGACCAGCGGGTGCCCGGCGGGCTGGTGCCGCGGCTGCTCGACGCCGAGCAGTCCAACTCCTCGCTGGTGTACGGCGACGAGTACATCCTGAAGATCTTCCGGCGCATCCAGCCGGGCGTGAACCCGGACCTGGAGGTGCCGGGCGCGCTGGCCCGCCAGGGCTGCCACCGCGTGCCGGCGCCCGTGGCCTGGTTCCAGATGAACCATCCCTTCAAGGCGACGCTCGGTGTGCTCCAGCCGTATCTGCGGGACGCCTCCGACGGCTGGACGCTGGCGCTGCACGCCCTGGCCGCCGGGGACGACTTCACGGTCCAGGCGCGGGCGCTCGGCGCGGCCACGGCGGATGTGCACCTCGCGCTGGCCTCGGCCTTCCCGGTCGGCACGCCCGGGGAGAACGGGCGTACGGCGTCGGCGATGACCGAGCGGCTGGACGCCGCCGCGCACTGCGTGCCCGCACTCCAGCCGTTCGTGCCGGGCCTGCGGACCGCGTTCGCCGCCCTCAGCACCTGCGATGCCGGGCCGCCCGCCCAGCGCATCCACGGCGACCTGCACCTCGGCCAGGTGCTGCGGGCGGGGCGGGAGTGGTTCGTCATCGACTTCGAGGGCGAGCCGTCCCGGCCGCTCTCCGAACGGCGCAGCGCCCACTCCCCCGTGCGGGACGTCGCCGGGATGCTGCGTTCCTTCGACTACGCCGCCCGGCAGCGCCGCCCCTGGCGCCCGGAGTGGGCGCGGCGCTGCCGCGAGGCCTACTGCGCGGGCTATGCCGCCCGGGCCGGCTGGGATCCGCGCAAGAAACACGGACTGCTCCGGGCCTATGAGACGGACCGGGCCGTGTACGAGGTGCTGTACGAGGCACGGCACCGCCCCGACTGGCTGCCTGTACCGATGGCGGCGATCGAGCGCCTCGCTGTGAGAGGAGACTGAGCCGTGGCCCTGCGAGACACCTCAATCCCGGAGCCGTCAGGCCCGGTCCCGAGCGCGACCGCGCCCGCCCTGAGCCCGGAGGACCGCGGGCGCCTGCTGGCGGGCGCCCACCACGATCCGCACGCGCTGCTCGGCGCCCACCCGGCCCCCGGCGGGATCGCGTTCCGGGCGCTGCGCCCCTTCGCCCGCTCCGTGAGCGTCGTGACCGGCGGGAAGCGCACCGCTCTCGTCTCGGAGGGCGACGGCCTCTTCTCGGGCGTGCTGCCGCTGGACGCGATCCCCGAGTACACGCTGCACGTGGCGTACGACGGCGGTGAGCAGGAGACACACGACCCGTACCGCTTCCTGCCCGCGCTCGGCGAACTCGACCTGCACCTGATCCGCGAGGGCAGGCATGAGCAGTTGTGGCAGGCGCTCGGCGCCGAGCCCATGACTCACGAGGGCGTGACCGGCACCCGGTTCACGGTGTGGGCGCCGAACGCGCAGGGGGTACGGGTCGCCGCCGACTTCACCCACTGGGACGGGACGCAGTTCCCGATGCGGTCGCTGGGCGCGTCCGGGGTGTGGGAGCTGTTCCTGCCGGGCGTCGGGGAGGGCACCGCGTACAAGTTCGAGATCCACTCCCGGTACGGGCACCGCTTCCTCAAGGCGGACCCGATGGCCCGCCGTGCCGAGGAGCCGCCCAATACGGCGTCGATCGTGACGGCCTCGCACTATGAGTGGGCCGACGCCGAGTGGATGGCGCACCGCGCCGACAGGCCGGTGCACGAGGCGCCGATGTCGGTGTACGAGGTGCATCTGCCGTCCTGGCGCCCGGGGCTGACCTACCGGCAGCTCGCCGAGGAACTGCCCGCGTACGTCAAGGACCTCGGCTTCACGCACGTCGAGTTGATGCCGGTCGCCGAGCACCCCTTCCACGGCTCGTGGGGCTACCAGGTCACGGGTTTCTACGCGCCGACGGCCCGGCTGGGCTCTCCGGACGACTTCCGGTTCTTCGTCGACGCCTGCCACCGGGCCGGCCTCGGCGTGATCATGGACTGGGTGCCGGCGCACTTCCCGAAGGACGACTGGGCGCTGGCCCGGTTCGACGGGGAGCCTCTGTACGAACCGGGGGACGACCGGCGCGCGGAGCACCCGGACTGGGGCACGTACGAGTTCGACTTCGGCCGCACCGAGGTGCGCAACTTCCTCGTGGCGAACGCGGTGTACTGGTGCGAGGAGTTCCACATCGACGGGCTGCGGGTGGACGCGGTCGCCTCGATGCTCTACCTCGACTACTCGCGCGAGGACGGCCAGTGGGAGCCCAACGCCTACGGTGGCCGGGAGGACCTGGCGGCCATGGCGTTCCTGCAGGAGATGAACGCGACCGTGTACCGGCGTGCTCCCGGCGTGGTCACCATCGCCGAGGAGTCCACCGCCTGGGGCGGCGTGACCCGGCCCACCGACACCGGCGGGCTCGGTTTCGGGCTGAAGTGGAACATGGGCTGGATGCACGACTCGCTGGAGTACCTGAGCCACGAGCCGGTGCACCGCAAGTACCACCACCACGAGATGACCTTCTCGATGGTGTACGCGTACAGCGAGAACTACGTCCTGCCGATCTCCCACGACGAGGTCGTGCACGGCAAGCAGGCGCTGGTGTCGAAGGCTCCGGGCGACTGGTGGCAGCGGCGCGCCACCACCCGCGCCTACCTCGGCTTCATGTGGGGCCACCCCGGCAAGCAACTGCTGTTCATGGGGCAGGAGTTCGCCCAGGGGGCCGAGTGGTCGGTGGAGCACGGGCCGGAGTGGTGGCTGCTCGACGACGGCTACCACTCGGCCGGGGACCACCGGGGCGTGCGCGATCTGGTCCGCGACCTGAACACGGCGTACCGGGCGACGCCGGCGCTGTGGCAGTGCGACACCCGTCCCGAGGGTTTCCGGTGGGTGGCGGTGGACTCGGCCGACGACAACGTCTTCGCGTTCCTCCGCTACGACGCCGAGGGCAGTCCGCTGCTGGCGGTGTCGAACTTCTCCCCCGTCGTCCGGCACGACTACGGCCTTTGGGTCCCGGACGACGTGGTCGCCTGGCAGGAGATCCTCAACACCGACGACACGCGCTACGGCGGCGGTGGTGTCACCAACCCGAATCCGGCCAAACCGGAGGGCGGCCTGGTCCGGATCACGCTGCCGCCGCTGGCCACCGTGTGGCTGAGGCCGTTCGCTCCGTGAAGTCCCGCGGACGCAACAGGTGTCCGACCCGCCCGTGAGGGGCACTGGGGGTCGTACCACCGGGCGGATCCGGTGGTACGACGCGGCAGGGTCGCAGAAGGGCGGGCATCGGGTGCGCACCGTCGGAGTGGAGGAGGAACTCCTCCTGGTCGATCCGGAGACCGGCGAGCCGCGGGCGCTGTCCGCGGCGGTGCTGGCCCACGCGGCGCGGGACGGCGCGGATCAGGACGTCTTCGAGAAGGAACTCCACGAGCAGATGCTGGAGTTCGCCACCCATCCGCAGTCGTCCATGGAGAGCCTGCACGCGGAGATCGTCCGCTGCCGCGAGGAGGCCGCCCGGCACGCCGGGGAGATCGGCTGCACCGTCGCGGCGCTCGCCACCTCCCCGTTGCCCGTCAGCCCCGCCATAAGCGTCAACCAGCGCTACCAGTGGATGGCGGAGCGGTACGGCATCGCCACCCGGGAGCAGCTCGTCATGGGCTGCCATGTGCACGTGTCGGTCGAGTCCGACGAGGAGGGCGTGGCGGTCATCGACCGGGTGCGGCCGTGGCTGCAGGTGCTGCTGGCGCTCAGCGCGAACTCGCCGTTCTGGCAGGGTCACGACTCGGGGTACAGCAGCTATCGCAGCCGGGTGTGGCAGCGCTGGCCGTCGGCCGGTCCGACCGGGATCTTCGGCTCGGCCGAGCGGTACCACCGGCTGGTCTCGGAGATGGTGGCCACCGGGGTCATCCTCGACGACGGGATGATCTACTTCGACGCGCGGCTGTCCCGGCAGTATCCGACGGTGGAGGTGCGGGTCTCGGACGTCTGTCTGCGCTCCGGCACGGCCGCGCTGGTCGCCACCCTGGTCCGCGGGCTCGTCGAGACCGCCGCTCGGGAGTGGCGGGCGGGCCGGGAGCCCCTCGACCACAGCGTCAGCCTGCTGCGGCTGGCCTACTGGCAGGCCGCCCGGTCGGGGCTGACGGGCGAGCTGCTGCACCCCGCGACCATGCGGCGCATGCCCGCCGAGGCAGTGGTGCGTGCCCTGCTGGACCATGTCGGTGCGGCCCTCTCGGACACCGGTGACTTCGACCGTGCCCGGACCGCCTGCGCGGAACTGCTGCGGGAGGGCAACGGCGCACGGGTCCAGCGCGAGCTGATGGAGCGTACGGGCAGCCTGCGGGACGTCGTCACCGAGTGCGTGCGCCACACCCAGGGCTGAGCCGTCCCGCCCGTCCTTTCGGTCACGCCGAGATCATCAGCGGTGTCACTTCCGTATTTCCCGACCCCGAAGGGTCCCGACTCGACTACATTCGAGCACCGCCGATGACGGTACCCGTCGGCAATGTCACACCCCGTACACGTCAGGAGCAGTGCATGCGCGACACGGCCCTCGCTCCACCGGCCTTCTCGCCCCTGACCGGCGGGCTCGCCGACAGCGTCTTCGAGACGGCGGACCGCGAACCCACCCGGCCGATGCTCGCCCGCCGCACCGACCCCTCCTCCGCCGTCTGGGAGGAGGTGACAGCGATCGAGCTGCGCGACGAGGTGGTGGACGCGGCCAAGGGGCTGATCGCGTCCGGGATCGCGCCGGGCCACCGCGTGGCGATCATGGCGCGCACCCGGTACGAGTGGACGGTCCTGTGCTACGCGCTGTGGGCCGTGGGCGCCGAGGTCGTCCCGGTCTACCCGACCTCGTCGCGCGACCAGGTGGAGTGGATCCTGCGGGACGCCGGCTGTGTGGCCGTGGTGGTCGAGGACGAGCAGGGCGTCATGACCGTCGGCTCGGTGTGCGCGGCGCTGCCGCTGCTGAGCCACGTGTGGCAGCTGGACGCCGGGGCGCTGGAGCAGCTGGCGGTGCGCGGGGAGTCCGTGCCGCTCGCCACGGTCGACTCGATGCGCCGCATCGTGCTGCCGGACTCCACGGCCGTCATCGCCTACACCTCCGGCACGACCGGCCATGCCCTGGGCTGCGCCCTCAGCCATCGCAACCTGGCCGGGCCCTGCGACACACTGCTGGCCGGCTGGGGCCGGACGGCGGCAGGCCGCGGGGAGCAGGGCTCCGTGCTGGCGTTCCTGCCCTTCTCCCATGTGTACGGGCTCATGATCCAGGGCCTGTGCGTGCGCGGCGGCCTGCTGATGGGGCACCAGGCCGACCTCGGCGGGGACGCGCTGTTCTCGGCGCTGCGCTCCTTCCGGCCCACGTACTTCTACGCGGTTCCGTCGGTCTTCGAGAAGATCTACAAGAACTTCCTGCGCACGGCGCAGCAGGAGGGCCACGGCGGGCTGTTCGAGCGGGCCGCCGGGACGGCGCGGGACTTCGCCGCGGCCCTCGAACGCCAGCGGCTGGGCCGGGGCCGCGGACCCGGTTTCGATCTGCGGCTGCAGCACGCCCTGTACGACCGCACGGTGTACCGCAGGCTGCGGGCCGCGCTGGGCGGCCGGGTACGGCGGGCGACGTCCGGCGGTTCTCCCCTCAGCCGCGACCTGTCCCTCTTCTACGAGGGCATCGGCATCTACGTGAACGACGGGTACGGCCTGACGGAGACCAGCGGCGGGGTCACGATGCAGCCGCTGGGCCGGGAGAAGTCCGGAACCGTGGGGCAGGCGCTGCCCGGCACGGAGATCGAGGTCGCCGACGACGGCGAGATCCTGGTGCGCGGCCCGTCGGTGTTCCAGGGGTACGTGGGTGACGACGCCGGCACCCGGGCCGCGCTCCGCGGCGGCTGGCTGGCCACCGGTGACCTCGGGCGCCTGGACTCGGACGGCTATCTGACGATCACCGGCCGCAAGAAGGACATCATCATCACGAGCAGCGGCAAGAGCGTCGCCCCGGCCTCCCTGGAACAGCGGCTGCGGATGCACCCGCTCATCCATCAGGCGGTGGTGGTGGGCGACAACCGGCCCTGTGTCGGCGCCCTGATCACGCTGGATCCGGAGTTCCTGGCGCACTGGCGGGCGGCGCTGGCGCTGCAGGGCGAGATGCGGGAGGCGCGGGAGGAGAACGCGCTGCGGGAGGAGGTCGCGCGGGCCGTGGCAGCGGCCAACAGTGCCGTGTCGCGGTCGGAGTCGATCCGGGTGTTCCGGGTCCTGCCGGAACCGTTCGACGTGACCAACGGGCTGCTGACGCCGTCGATGAAACTACGCCGGGACGAGATCGTGCGGCACTGCGCGGCCGAGATCGACGCGATGTACGAATCGCGCAGGCGTCCCGGGCGGACGGGCACTGCGGAGGACCCGTCGCACTGGGACGACTCGGACAACGTGTTCCGATGAACACGGACCGGACGCGTAGTCCGCGCCGGCACGGGAACACGACAGTGGCGACGCAAGAGAGAGGACGACAGCCCTGACGACAGCCCTTGCTGACGACCGGGCCGGAAAGGCGATATGTCAACCGAGCCGCGTGGGGACGACGCACTGACCTCCGAGGACATCCCGAGCCGCACGAACAGCTTCGTGGGCGAGCCGCACGACGTGACCGGTGCGCGGCTGGCCGCGGAGGGCTTCTTGCGTGACCTGGCACGATCCTCGCCGCCCTCTGCCCCCGAGTACTGGGACGACATCCTGCTCGTGGTGACGGAGCTGGCCGCCAACGCGGTCCAGTACGCCCCGGGCCCGTTCGCGCTGCGGATGCGCCGGACCTTCGACGGGGTGCACGTGGTGCTGCACGACTCCAGCAGCACGGAGCCCGCCCCGCGGCCCTTCGACCCGCGCAGCGGTGGCGGCGGGATCGGCTGGCATCTGATCCACACCCTGTGCGACCAGGTCAGCGTGGTGGCCGACGAGGGCGGCAAGGACGTGCACGTCTTCCTGCCCTGGTGAGCCGGGAGCGTCACGGGCGCGGAGCGCCCGTGACCGACTCAGGCCGAGGCCGTCTCGCGTGGCGGCAGCCGCTCGTAGTAGTCGCCCACGGCCGTCAGGTACTCCCGGTCCCTGGTCTCGCTGTCCGTCTGGAAGCGGGGGGCCTCCTTGGCGTCTCCCCTGGTGCAGGCCAGTGTGATCTTCCGGGCCTGTGTGTCGATGCCGACGACGACCCCGGCCGGCACCAGCACGCTGCGGCCGAACACCCAGACTCCGGTGTCGACGATCAGGTGCCGCATGCCGTGCGGGGCGGCCTCGCGGTCCAGGTGCCCGATCGTGCCGTCGGTCGCGGCGACGGTGAACCCGGTCAGGTCCCGCCCCTCGACGTGACCGCTGTCCGGCGCGTACGACCAGATTCTGTCGATGGCCACGCTGCTCCATCCTCCTTCGCGGTGTGCGGATAGCGGAGGCCCCGGCGGACGTATCCCGCCCACCCGGCTCCACAGCAGCAATTACCCTCCTGCCGCACGCGCATTCGGCGCACACCCCTGCCACCGTACGAAGCGGAGCGGCGGGTCTCGGAGAGGTTCGGGGCAGAAGGAATGGAGGCCGGTTTCCGGGGTAATCGCGGGGGCGCGGTGAAAACGGAGCCCGGTGGCGAAGGGAGGCACATGACACACGGCATTCGAGCCCACCCCACGACCGGCATCGCCCCGTACCGCGGTCATCCCTGAGAGGTGACCAGACCAGGCCGCAGCACTTGTTGGAGGTATCCGTGCCCCTCGCCCAGAACCCGCTGTCCGTGGAAGTCGAGCTGCCCCGTGAGGATGTGGCCCTGATCACGGTCGACGGCTACCTGGACGTCGACACCGCGACCGAGTTCCAGGCCCATCTGGCCAACCAACTCCACCACGGCCGACGGCACTTCCTGCTCGACCTGTCGTCCGTCCCCTTCATGGACTCGTCGGGGATGAACATCATCCTCCGCGTGTACCAGGAGACCCGTAAGACCGCCGGCAGCGTGCACGTCATCAGCCCGACGTCCGCCGTACGCCGCATCCTCGACCTGACGGGCGTCAGCATCACGGTGCCGATATCGGAGAGCGTGGACGAGGCCCTGGCCCGTGCCGACGAGGGGCCGGACACCCCCGAGGAGCCGGAGGGAGCGGGCGTCTGACGACCCGCGTCCCCTCCTGCACGGCACCGGCCGCCGGCGGTGACCAACCGCCGTTTCCCTGAACCGGTCCGCCCGCGCCGGAGCAGGTGTCGTACGAGGTCGGGGCATGGTTAGAGTTGTCGCCCGGCAAGTGTCACCACGCCGTTCTCGTTTCCGAAGCGGGCTCGGTCGACGCAACGCGGATGAGGAGAGAACCAGGTGCCGGAGCACGAAGCGGACGGACAGCTCGCCACGCCCACCCAGGAGGTCAGGGACTTCCTGCACCGCCGGCGTGAGCAGATCGCCCAGCGGTGGGCGGACGAGCCCCTGTTCCGCACCGTGTTCACCGTCTCGCGCGACGAGGCGGTGGAGGCGGGCAAGGCCGTCGTGGACGCGCTGGCCCAGGTGGCCGACTCGGACCAGGTGGAGGACCCGGACGCCGCGGGGTTCAGCGGGGTGCGGGAGCAGCTGGCCCGGATGGGCGCGGCCCGCTCCCGTGCCGGGCTGTCCAACACCCAGGTGTCCAGCGAGCTCGCCGCCCTGCGGCCGCCCGTCGAGAACCTGCTGGCCGCCGACCTGGAACAGGCGCCGCCCGAGCACCTGCGGGCGTGTTCGACGGCGTTCACCGTCCTGATGGGCACCCTGCGGCTGGTGGCCATGCAGACGGCGCTGAGCGAGTGGGAGGCGCTCAGCGACCGGCAGCGGCTGCAGCTGATGGAGGTGGCCACGCCCGTCATCCGGCTGTGGGACGGCATCGTGGCAGTGCCGCTGATCGGGACGCTCGACAGCGCCCGCAGCCAGGTGGTCATGGAGACGCTGCTGGACGCCGTCGTCGACCAGCACGCCCGGTTCGCGATCCTGGACATCACCGGCGTGCCCACGGTCGACTCGCTGGTGGCGCAGCACCTGATGAAGACGGTCGCCGCCGCGCGGCTGATGGGCGCCGAGTGCATCGTCTCCGGCATCCGTCCCGCCATCGCGCAGACCATCGTCCACCTCGGCCTGGACCTGGACGTGATCACCCGCGCGAACCTCGCCGACGCTCTGGGATACGCGCTGCACCAGCTCGGCGCCGACATCGTGAACGCGGGTGCGGGACAGCGGTGAGCGACCCCTACCTCCGTCCCGTGCCGGGCCATGTGCCGGTCCTGCGGCTCGGCGACGTCCTCCTGGTCACGCTCCAGGGGGACCTGCACGACAGCACGGCGCAGCAGCTTCAGCAGGACCTCGCGGAGACGATCTCCCGTACCGGGGTGCGCGGTGTCCTCATCGACATCTCCGGCGTGGAGATCGTCGACTCCTTCCTCGGCCGGGTGCTGGCCGAGATCGCCGCGCAGGCCAAGCTGCTGGCCGCGCGGACCGTGGTGGCCGGCATGCGCCCGGCGGTCGCCATCACCCTGGTGGAACTGGGACTGACGCTGCCGGGGCTGCGCACCGCGCTCAGCGCCGAGGCGGGCCTGGAGCTCCTCGCGGGGCAGAGCCCGGTGACCCGTCCCGGCGGCCCGCGTCAGGAGAGTGCGTGATGCACACCGCCGCGGGCGTGGAGGCCTGCCTGCCCATCCGGTCGGACCTGGACCTGGTGTGGGTGCGACAGCATGTGCGGCAGGCCGCGGCCCTGCTCGGCTTCGGCCTGGTGGCGCAGACCAAGCTGGTCACCGCGGCCAGCGAGCTGGCCCGCAACACCCTCGTGCACGGCGGTGGCGGGCAGATGGAGGTGACGCGGGTCAGCAGCGCTGGTGCGCAGGGCCTGCGGCTGGCCTTCACCGACGAGGGGCCGGGCATCTCCGACCTGGACCAGGCGCTCAGCGACGGCTACACCTCCGGCGGCGGGCTGGGGATGGGCTTGAGCGGCGCGCGGCGCCTGGTGCACGACTTCCACATCGACAGCACGCCGGGCAACGGCACCACCGTGCGGGTGACCTGCTGGGCCGCCCACCCGCCGCGTCCGCGCGAGGAGGCCTGATGCCGCGCGTGTGGGACATCCCGGTACGGGACTCGACGCGGGTGCGCGACGCGCGGGTCGCCGCGGAGGGCGCGGCCGCGATGGCCGGTCTCGACGAGCGGCGCACCGCGGCCGCGGCGCTGGTCGCGACCGAGCTCGCCACGAATCTGCTCAAGCACGCCGAGGGCGGTCAGGTGCTCATCGACCTCGTGGCGCCGCCCGTGCCGCGGGAGGGGCGGGAGGATTCCCGGGTGGTGCAGATCGCCGCGCTCGACCACGGCCCGGGCATCGCCGACGTGCCCGCGGCGATGCGCGACGGTTTCTCCACGACCCGCTCGCTCGGCGCGGGCCTCGGCACGTGTCTGCGTCTCGCCGACGACTTCGGCCTGCACAGCGCGTCCGGCCACGGCACGGTCGCGGTGGCCCGCATGGGCACCACCCCGCGCGGCGACGGCACGCCGGCCGGGCCGGCCGTGCGCGTGTGGGCGGACGGGGTCTCGGGGAGCTGGGGTGACATGCCCGGGGCCGGCCTGCCGGTGGGCTCCGTGCCGGGGTGGTCCGGCGACGGGGTTTCCGGCGGCGGGCTACGGCCTGAGGGTGTGCCGGGAGGTGCCTCGGAAGGCGGTCGCCGGCCGGGCGGAGTCATGGCGTGCGGCGGCCTGACGGGGCACCCGACGGTGGCCGGCGGCCCGGGCTTCGCCGGGCGGGCCGGGAACCAGCCCCGGCCCCGGCCGGTCTCCGGTGCGCCGGGGCAGGAAGGGCAGCCCGGATCGTCGGACCTCGGCCCCGCGCCCCTCGCCGCTGTGCGGGCCGGAGGCGTGAACATCCCCTACGCGGGAGCCGAGTGCTCGGGCGACGCCTGGGCGTGGGTGCGGGCCGGGGAACGGGTGACGCTGATGCTGGCGGACGGTCTGGGGCACGGTCCGGAGGCCGCTCGTGCCTCGTCCGTCGCGGTCGCGGCGCTGCACCGCTGGGCCCATCTCTCCCCCGCCGAGGTGCTGCGGCAACTGCACGACGCGCTGAAGGGCACCCGGGGCGCGGCCGTCGCCCTGGCCCAGCTCGACCTGCGGGCCGGGCGGCTGCGGTTCGCCGGCATCGGGAACGTGGGGGCCCGGCTGCGTACGGGCGGCACCTGGCGCCACCTGCTGTCGCGGCCCGGCATAGTCGGTGTCCACCGGCCCGGCACCCTCCGCGAGGAGGAGGCCGAGTGGGCGGACGACCGGCTGCTGATCCTGCACACCGACGGCCTGCCCAGCCGCTGGACGCCGCCGTCCGAGGCCGGTCCGTCCCTGGCCGACCCGGCCGTGACGGCCGCCGTGACGATACGTGACGCGAGCAGTCCCGCCCGGCCGGTGCGGGACGACACCGCCGTGGCCGTGCTGACTCCGACCCCGCCGGACCGCCCATGATGCGCACTTGGCAGATCACCACCGTCACCGATGCGGCACGCGCCCGCATCGCCCTCGCGCGCCTGGCCGCCGCGTACGGTGTGCCCACCGTCGAACGGACGAGACTGGCCGCCGCCCTCAGCGCCCAGTTGCGCCAGTGCCTCACCAAGGGCGGCACATGGCTGCTGACCATGGATCTGGCAGGCTCCCCCGCCGAGGAGGGGCTGCTGCACGCCGTGGTGACACCGTCGCCGGAGGCGTCCGCCGCGGCCGGGGAGCCGCCGTGGGAGGTCACGGTCCCCTGCCCCGAGGCGGCCCGGGCCGGGGAGAGCGGCGCCGTCGGGGACGACCCGGCCGCGCTCGCGGAGGCGCTGCTCGGTGCCGACGAGGACACGGCCGTGGTGCTGGACAAGCTCACCGAGCAGGAGGACCTGGTCTCCTTCCACCGTGAGGAGCTGCACCAGACGAACCAGGGCGTCCTGGCGCTGCACGCGGAGCTGGACGCGGCCGGGCGGGCCCAGCGCGAGGCCTTCGCCGCCGAGCGCAGCGCACGCAACGAGGCCGAGAGCGCCCGCCGCAGGCTGACGTTCCTCGCGGACGCGAGTGCCGTGCTGACGGCTTCGCTCAACCACGAGGAGATCGTGCGCCGGCTGCCGGACCTGCTGGTGCCGGAGTATGCGCGCAGCGTCGACATCTGGCTGTTCGACCACGAGGACGACCGGCACGATGCGGCGCCGCGTCCGGCCGCCGCCGTGGTCGCGGCCCGGACCGGCCGGCCCCAGTACGCCGCCGACCATCCCGGGGGCCTGCCCGGCGTCGAGGACCAGCCGCCGTCGGCGCTGGATCCCGGGCGGCCGCTGCTGTGTGTCCCGCTGCCGACGCGTCGGGCGCCGCTGGGAGTCCTGACCCTGTCGCCGCCCGGTGCGCGCTGGGACCCGGACGACGCGGTGATGCTGATCGAGCTGACCCGGCGGGCCAGCATCGCGATCGACAACGCCCGGCGGTTCGAGCACAACCGCGACATCGCCGAGACGCTGCAGCGCGCCCTGCTCACGGATCTGCCGACGACGCCGGGTCTGAGCCTGGCCGCGCGGTACCTGCCCGCCACGCACGGGATGAACATCGGCGGTGACTGGTACGACGCGTTCCGCCAGCGGGACGGCGGGCTGATCACCGTCATCGGCGATGTGACCGGGCACGGACTGCACGCGGCGGTCATGATGAGCCAGCTGCGCACCGCGCTGCGGGCGTACGCCGTGGACGGCGACAGCCCGGGCCGGCTGCTGACCCGGCTGCACCGGTTCCTGCACCATCTGCAGCCCGATCTGTACGCCACCGCCGTCATCGCCCGCTTCCACCCGGACGAGCCCACCCTGACCTGGGCCGCCGCGGGGCATCCACCGCCGGTGCTGCGGCTGCCCGACGGGACGGTGCGCACGCTGGACGCCAAACCCGGCGCCATGCTCGGCATCCCGCTCACCCAGGAGATCGCCGACCACACGGAGCACGTGGAGCCCGGCTCGACGCTCGCGCTGTACACGGACGGGCTGGTCGAGCGGCGCGCGCAGGGCATAGACCCGGGTATCGAGCGGCTGGCCGCGGCGCTCGGCGGGTTCCGTTCCGCGGAGCTGGACGCGGATCTGGAGGGCTCGGCGGACCGGCTCCTGCCTCCGCTGCTGAGCGATTCCGAGCGCGACGACGACGTGTGTCTGTTGCTGTGTCATCTCCAAGGGGACGCCACGTCCTGACGGCGCGGTCCGGCCGACGTCCGGTCGGCCGTGCCTTGCACGCGTTCTTCACTCCCGCCTGGTGCTTTTCGGCCACGGGGCGGGCATGGTGGTGATCGACGCGTTGGTCTGCCTGCCGTGTCCGACTGGCGTACCCGCCGGACACGGGGTGGGATCGAAGGGGTGCGAACCGGCGATCCAGGGGCAGTCGGAAGGCGTTCGAGGCAGACCGCCTGGAGCCGCAGAAAGGGATGAACACCGTGACACGACCCAGGATCCTGGTGGTTGGCGCAGGCTTCGCCGGTGTGGAGTGCGTCCGCCGTCTGGAACGGAAACTCTCCCCGGACGAGGCCGACGTCACGCTGGTGACGCCGTTCGCCTACCAGCTCTACCTGCCGCTGCTCCCCCAGGTCGCCTCCGGCGTGCTGACGCCGCAGTCGATCGCCGTCTCCCTGCGCCGCAGCAAGAAGTACCGCACGCGGATCATTCCGGGCGGGGCCATCGGCGTCGATCTGAAGTCCAAGGTCTGCGTCATCCGCACCATCACCGACCAGATCGTCAACGAGCCGTACGACTACATCGTGCTGGCCCCCGGCAGCATCACCCGTACCTTCGACATCCCCGGTCTGACGGAGCACGCGTTCGGGATGAAGACGCTCGCCGAGGCGGCCTACGTCCGTGACCACGTCATCTCGCAGCTGGATCTGGCCGACGCGAGCCAGGACCCGGACGAGCGGGCCTCGCGGCTGCAGTTCGTGGTGGTCGGCGGCGGCTACGCGGGCACCGAGACCGCGGCGTGTCTGCAGCGCCTGACGCATGCCGCCGTGAAGCGCTACCCGCGGCTGGACCCGGGGCTGATCAAGTGGCATCTGATCGACATCGCGCCGAAGCTGATGCCGGAGCTCGGCGAGAAGCTCGGCAGCAGCGCGCAGGAGATCCTGCGGCGGCGGGGCATCGAGATCTCCCTGGGCGTCTCCATCGCGAAGGCGGGCCCCGAGGAGGTCACCTTCACCGACGGGCGGGTGATCCCGACCCGCACGCTGATCTGGACCGCCGGGGTCGTCGCCAGCCCGCTCATCGCCACGCTCGGCGCCGAGACGGTCAAGGGACGGCTCGCGGTCGCCCCCGAGATGAACCTGCCGGGCGACGACGGGGTGTTCGCGCTCGGTGACTCGGCCGCGGTGCCCGACCTGGCCAAGGGCGACGACGGCGCCATGTGCCCGCCCACCGCGCAGCACGCCCTGCGGCAGGGCAGGCATGTCGCCGACAACGTCATCGCGACGCTGCGGGGGCAGGCGCTGCAGCCGTACGTCCACAAGGATCTCGGGCTCGTCGTCGACCTCGGCGGCACCGACGCGGTCTCCAAGCCGCTGGGCATCGAACTGCGCGGCCTGCCCGCCCAGGCCGTCGCCCGCGGCTACCACTGGTCCGCGCTGCGCACCAACGTGGCCAAGACCCGGGTGATGACGAACTGGCTGCTCAACGCGGTCGCCGGCGACGACTTCGTACGGACCGGCTTCCAGACCCGCAGGGCCGCCCGGCTGAAGGACTTCGAGTACACCGACGCCTATCTGACGCCGGAACAGGTGCGGGAGCACATCGAGGGGACCGGCCGGCGGGACTAGGCCGGGACGGGACAGGGTCGAAGGGGAGCTTCCGATTCCGGCATGACATGCTGAGACACGGATCTTGGTGTGGGTCGGGAGAGAGTGCGGCGGCGTGAGGGCAGCGGGACGGTCGGTGTGGACAGGACTGCGGGACCGGATCGCGGCGAACGACCCCGGACTGCTGCGCCTGACGGCCGGGTTGCGCACGGTCGGCGCCATCGCGCTCACCCTGGCCGTGCTCAGCCTGTTCGGGGCCGATGTGCACCAGCTGGTGGCGGGGGCCATGGCGGCGATGGTCGCCACCTTCGCCATCCGGGAGAAGCAGCTCGGACCCCAGGCCGTGACGCTGGCGCTGGGCCTGCCGGTGGCGCTGGCCTCCGTGTCCCTGAGCGCGGCGCTCAACGCGCGTGTCTACGTCGGTGACATCTTCTTCGTCGTCCTGATCTTCTGCGCGGTCTACGGCCGCCGGTTCGGCGACCGCGGCACCGCGCTGGGGCTGATCGGCTTCCAGGTCTACTTCCTGTCCCTGTTCGTCGGCGTCACCGTCTCCTCGCTGCCCGCGCTGTGCGGCGTCATTGCTGTGGCCTTCTGCTGCAGTGCCGTGCTGCGCTTCGCGGTGGTGCCCGCGACGCCCACGGGCGTCCTGATGCGGCTGCGACTGGCGTTCCGCGCCCGGCTGGCCCAGCTGGTGGCCGCGCAGCTCGACCTCCTCGACGCCGACGGGGAGGACGTGGACAAGGCCCTGGAAGCCGTGCGCGAGGGCACCGCGCGGCTGCACGAGACGGCGATGATGATCCAGGCGCAGCTGGACGACGGCACCTCGGACGAGTCGGTGGCGCGGCTCGTGCAGCGCAGGGTCGCGGACGCGGAGATCGCCGCCGAGCGGCTCGGTCTGCTGTTGCTGACCGCCCGCAGCGCCGAGCGTGCCGACACGCTCACCCTGCACCTGCCGGGCGCGCCCGCTCCGTCGCTGAGCGCGCCCGCGGTGCCGGACGAGGCCACCGCCACGCTCCGCCGGGATCTCCAGGCGCTGCACACCCTCGTGCTGCGGGCCGGGAGCGGCGACACCGGCACCGCGCTGGCCCACCTGCGCAACCGGCTGCTCGGCTACCGGGACGAGGAGAACCTGCCGGCCGCGCCCGCCGCCGTGCAGGACGTCTTCCGGGGCATCGGCGAGTCGGCCCGCGCGGTGATGGGTCTGCGGATCGCGCTGGACGGCCCGCAGGACGAATCGGACGACACCCCTGCCACGGCCCGCTCCCGCGAGGAGCTGGACGCCGAGGACGCCGCGATCGACGGCGGCGGCGAGGAGCCGGCCACGGAGGAGGAGACGGGTCTGCGGCGGCCCACCACGCGTGCCGCCGTTCAGGTCGCGGTCGGCTCGACGCTGGCCATCGTGGGCGGCGAGCTGCTGTCCACACAGCGCTGGTACTGGGCGGTGCTGACCTGCTGGATCGTCTTTCTGAACACCGCCTCGACGGGCGAGATCCTCGTCAAGGGCTACCGGCGGCTGCTCGGCACGGTGTTCGGCGTCGTGGCCGGAATCGTCCTGGCGGGCCTGGTCGGGCAGCACACCTGGACGGCGTTCGCGCTGGTGCTGGTGCTGATCTTCGCGATGTTCTACTCGGCGCCGTTGTCGTACACGCTGATGTCGTTCTTCGTCACGGCGATGCTGGGGCTGCTGTACACCCTGCTGCACACCTACAGCCTCGAGGTGCTCTTGCTGCGGGTGGAGGAGACCGCCCTCGGTGCGGCCTGCGGCGTGGTGGCGGCGGCGCTGGTCCTGCCGGTGCGGACCGACCGCCGTACGAACGAGTTGCTCGGCACCGTGCTCGAGCGGCTCGCCGACGTCACCGAGGCCGCGGTCGGGCAGCTCAGCGGCGGGCCCGCGGACGAGCTGCTGGACAAGGCACGGGACCTGGACCAGGCGCTGGCCGATCTGCGGGCGGCCACGCAGCCGCTGACCCATCCGGTCACGCCGCTGCGGGCCCGGCGCCACACCGCCCGGTACGTGGTGGCACTGCTGGAGACGTGCGCTTACCACGCGCGGACGCTGGCGGCCACCGCCGAGCTGCTGCCCACGCATCCCTCGATCGCGGCGGACCCGCGGTTGCGCGGGGCCGCGGCGCGGACCGTGCGCAACATCGGGACCATCGCGGCCCGGGTCGAGGACGAGCACACCGGGGCCCGGGTGGAGACCGGACCGAGCATCGCCTCGCTGCTGGGGTCCGACGCCGGCACCCCGCGCTACGGCCGGATCACCGACCGCGTGCTGCGGCACCTGGAGCGGCTGGACGAGGCCGTGGTGGGCCTGGCCCGGCCGCTCGGCGTGCCGGTAGCGGAACCCCGGGGCTGAGCCGGGTACCGCTCAGAAGTCCGTGGGCAGTCCGCTCACCTCGGCGATGCCCCGGAGCTCCTCGGTCTGCTTGTGCCGTTCCTTGATGTAGTCGGCTATCTCGCCGAGGCGGTCGGGGTCGGACGCGGTGGTCGCGTCCGTGACGATCCTGACCGGGCCGGCCTCGTCGACGTCGAGTTCGACCACCTCGTTGTCCAGGCGGCCGGTGACGGCGGTGGCGATGACGAGGGCCACCTCGTCACGCACCTCTTGGGGCAGTTCGTCGCCGGCCCCTGAGTCGAGCGCGAAGTCGAGGCTGGACAGGCGCTCCTCGTCGATCGCCTCGAGGACCGGTTCCACCACACGCATGAGGAGGCGGTAGTCCTCGGTGTCCATCCGGATGCGCAGGAGGTCCAGGTACATGTCCACGGGCCGGTCGTCGCCATGCGGAATCTCGGAATCGCTCATTGGCTTCGTGTTCCCCGTACGACGCGCCTCAGACGCGTCGCCAGCGGGCCATGGCGAACGAGAACACCCCGAACAGCACGAGTCCGGCCGCGACGCAGACCAGCAGCCAGGGGCCGAGCGGGGTGTCGGCGAAGGTGCGCAGGGTGTCGTCCAGGCCCTTGGCCTTGTCGGGCTCGTAGTCGATCGCGGCGCGCACGGCGAAGACACCGGCCACGGCGAACACCAGCCCCCGGGCGGCCCCGCCCGCCACGCCCGTGACGTCCACGAGCCGCCGGGTGCGGGGGCCCATCTGCCCGAGCCGGAACTTGTCGTGGTACTTGCGCAGGACCGCCCGTACGCCGATCCACCCGCCCGCGGCGACGATCGCGATCCCGGCCGCGCCGACCAGCCACTGCCCGCCCGGCAGCTCCAGTGCCCTGGCGGTGGCGTCCCGGGACTGCCGGTCGCTGGAGCCGCCGCCGCTCTGATCGCGGCTGGCCGCGAACGACAGCACGGAGTAGGCGACGAAGACGTAGAACGCGAAGCGGACTCCCGCCATCAGCCGCTTGCGGGCGCTGCGGCCGTCCTGGCCGACGGAGCCGAAGAACACCTCGGACAGCCGCCACAGGGCCATGCCGACGAGCCCGATGCCCAGGGCCCAGAGCAGCACCGCTCCGAACGGCTTCTGCGAGATCGCCGCCAGGGCTCCCCCGCGGTCGGCCTGCTCCTTGGTGTCGCCGAAGGCGATCTGCAGCGCCAGCGCGCCCACGAGCAGATAGATCACGCCCCGGGCGGCGAGTCCCGCCCGTGCCGCCCCCTCCGTCACCGAACCCCGTGCCACCCGTCGGGCCCGGAACCGTCCGGTCTGTGCCAGCGCACTCGTGTTCATGTCGACCTCCCGGCGTTCCGGATGCCCCGGTCCGGCGGCCACACACCCGGCCGGCCGCCGGGCCGGCGCATTCCGGCCTGGCCACCCGGAGGGCCCGGCCCTCGCGGTACGCGAAGGGGCCCGGCCGCGGCTGATGCCGTCGGCCGGGCCCCTGTGCGGCCCGTGGTCAGGTGGCCAGGGCAGCGGTCTCCCGGGCCGGTGCGGGTGCGGTCGCGAGCCACTGGTGTGCGACCTCCAGGGCGCGCCCGATGTCACGGGTTCCGGTGGACACGCACAGCGTGTACGCCAGGTCGCGGGCCCGCTGACCGGCCTCCGCCGGTGCGCCTGCGGCCCCTGCGGCCCCTGCGGTCGAGGACAGTGCCTCGTACTCGTCGACGAGGCGGCGCAGAACGGCGGGATGGGGTCTCAGCATGTATTTTTCTCTCCTCGTGGGTCGGGGGGTCAGGCCGTCACGGAGGTGCCGCCGCTGTCCCGGGCGCCCGTCCGCTGCCCCATGGCCTCGTCGCGCACCCTGGCGCAACTGCGGCTGATGAGGCGGGAGACGTGCATCTGGGAGATGCCGAGGTGGTCGGCGATGCGGCTCTGCGTCATGTCCTCGAAGAAACGCATGTAGAGAATGGCCCGTTCGCGCTCCGGCAGGCGGCGCAGGCCTTCCTTGGCGGACTCGCGGTCGACCACGACGTCGTAGGAGGCGTCCGCCGCGCCGAGGGTGTCCGCGAGGCTGTAGCCGTCGTCGTCAGCCGAGAGTTCGGCGTCCAGCGACAGGGTGCTGAAGCTCTCCAGGGCTTCGAGCCCCGCGCCGACCTCTTCCTCGGTGAGGCCGGTGTGGGCGGCGAGGTCCGCCACGGAGGGCTCGGGGCTGCCCGGGTTCTGGGTCAGTTCACGGCGGGCCACCCGCACCTTGTTGCGCAGTTCCTGCACCCGGCGGGGGACCCGCAGGGCCCACATCCGGTCCCGGAAGTGCCGCTTGACCTCGCCGGTGATGGTGGGGACGGCGTAGCTCTCGAAGGCTCCCCGGCTCGGGTCGAACCGGTCGACGGCCTTGACCAGCCCGAGAGCCGCGACCTGCTTCAGGTCCTCCAGCGACTCTCCACGGTCGCGGAAGCGGCCGGCGATGCGATGGGCCATGGGCAGCCAGAGCGCGACGAGCTCGTCGCGGACCGCCTCCCGCTCGGGCCCCTCCTCCAGCTCCGCCAGCCGGGTGAAGAGGGCCGCGGTGTCAGGGGCGTCGTCGTGCCGCCGCCGGCCGGCGGTGGTGGTCGTTCCGGGCGTGTCGGGGCGGTTGGTGGGCGTGTCGATG
This sequence comes from Streptomyces sp. NPDC008137, assembly GCF_042957035.1. NCBI lineage: Bacteria > Bacillati > Actinomycetota > Actinomycetes > Kitasatosporales > Streptomycetaceae > Streptomyces > Streptomyces sp. NPDC008137. The sequence goes on along the minus strand of NZ_JBIBHN010000030.1, from coordinate 76,930 downwards.
AGCATGCGGATTCGCTCCTGACAACGGTGATTTCAGGGTCTACCGCGGGAAGGTCGCCGCCCGGATCGCCTGGAGGGCCTCCGGGGCAGTCATACCGCTCCCGCTGGCGCGCCTCCGGTCCGAAGCACGAGATTGCGACTGCCCTGCCCCCGGTGGAACAAACTCCACTTTGCTGTGCAATCTGCCCGGGAGTCGGCACCCGGGTTTTCAGGCGAGGGGCACGACGGCGGTGATGCACTTGCCGCCGGCGGGCAGGTCCGAGACGCGGATGTCACGGGAGAGCCGGCACACGATGGGCCAGCCGTGTCCGCCGTGCCGCAGCCGTCCGTGCGCATCGGTGGGCGGCGCGGTCACGGGCAGTTCGTCACTGCCGTCACTCACCGACAGTCGCACACGTGGGCCGTCGACGTCGACCCGGAAGTCGGTGACGCCGCCGCCGTGCAGGATCGCGTTGGTCGTCAGTTCCGAGACGACGAGCAGCGCGTCGGACAGGGCGTCCGCGTCGCACGGGGTGCGCGTGGCGCGGCAGCGTTCGGCCACGGCTCGCTCCACGGCCCGGCGCGCCTCGGCGGGTTTGTACGGCCGGGCCCGGTCCGCGCCGAGCGGCCCGAATACGGATTCGATCATGTGCTCGTCGCACATCCTGCAGCTCCCTGGTCGGTGAAGACGGGAAGCCGGGTCCGGCCCGCGTTCACAGCCGCCCGCACGGGCACGCCTGGGGCTCACGGTGCCCGCTGCTTCCTTCAGCCTGCCGCGGCGTTCGGGGCGCGCACCTCGCGAGCGCCGCGGGTCTCTTCTCTTCGGCTGACCTCTCCCCGCACCTGCAAACCTCCGGTCCGCCTCTTCCTGCCGAAAAGCGCCCGAACGGCCGCCGGTCGGTGCCATCTCGGAGCGTTGCGTGGGTAGGCGGGACGCATGACCGATGTGGTGGACTCGGACGAACTGCTGCGGCGCATCCGTCGCGCGAGGGCCTGCGCGATGCGGGAGGAGCGCTCGTGGCATGCCAAGAGCGAGGAACTGAGCGCGACCGACCCGAAGGGGGCCAGGGACGCGACCGTACGAGGGATCTCCTACGAGGCGGTGGTGACGGTGCTGGACGAGATCCTGACACCGGGCAAGCACGGTACGGAGGGCTGACCGGGAGGGCCCGTACCCCGTACCGCACAGCGGCCCGATTGCGAGGGACGCGCCGGGCATCCGGTTCGGATGACGGGACGGTCTGGACGACCGGCTCACCCGGGGACAGGTACTGCGGCGGGCACAGGAGCTGATGGCCGACGCGGTGCCACACCGAGCGGAAACTGGCCCGTCCTCCGTCCGCCGAGGACTTCGAGCGGGCCTTCGGGGCAAACCCGGACGCGCGGGGCGCACGGGTCACGAGTCCCACGCCGTACGGCGGTTGCGCGGACCTCCGGGCGATCGCCGAGGTGTGCCACCGGCGTACGCGGCCGCTGATCGTGGGACGAGGCGTGGGGTGCGCATCTGGTGACACCGGCGCATCGGCATGCAGATCACCCATGGCGACGACCGGGAGACGACCGGGCAGTTGCTGGAGGCGCTGCGCGTTCTCGCGCGTGCGGCGCGGGATCTGCCCCGGGCGCCGCGGGTTGAGGTGCCGTCGCCGGCCGAGTTGAGGATGGAGCAGGTGGTGCCGCCCCGCGACGCGTTCTTCGGCCCGGCCGAGGACGCGCCGGTGGGCGAGGCGGCCGGAAGGGTCGCGGCGGAGCTGATCACGCCGTATCCGCCCGGTATCCCGGCCGTCCTCCCGGGTGAGCGCCTTACCGAACCGGTGCTGGCGTATCTACGGACCGGGCCGGCGGCGGGCATGCACCTCCCCGATCCCACGGCCCCGGAGCTGGACACGGTCCGGGGCGTCGCCGGACACGCGCGGTGACCGCGACGTGAAACGGGTCACCCGACCCGGTCGGGGGTGCACGGACGGCCCGGAGATGGTTTATCGTTCATTCATACGTGGTGGCGGAGTCGAACCCGTGGTCCTCCGTCCATCACCGCCAACGGCCCTGGCTGGTCTCCCCCGTCCAGCCAGGGCTTTTTCATGCCCGGAGGAAGCCCGGAGAAAGTTGCGTACGCCGAGGTGCCCGAGGCCCCGCCAGCGGCTGAAATGGGCATAGGGAGAAAGCACCGGAAGTCGACCGCCCGGCGAGGAGCTCCGCGTCATGACCAAAGCGATCAAACTCCTGACCGCCCTGCCTCCGCCCCAGCGGCAGCGTCTGATGACGCTCGCGCGTGAGGTGTCCTTCCCCGAGGACACCCGCATCTTCGAGGCGGGCGGCGCGGCCGACCGCTTCTGGGTCATCCGCTCCGGTGCGGTCTCCCTGGACCAGGAGGTCAACTCCTTGCAACGGGTGACCGTGGCCAGCCTCGGCGCGGGCGACCTGCTCGGCTGGTCCTGGCTGTTCCCACCGCACACCTGGGACTTCGGCGCGGTGGCGTTCAGTCCCGTACGGGCCTACGAGTTCGACGCGGCGGCCGTACTGGAGCTGTGCGAGGAGGATTCCCAGCTGGGGCTGCTGCTGGTGCGATCGGTCGCGGAGGTGCTCGCACACCGGCTGGAGATGACCCGGGGCAAGCTGATGGAGCAGTACACACTGCACCGGCGAGGAGCCCTGTGAGGCATCAGACGCGGTAGCGGCGCAGTGCGGGGACCGCGGCGGCCAGGGCCAGCATCAGGGCGACGACCAGCAGGCCGCCGCCCGTGACGGCGGTGCGGGGGCCGAAGGCGGAGCCCGCCGTGCCGTGCAGTACGTCGGCGAGGCGCGGGCCGCCCGCCACGACGACGGTGAAGACGCCCTGCATGCGCCCGCGCATCTCGTCGGTGGCCGCGGACAGCAGGATCGCTCCCCGGAAGACCATGGAGACCATGTCGGCCACCCCGGCCACGGCGAGGAACGCCACCCCGACCCACAGACTGCCGCTCAGCCCGAAGCCCGCGATGGCCGCACCCCACGCGACCACCGCCCCGATGACCATCCAGCCGTGCCGGCGCGCCCGGGAGAAGGTGCCGGAGAACAGTCCGCCGAGCACGGCGCCGATGGGGATCGCCGCGAACAGCAGGCCCAGGGCGAGCCCTTCGCCGTAGGGCGCGTAGGTCTGGGCGGCGAGTTGCGGGAACAGGGCGCGCGGCATGCCGAGGACCATGGCGACGATGTCGGCGAGGAACGACAGCAGCAGCACGGTGTGCCCGGAGATGTAGCGGAATCCGGCGACGATCTCCCGCACGCCCGCGCGACGCTTGCCCGCGCTCGCCAGGGGCGGCAGCGGCGGCAGCCGGTACACCGCCCACACCGTGACGCACAGCGCCAGGGCGTCGATCAGGTAGAGCTCGGGCAGGCCGATCACGGGGATGAGGGCGCCGGCGAGCAGCGGGCCGGCCACCTGGCCGGTCTGCATCACGGTCGAGCCGAGGGCGCCCGCCGCGGGCAGTTCGTCCTCGGGGACCAGCCGGGCGATGGAGGCGGTGCGGGCCGGTGCGTTCAGGCCCCAGAAGGCCTGCTGCATCGCGAGCAGCACCATGAGCGCGGCGACCGACTCCAGGCCGGCGAAGGCCTGGAACCAGAACAGCAGCGAGGTGACGGCGATGCCGCTGTTGGTGATCAGCAGGAGCTTGCGCCGGTCCATGCTGTCGGCGATCGCCCCGCCCCACAGCGCGAACACGATCAGGGGCACGAGGCCCGCCAGGCTCGCCGCGCCCACCCAGGCCGAGGAGCCGGTGATGTCGTAGATCTGCTTGGGCACGGCGACGGCGGTGAGCTGGCTGCCGACGGCCGTGACGATCGTCGAGCCCCACAGCCGCCGGTAGGCGGGGCGGCGCAGGGGGCGGGTGTCCATGGCCCAGCGCCGCCAGCCGTGGCGCCGGGGTGCCTCCGGCGCCGGATCCCGCTCTTCCGTCCCGCTCTCGCTCGTGTCCACTCGCCGCTTCCTGGATGCTCGCTACATCTACCCGGCCGGGGATCACTATCGCACCAGCCGCGGAGCGTCCCGGAGCCGAGGTGTCAGCTTCCGGCGATGAGCACGGCACCGAGCACGATCATGGTCGCGGCGAGCACGCCGTCCATGACGCGCCAGGCGGCGGGCTTGGCGAGGTGACGGCCGAGCAGCCGGGCGCCGAAGCCGAGGGCGGTGAACCAGCACAGGCTGGCCAGGACGGCGCCGAGACCGAACGTCCAGCGCAGCGGGCCGTGGTCGGAGGCGACGGAGCCCAGCAGGAACACGGTGTCGAGGTAGACATGCGGGTTGAGCCAGGTCATCGCCAGGCAGGTGAGCACGGCCCGGCGGCGTGATCCGGCCGCCTCTCCCTCCGCCCGCAGCGCGCCGCCGACCGGCCGGAACACCCGGCGGGCGGCCAGGGCGCCGTAGCAGAGCAGGAACGCGCCGCCGATCCAGCCGACCACCGTCAGCGCGCCCGGCCACGCCACCACCACCGCGCCGACGCCGCCGACCCCGAGCGCGATGAGGGCGGCGTCGGAGAGGGCGCAGATGCCGACGACGGCGAGGACGGCTTCGCGGCGGATCCCCTGGCGCAGGACGAAGGCATTCTGCGCGCCGATGGCGACGATGAGGGACAGTCCGGTGCCGAATCCCGCGGCTGCGGCGGTGAAGGTGCTGGTCATGACCTTGACGCTACGGACGGACGCCCCACACGTACAGCTAATGATTCTTACGTATCATTAGCAGATGTGATGATGCCGGATCTCCCGCTGGACCAGGTGCAGACCCTGCTCGCCGTCGTGGACGAGGGCACCTTCGACGCGGCGGCGGCCGCGCTGCATGTGACGCCGTCGGCGATCAGCCAGCGCGTGAAGGCGCTGGAGCAGCGCACGGGGCGGGTGCTGCTGCTGCGGACCAAGCCGGTGCGGCCCACCGAGTCGGGCGAGGTGCTGGTACGGCTGGCCCGCCAGGTGGCGCGGCTGGAGCGCGACGCGTACGCGGAGCTGGGCCTGAGCGGTGCGGGCGAGCCGACCCGGGTCTCGGTCGCGGTGAACGCGGACTCGCTGGCCACCTGGTTCCTCGGGGTGCTCACCCGCGTCCCGGAGGAGCTGCGGCTCTACTTCGAGCTACGCCGGGAGGACGAGGACCACACGGCGGCGCTGCTGCGGGAGGGGGTGGTGATGGCCGCGGTGACCTCGTCGCCGGACGCCGTGCCGGGCTGCTCGGTGCGGTCCCTCGGGCGGATGCGCTACGTCCCGGTGGCCGCGCCGGACTTCGCCGCACGCCACCTCGGCGGCCCCCTGGAGCAGGTACTTGCCGAGGTGCCCGTCGTGACCTTCGATCGCAGGGACGACTTCCAGGACGGCTTCGTCCGCCGGCTCACCCGGGGCCGGAGCGGCGCGAGCGCGCTGCGGCACTACGTACCGACCTCGGAGGGGTTCGTCGACGCCGTGGCCGCCGGACTGGGCTGGGGCCTGGTGCCCGAGGCCCAGGCGGACCCCCTGCTGCGCACCGGCGGGCTCATCGGACTCGCCCCGGGCCGGACGGTCGACGTTCCCCTGTACTGGCAGCAGTGGAAACTCGACTCCCCCGCGCTGGCGCAGGTCGCGGAGACGGTGACGGCGACCGCCGCGGAGGCACTGCGCACCTGAGGCGTGCCGCCCTACTCCCCGATGCTCTCCAACTGCGCCGCCGCGCTGTGCAGCAGCATGTCCAGGGCCGTGGGATAGGCGCTGGTCAGCATGCGGGTGGCGAGAAGGGGTGCCGCTTCCGCGATGCGGGGGTGGGTGGTGGCGGGCAGGCGGGCGTAGGTCGAGCGCCACATCTCCTCGTCGGCGTGCAGTGAGGCGCTGGGCAGTGCCAGCGAGGCGGCGTCGAGTGCCGCGAAGGCCAGGGTGGTGTCGACGAAGGCGTGGTAGATCCGCACCGCGTCCGGCAGCGGGAAGCCCGCCGTGCGCAGGACGTCCAGGACCGCCTCGTCGGCCGCGAGTTCGTGGGCCCGGCCCGAGACCCGGCTGGCGGTGAGCACGGCCGCCTGCGGATGCGCCACGTACGCGGCGTGGATGCGCAGCCCGACGGCCCGCAGGTCAGCCCGCCACTCCCCCGTGGGCGCCCAGCCGCCGAGCGCCTGCCCGATCAGCGCGTCGCCGATGGCGAGCGTCAGGTCGTCCATGCCCCGGAAGTACCGGTAGAGCGTGCTCGGGTCGGCGTCCAGGGCCAGGCCGAGCCTGCGGGCGGTCAGTCCCGCGCTGCCGTGTTCGTGCAGCATGCGCAGCGCCGTCTCGACGATCAGCTCCTCGGACAGCACGGTGCCGCTCTTGGTGGGCCTGCGCCGGCGGCGTTTCTCCTCGGGCACCACGGGCTTCGGCACGACGGCTCCCTCCCTCGCTGCCTTATGCCAACGCCATTGACCTTAAGACAGAGAGCGGCGTTTCATCTCCTCGAGGGCCCGTCACGTTCTTCGCGAAGAGGGAGTTTCTGTTATGCGTGTACTGCTCGTGGGAGCCGGCGGTGTGGGCGGCGCGATCACCCGTATCGCGGCCCGGCGACCCTTCTTCGAGGCGATGGTGGTGGCCGACTACGCCCCGGCCCGGGCCGAGGCGGCGGTCGCCGCGCTCGGCGGCGACGCGCGGTTCACCGCCGAGCGGGTGGACGCCGGTGACGAGGCGGCGGTGGCCCGCCTGCTGGCGCGGCACCGCTGCGACGTCCTGCTCAACGCCACCGACCCCCGCTTCGTGATGCCCCTGTTCCGCGCGGCCCGCGCCGCGGGCGCCACCTATCTCGACATGGCGATGTCGCTGTCCCACCCGCACCAGGAACTGCCGTACGCGGAGTGCGGGGTGAAGCTCGGCGACGAGCAGTTCGCCGAGGCAGCCGACTGGGAGAAGGAGGGGGTGCTGGCGCTCGTCGGCATGGGGGTGGAGCCGGGCCTGTCGGACGTCTTCGCGCGCCACGCCGCCGACGAACTCTTCGACGAGATCGAGGAGATCGGCATCCGCGACGGCGCGAACCTGACCGTCGACGGCTACGACTTCGCACCCTCGTTCAGCATCTGGACCACCATCGAGGAATGCCTCAACCCGCCGGTCGTCTACGAGACCGACCGCGGCTGGTTCACCACCGAGCCCTTCAGCGAGCTCGAGGTCTTCGACTTCCCCGAGGGGATCGGCCCGGTCGAGTGCGTCAACGTGGAGCACGAGGAGGTGCTGCTCGTCCCGCGCTGGGTCGACGCCCGCCGCGTCACCTTCAAGTACGGCCTGGGCCGGGAGTTCGTCGAGACGCTGAAGACGCTGCATTTGCTGGGTCTGGACCGCACCGACCCGGTGACCGTGCCGGGGCCGGACGGCCCGGTGGCGGTCTCGCCCCGGGACCTGGTCGCCGCGTGCCTGCCCGACCCGGCGACCCTCGGCGAGCGGATGCACGGCAAGACGTGCGCGGGCACCTGGGTGCGGGGCGTCAAGGACGGCAAGCCGCGCGAGGTGTACCTCTACCACGTGGTCGACAACCAGTGGTCCATGAAGGAGTACGGCAGTCAGGCCGTGGTGTGGCAGACCGCCGTCAACCCGGTCGTCGCGCTCGAACTCCTCGCCACCGGCGCCTGGTCGGGCACGGGCGTGCGGGGCCCGGAGGCCTTCCCGGCCCGCCCGTTCCTGGACCTGCTGACGGCCTACGGCTCGCCCTGGGGCATGCGCGAGCAGTGACCTGGTTGTCCGTGCGATTTTGTTTCACGAGGCATCGACAGGTGACCCGAAAAGGAGTAATCATCCGAACGGGCACGTTTCTACTGTGATGCAGGTGACTTCGATGGACAACTGGCGAGACCACGCTGCCTGCCGGCACGAGGACCCCGAGCTCTTCTTCCCGATCGGCACCACGGGCCCTGCCCTGCTGCAGACGGAGCAGGCCAAGTCGGTGTGCCGGCGCTGCCCCGTCCAGGACGAGTGCCTGCAATGGGCCATGGACACGGGCCAGTCCATCGGTGTGTGGGGCGGCACGAGCGAGACGGAACGGCGTGCGCTGAAGCGGCGCACGGCGGCCCGGCGCCGCTCCGGCTGACGTCCCTCCACCGGCCGTCCGGCGCGGCCGGGGTTACGCTCGCGCCGTACCCGTCCGTCACAGAAGGGGCCGGCCATGAGCGTGCGCGTCCGCCGTGTCTACGATCCGCCCGAGCCGGCCGACGGGACGCGCGTCCTGGTCGACCGGCTGTGGCCGCGCGGACTCTCGAAGGACGCGGCCCGGGTGGACGAGTGGCCGAAGGCGCTCACCCCGTCGACGGAGCTGCGCCGCTGGTACCACGCGGGCGAGGCCTCGTACGAGGAGTTCGCCGAGCGGTACGAGGCGGAGCTCGACGGCGACGAGGCCGCCGAACTCCTCGGCCGGGTGCGGGACCTGGTCCGCCAGGGTGACGTGACACTGCTGACCGCGTCCAAGACGCCGGAACGGAGCCACGCGACGGTGCTGGCCCGCCTCCTCGAAGACTGAGGAGGCGGGCCCGAGCCTGTCAGGCGGTCTGCTTCGCCGCCGCCCGGCCGGCCGCCCGCCCCGAGAAGAGGCAGCCGCCGAGGAAGGTGCCCTCCAGGGCGTTGTAACCGTGGACACCGCCGCCGCCGAATCCGGCGACCTCGCCCGCCGCGTACAGCCCCTCCACCGGCTTGCCGTCCGCCCCGAGGGCGCGGGAGTCGAGATCGGTCTGGATGCCGCCGAGGGTCTTGCGGGTGAGGACGTGCAGCTTGACGCCGATCAGGGGGCCGGCCGCCGGGTCGAGGATGCGGTGCGGGGTGGCGACCCGGCCGAGGCGGTCGCCGATGTAGCGGCGGGCGTTGCGGATGCCCTGCATCTGGGCGTCCTTGGCGTAGGGGTTGACGATCTGCAGGTCACGCGCCTCGATCTGGCGCTTGATCCCGGGCGCGTCGAGGAGCGGCTTGTCGGTGAGGTCGTTCATCTTCGCGACCAGTTGTTCGATGCTGGGCGCGGTCACGAAGTCGGCGCCCATGCGCAGGAACGCGTCGACGGGTCCGGGCGCGCCCTTTCCTAGGATGCGTTCCTTGAGGAACCCGGCGCGGTCCTTGGCGGTGATGTCGGGGTTCTGCTCGGAGCCCGACAGCGCGAACTCCTTCTCGATGATCTTCTGGGTGAGGATGAACCAGGAGTGGTCGTACCCGGCGATGTCCTCGGTGGTGCGCAGGTGCCTCAAGGTGCCGAGGGTGTCGTAGCCGGGCAGGTACGGCCCGGGCAGGCGGCGGCCGAGGGCGTCGAACCACATCGAGGACGGCCCGGGCAGGATGCGGATGCCGTGGCCGGGCCAGATCGGGTCCCAGTTCCGCAAACCCTCGGTGTAGTGCCACATGCGGTCGCGGTTGACCAGCCGTACGCCCGCCCGGGCGCTGATGTCGAGCATCCGCCCGTCGACGTAGGCGGGTACGCCCGTGACCATCTCCTGCGGCGGGGTGCCGAGGCGCTCGGGCCAGTGGCGGCGGACGATGTCGTGGTTCGCGCCGATGCCGCCGCTGGTGACGATGACGGCCTGGGCGGTGAGTTCGAACTCGCCGGCCGGGTCCCGGTTGGAGGCGACGCCGCGGGGTGAGGTGTCCTCGGCCAGGACCGTGCCGCGTACGCCCCTGGCGGCGCCGTTCTCGACGACCAGTTCGTCGACGCGGTGGCGGTGGTGGAAGGTGAGCAGGCCGTCGCGCGCGGCCTGCCTGGCGTAGCGCACGAACGGTTCGACCACGCCGGTGCCGGTGCCCCAGGCGATGTGGAAGCGGGGCACGGTGTTGCCGTGCCCGTGCGCCGTGAGGTCGCCGCGCTCGGCCCAGCCGACGGTGGGCAGGAAGGTGATGCCGTGCCCGTCCAGCCAGGACCGCTTCTCCCCGGCGGCGAACTCGACGTAGGCGCGCGCCCAGCGCACGGCCCAGGAGTCCTCGTCGTCCAGCCGGTCGAAGCCGGCGCTGCCCCGCCAGTCGCTCCAGGCGAGGTCGAAGGAGTCCTTGATGCCCAGGCGCCGCTGCTGCGGCGAGTCGACGAGGAACAGCCCGCCGAAGGACCAGAAGGCCTGTCCCCCGAGGTTGGCGGAGTTCTCCTGGTCGACGAGGGCGACCCTGCGGCCCCTGCTGGTCAGCTCGTGTGCCGCGACCAGGCCGGCGAGGCCCGCTCCTACGACGATGGCGTCGGCATCCATGGCGACCGTTCCCTTCCTCAGTTCTGATCGGGGGTGCCGCTGCCGTCGGTCAGCAGGGCCGTGAGCAGTTGCTTCAGCCAGACGCGGGCGTGCTCGAGGTCCCGGTCCAGCAGCAGTTGCGTGGTGACGCCGTCGTACGCGGCGACCACGGCGCGGGCGGCGCCGTCGGTGTCGCCCAGGACGGCGGGCAGTGCGGTGTGGCCGCGGGCGCGGGCGAGCCGGTCGGCGATCGCCTGCCGCAGCCGCGCGCGGTGTTCCAGCAGACTGCGCGCCACGTCCGGGTCGCGGGCCGCGTGCACGAGGAAGTCCGTCTTCACCAGAAGCCAGTCCCGGTCGAGGAGCAGCACGTCGGTGACCCGGTCCACGGCGGCCGGCACGTCGAGACCGGGCCCGTCGAGGGCGAGGGCCCCCGACACCTGCTCGGCGATCAGGTCGGCCCGCTCGCGGTAGAGGGCGAAGAACAGCTCGTCGAGGCTGGAGAAGTTGGAGTAGAAGGCGCCTCGGCTGTAGCCGGCGGCCTCGCAGACCTCCTCGATGGAGACGTGCCCGAAGCCCTTGGCCGCGAACACGGAGAACGCCGCGTCCAGGAGGTTGGCCCGCGTGCGCACCCGGCGCCTGGTCACCCGCCCCGTCGTCCCCTCCACGGCCATGTCGGCCCCCTTTCGATACAGGACTGTATTCGATACACCGATGTATCGAAAGTCTCGCGTCATGAACCCTGCAATTCACATGGAACATATTTTCGATTACGGAGTACGCTGGGCGCATGCACCTCCAGGGCTCCCTCTTCGACCAGACCGACGAGCTGCGCCTCGGTCCTCTCGACGGGATCAGCCGCACCCACCTCGGGTTCGGCGCCTGGCTCGACGTCCTGCCGGCGTGGCTCAGCGGTTCCGACGACCTGTTTGAACAGCTGGCCGCCGAGGTGCCGTGGCGCGCGGAGCGGCGCACGATGTACGACCACGTCGTCGACGTCCCCCGGCTGCTCGCCTTCTACGGCGCGGACGACCCACTGCCGCACCGGGTGCTGGACGAGGCGCGGGACGCCCTGTCCGCCCACTACGCCGGCGAACTGGGCGAGCCGTTCACCACGGCCGGGCTCTGCTACTACCGCGACGGCCGGGACAGCGTGGCCTGGCACGGAGACCGGATCGGACGCGGCGCCCGCGAGGACACGATGGTCGCCATCCTGTCGGTGGGAGCACCCCGGGATCTGCTGCTGCGCCCGATGCGGGGCGGCCGGGACACCGTACGCCGCCCGCTGGGCCACGGGGACCTGGTCGTGATGGGCGGCTCCTGCCAGCGCACCTGGGAACACTCCGTCCCCAAGAGCACGCGGGCGACGGGGCCGCGCATCAGCGTCCAGTTCCGCCCGCACGGCGTGCACTGAGGCCGCCCGAACCGCCCTGGCGCGCGGGTGCGTTGATCGCGGACCCGGTGATTCCGCCTGTCGCGGGTTCTGCTTTCCTTCTCTCATCGGGCTGGGACCACACAACGCGGGGCGATCATGCGGGCAGACGTACGGCAAGTCGCGGACGGCACCTACCTGGTGCACGGCTCCGACACCAACTGGGTGATCCTCACGGAGGGGGACGCCGTCACTCTGGTCGACACCGGCTACCCCGGGGACCGGGAGCAGGTCCTCGCCTCACTCGCGGAGGTGGGCAGCTCCCCGGAGGCGGTCGCCGCCGTGCTGATCACGCATGCGCACAACGACCACCTGGGTTCCGCCGAGCACCTGCGCGCCACGTACGGCACGCCTGTCTACCTGCACGAGGCCGAAGTGCCGCACGCGCGCCGGGAGTTCCTGCAGCAGGTGTCCGTCGGGACGGTGCTGAGCAACGCCTGGCGGCCGGGCGTACTGCCGTGGATGGTGCACGCGCTGCGCTCCGGCGGCACGACGCACAACCCGGTCACGGCCCCCGCGCCCTTCCCGACGGCGGGTGCCCTCGACCTGCCGGGCCGTCCCGTGCCGGTGCACACCCCGGGCCACACCGACGGGCACTGCGCCTACCACGTGCCGGGCACCGGTGTGCTGATCTCCGGCGACGCCCTGGTCAGCGGGCACCCCACCTCGCGGATCGAGGGGCCTCAACTGCTGCCGGACATGTTCCACCACGAGCGCCGGCGTGCCCTGGCCTCCCTGGATCTGCTCGCGGAGCTGGAGGGCGATCTGCTGCTGCCCGGGCACGGTCCGGTCCACCGCGGCCCGGTGCGGGACGCCGCGCACCGGGCCCGCGAGCGCGCCCTTTAATCTGATGTGACGATCGGCGGCGAGACAAGGACACCCGGCCCATGGCACTGCAGATCAGCGCGACCAACCCGGAGCATCCCGCGCTCCTGCTGGAACTGCCGTGGGACGTTCCCCTGGAGGAGTGGCCGGAGGAGTACCTGGTGCCCCTGCCGCGCGGCATCTCCCGGCACGTGGTGCGCTACTCCCGGGCCGGCGACGAGGTGATCGCCGTCAAGGAACTGGCCGAGCGGCCCGCGCAGCGCGAGTACGACATGCTGCGCGACCTGGACCGGCTCGGCATCCCGTCGGTGGACCCCCTCGCCGTGGTGACCGGCCGCACCACCGCGGACGGCACCCCGCTGGAGAGTGTCCTGATCACCCGGCACCTGGGCGGGTCCATGCCGTATCGCTCGATGTTCGAGACGACCATGCGCCCGGCCACCATGCACCGGCTGATGGACGCGCTCGCCGTGCTGCTGGTGCGGCTGCACCTGGCCGGGTTCGCCTGGGGCGACTGCTCCCTGTCCAACACCCTTTTCCGGCGGGACGCGGGTGCCTACGCCGCGTATCTGGTGGACGCCGAGACCGGTGATCTGCATCCGCAGCTCAGCGTGGGACAGCGCGAGTACGACCTGGACCTCGCCCGGGTGAACATCAGCGGGGAGCTGCTGGACCTGGAGGCGTCCGGGGCGCTGCACCCGTCCGTGGACCCCATCGAGTTCGGCATGGAGATCTGTGCCCGCTACCGCACGCTGTGGGACGAGCTGACCCGCACCTCCGTCTATCCGGCCGGCCAATACCACTACATTGAGCGCCGGATCCGCCGCCTGAACGAACTCGGCTTCGATGTCGCCGAGATGCAGATCGAGCACGCGTCGAACGGTGACACCGTGAGCTTCGTGCCCAAGGTCGTCGACGCGGGCCACCACCAGCGGCAGCTGCTGCGCCTGACCGGCCTCGACACCGAGGAGAACCAGGCCCGGCGGCTGCTGAACGACCTGGAGAGCTGGATGGCGACCCAGGACGACTACGCGCCGGGCGACCCCCTGGGGGCCCGCCCGGAGGTCCTCGCCCACCGCTGGGTGCGGGAGGTGTTCCGGCCGACCGTGCGAGCCGTTCCGCCCGAGCTGCGGGGCGCGGTGGACCCGGCGGAGATCTACCACCAGCTCCTCGAACACCGCTGGTACATGTCCGAGCGGGCCCAGCACGACATCGGCATCGACACCGCGGTCGAGGACTACATTCAGAACATCCTGCCCAAGGCCCGCAAGACGCTGCAGCCGACCGCGGAATGAGCAGCCGCGGCCGTCGGGCGTGAGCCGGGCTTCTTACGGCACCACGACGACCGGGCAGTCCGCGTGGTGCAGCATGCCGTGCGCCACCGAGCCGATCCGGGCGCCGACGGCCGTACGGTGCGCCCGGCGGCCCACGACCATCAGCTGGGCCGTACCGGCCACCGACAGCAGGACCTGGGCGGCGCTGCCCATCTCGACGTGTTCCTCCACCGGTACGCCGGGGAAGCGCTCCCGCCACGGCCGGACCGCCTCGTCCAGGCTCTTCTTCTCGTACGGCTCCAGTCCGCCGGCCTCGTCGAGGAGCTTCAGCGAGCCCGGGCTGTAGGCGAACAAGGGCGGCAGGGTCCAGGCCCGTACGACCCGCACGGTCGCTCCGCGCGCGGCCGCCGTCTCGAAGGCGAAGCGCAGCGCGTCGGCGCTGTCCTCCGGGTCGCCCTGCTGGCCCACGACGATCTCGCGCCCGGCGGCCTCGGCGGAGGGTGCGTCGCCCGCGCGGACGAGGACGACGGGCCGGGCGGCCCCGGCGATCACCTGCTGGCCCGCCGAGCCGAGCAGGAAGCCGACGATCGGCCCGTGCCCGCGCGAGCCCAGCACCAGCAGCTCGGCGTCGGCTGCGGCGGCGAGCAGGGTGTCGACTGCCGGCCCCTCGACGATGTCGGTGGTCACGTCGAGGCCCGGGTGCCGTTCGGTGACGGTCCCGACGGCCTCGTTCACCGCGCCGCGCACCCATTCCGCCTGGCTGTCGGCGTCCCCGGCGATCCGCGCCTCGGGCGCCTCCTGCGGCTGGGGCCGCCAGGCGTGCACCACCCGCAGTGCCAGCCCGCGCCGCACTGCCTCCCGGGCCGCCCAGGACAGAGCGGCGAGGCTCTCCTGCGATCCGTCGACTCCTGCGGTGATCGGGCCTGTCATCCGGCTGCCTCCCTGAGAAACGGTCACTGCGTGCGTCCAGTCTTCACTACCCCTCTTCACCGCCTCCACCGAGTCCCGGACCGCCCGGGGTGATCTCCGTTTCGGAGCGCCGCCCGGCGATCGAACATACGATGGGCGAAGGCCGGCGCGGCGCCCCGGGACGCCGTGCCGTGAGTCGACCGCCCGGTGTGGGGGACGTATGGCACAGGCCGCCGACGCGGCACGGACCGTCATCATGACCGTGGACGACGACCCGGGAGTCTCCCGGGCCGTGGCCCGGGATCTGCGGCGGCGGTACGGCGCGTCGTACCGGATCGTGCGCGCGGAGTCGGGCGAGTCCGCGCTCGACGCGCTGCGGGAGCTGAAGCTGCGCGGCGATCTCGTGGCGGTGATCCTGGCCGACTACCGGATGCCGCAGATGAACGGCATCGAGTTCCTCGAACAGGCCCTGGACGTGTACCCGGGCGCGCGGCGCGTGCTGCTGACGGCGTACGCGGACACCAACGCCGCGATCGACGCGATCAACGTCGTCGACCTCGACCACTACCTCCTCAAGCCGTGGGACCCGCCCGAGGAGAAGCTCTACCCGGTCGTGGACGACCTGCTCCAGGCGTGGCGGACCAGCGACTTCCGGCCGGTGCCCAGCACCAAGGTCGTGGGGCACCGCTGGTCGTCGCGGTCCTCGGACGTACGGGAGTTCCTGGCCCGCAACCAGGTGCCGTACCGCTGGTACTCCGCCGAGGAGCCGGAGGGGCGGCGGCTGCTGGCCGCGGCCGGCACGGACGCGATGCGGCTGCCGGTGGTCATCACGCCGGACGGGACGCCCCTGGTCGAACCGGAGGCCGTCGACCTCGCCTCCCGGGTCGGTCTGGCGACGACCCCCACGGCCGACTTCTACGACCTGGTCGTGATCGGCGGCGGACCGGCAGGACTCGGCGCCGCCGTCTACGGTGCCTCCGAGGGGCTGCGGACCGTGCTGGTGGAGCGGTCGGCGACCGGCGGCCAGGCGGGGCAGAGTTCGCGCATCGAGAACTACCTGGGCTTCCCCGACGGGGTGTCGGGTGCGCAGCTCACCGACCGGGCACGGCGGCAGGCGGCGAAGTTCGGCGCCGAGATCCTCACCGCGCGCGAGGTGACGGCGCTGGAGGTCAACGGCGCCGCCCGGATCGTCCGGTTCTCCGACGGCTCGGCGGTCGCCGCGCACAGCGTGATCCTGGCGACCGGCGTGTCCTACCGGCAGCTGGCCGCGCCCGGCTGCGACGACCTGACCGGCTGCGGGGTCTTCTACGGCTCGGCCCTGACGGAGGCCCCCTCCTGCCAGGGGCAGGACGTCTACATCGTGGGCGGCGCCAACTCCGCCGGGCAGGCTGCGATGTACCTCTCGCGGGGCGCCAAGTCGGTGACGCTGCTGGTGCGCGGCGAATCGCTGTCGGCGTCGATGTCGCACTACCTGATCCAGCAGATCGAGGAGTCGCCCAACATCCAGGTCCGTGCCCGCACGGTCGTCGAGGAGGCGCACGGCGACGGCCACCTGGAACGGCTCACCCTGCGGGACGTGGACAGCGGGCAGACCGAACAGGTCGACGCGCAGTGGGTGTTCGTGTTCATCGGCGCGGCCCCGCTGACCGACTGGCTGGACGGCACGGTGCTGCGGGACGAGCGCGGTTTCATCCTCGCCGGGCCCGACCTGACCCCCGACGGCCGCCCGCCCGAGGACTGGGAGCTGGACCGGCCGCCGTACCACCTGGAGACGAACGTGCCCGGCGTGTTCGTGGCGGGCGACGCCCGTGCCGAGTCCGCCAAGCGCGTCGCGTCCGCCGTCGGAGAGGGAGCCATGGCCGTGATGCTCGTCCACCGGTATCTGGAGCAGTCATGAGCGGGCGGTCGTTGCCGTGCAACCCGCAGGAGATCGGGGCGCTGTTCCTGTTCGAGAAGCTCACGCCCGAGCAGCTCGGCAGGCTGTGCGGCGAGGGACGGGTGGAGCGGTTCGAGCCCGGCCCCGTGTACACCGAGGGCGAGCCCGCCACCTGCTTCTACGTGATGCTCGAGGGCACGGTCGTGCTGTACCGCCGGGTCGGCGGGGACGACGTGGAGGTGACCCGGACCTCCCAGCGCGGGGTGTACGCCGGGTCCATGCAGGCGTATCTGGGCGACCGGGTGCGGCAGGTCTACAACAACTCCATGCGCGTCACCGAGCCGACGCGGTTCTTCGTGCTGCCCGCCGACACGTTCGCGGACATCATGCAGGAGTGGTTCCCGATGGCGGTGCATCTGCTGGAGGGGCTGTTCTTCGGTTCGAAGAGCACCCAGCGGGCCATCGGCCAGCGCGAACGGCTGCTGGCGCTGGGCTCCTTGTCGGCGGGGCTCACCCACGAGCTCAACAACCCCGCCGCCGCGGCTGTCCGGGCCACCGCGACGCTGCGGGAGCGGGTCGGCAAGATGCGGCACAAGCTGGCGGTCATCGCGCAGGGGTCCTACTCCCCCGAGGTCATGGCGAACCTCATCGACATCCAGGAGCGCACCGCCGAGCGGGTCGCCAAGGCGCCCGCGCTGAGCCCGCTGGAGGCCTCCGACCGGGAGGACGTACTCAGCGACTGGCTCGACGACCGGGGCATCCCGGAGGGCTGGCGGATCGCGCCGGTGTTCGTGCAGGCCGGTCTCGACGAGGACTGGCTGGACCAGGTCGCGGCGGCCGTCGACGAGGAGATGCTGCCGAGCGCGATCGGGTGGCTCAACTACACCGTCGAGACCGAGCTGCTGATGGACGAGATCAACGACTCGACCACCCGTATCTCGCATCTCGTCGACGCGGCGAAACAGTACTCGCAGCTCGACCGGGCGCCCTTCCAGAACGCCGATGTGCACGAACTCCTCGACTCCACGCTGCTGATGCTGTCGGGCAAGATCGGCAAGGAGATCAAGGTCGTCAAGGAGTACGACCGGACGCTGCCGAGGATCCCGGCGTACCCGGCGGAGCTCAACCAGGTGTGGACGAATCTGATCGACAACGCGGTGTCGGCCATCAACAGCGCGGGCGGCGAAGGGACGCTGACCGTGCGGACGGCTCCGGACCACGACCGGCTGCTGGTGGAGTTCCGGGACACGGGTGTCGGCATTCCGGCGGAGGACCGGGGGCGGATCTTCGATCCGTTCTTCACGACGAAGCCGGTGGGTGAGGGGACCGGGCTCGGCCTCGACATCTCCTGGCGGATCGTGGTCAACAAACACCACGGGAGCATCCAGGTGGAGTCGGAGCCTGGGAACACACGGTTCCAGGTGCTGCTTCCGCTCACATCGGTCGAGGAGGAGCCTTCATGAGTGGCGACAGTGGTGACAACGGCATCGACCCGGGCGTGCCGCCGAGCGGCAACGGGTGCGTGGAGTGCGACGCGGCCGGGGGGTGGTGGTTCCATCTGCGGCGGTGCGCGCGGTGCGGGCACGTGGGGTGTTGTGACAGTTCGCCCGCGCAGCACGCGACGGGGCATTTCCGGGCCACCGGGCATCCCCTGGTGCAGAGCTTCGAGCCCGGGGAGAACTGGTACTGGGACTACTCTGCGAACGAGTTGTACGAGGGCGGGCCCGAACTGGCTCCGCCTGTGAGTCATCCCGCGGATCAGCCGACACCGGGGCCCGCGGGGCGTGTGCCGGTTGATTGGGCGAAGGTGTTGCGGGCCTAGGAGCCCCCTGGCAGAAGAAGGTTGGTTCAGTGCCCCAGGGTTCATTCGTCACGCCGGTTGTGGGGCGCGAGTTGGAACTTGCCCGGCTGAGTGGCGTGCTGGAGCGTGCCCGGGGTGGGGAAGCGCGGGCGGTACTGGTCGCCGGAGACGCAGGAGTCGGTAAGACGCGGGTCCTGGAGGAGGTTTCCGCACAGGCCGCCGCAACCGGGATGACCGTCGTCACCGGGCATTGTGTGGATCTCGGGGACGTCGGGCTGCCGTATCTGCCGTTCACCGAGGTGCTGGGGGTGCTCGCGGGCGATGAGCGGTTCCGGCCCGCTCTGGCCGCACACCCTGTCGTCGAGCGGTTGCTGGGGGCCGGGTCCGACGGTGTGCGGGACGTGGACGGGCGGTTGCGGCTGTTCGAGGGGATGGCGGGGCTGCTGGCCGACGCGGCGGATGTCGCCCCGTTGCTGCTGGTGCTGGAGGATCTGCACTGGGCCGACCAGTCGTCCCGGGATCTGCTGCGGTTCCTGCTCGGCCGGGGTGTCCTCAGGCACCGGCTGGCGGTTCTCGCCTCGTACCGGGCCGACGACCTGCACCGACGGCATCCGCTGCGGCCGCTGCTGGCGGAGTTGATACGGCTGCCCGCCGTGGACCGGCTGGAGCTGCGGCCGCTGGCCGATCCCGATGTGGCCCGGCTGGTGCGTGCCCTGGAGGACCGGCCGCTGCCGGACACCACCGTGCGGCGGATCGTGGAGCGCGCCGAGGGGAACGCCTTCTACGCGGAGGAGTTGCTCGCGGCCACAGACTCGGAGCCCGGCGGGGTGCCCGGCGGACTCGCCGATGTGCTGCTGATCCGTTTCGAGCAGCTCTCCGACACCGCGCAGCAGGTGCTGCGGACCGCGGCCGTCGCCGGGCGCCGGGTGGAGCACGAGGTGCTGCGGGAGGCCGTGGGGCTGCCGGAGGAGGAACTGGAGTCGGCGCTGCGCGAGGCGGTGGGACGGCAGCTGCTCGTGGCCGGGGACGACGACACGTACTCGTTCCGGCACGCCCTGGCCCGTGAGGCCGTCTACGCCGATCTGCTCCCCGGGGAGCGGGCGAGACTGCACGGCGCGTTCGCGCGCCTGCTCGCCGGGCGCGGCCGGACCGGCGAGAGCGCCGCCGAGCGCGCCCACCACTACCGGGAGAGCCACGACCTCGCGGAGGCGCTGACCGCTTCCCTGGAGGCCGCCGACCACGCCCAGCGGGTCGGTGCGCCCGCCGAGGAGCAGCGGCATCTCGAAGCGGCCCTCGACCTGTGGCCGGCGGTTGGCCCCGAGGCCCGGCCCCCGGGCGGAGGCGTCGACCGGGTGACGCTGACGCTGCGTGCCTCGGCGGCGGCCGTGCACGCCGGGGAGTTGCACCGCGCCGTCTCCCTGACCCGGTCCGCGCTGTCCGAGCTCGGTCAGGACGCCGACTCCGAACTCGCCGCCCGGGTCCGCTACACCCTCGCCGGGAACCTGCTGAGCGTGGACAGCCTGACGGCGGCGTTCGCCTACAGCAGCGAGGCCCTGGGAATGATCCCCGAGGATCCGCCGTCGCGAACCTGGGTGTGGGCGGCGGCCACTCATGTCATGGCCGCACGCCACGTCGGGGAGAACGAGACCGCGGTGCGGGTCGCCCGCCGGGCCCTGGGGGTGGCGGAGCGGCTGCGCGTGACCGACGCCCAGGCGGATCTGCTGATCTCCCTGGCCGTGTTCGACGGCGGCGGGCGGCGCGGCCCGGAGGGCCGTGAGCGGCTGGTCAAGGCCCGGGAACTGGCCCGGAGTTCGGGCAACGCGCCCGTGGAGCTGCGCGCCCTGTTCAACCTGGCCATGGGGTGCTACGAGTCCGGTGCGCTGGCGGAGTGCCTGCCCTGGCTGACGGAGGGACTGGACCGGGCCCGGCGTGCCGGGCTGCTGTCGTCGCCGTATCCGCTGGAGATGCGGTACCTGCGGCTGCTGGTGCTGCATGTGCTGGGCCGCTGGGACGAGTGTGTGCGCGCGGCGGCGACGGACGCGGACGTGCTGCCGGCGGCCGGCGGCTACACGGACGGTCCGGCGCTGTCGGTGGCGCTCGCGCGCGGCGATCTCGCCGCCGCCGACCGGGCGCGGGCGCTGCTGGAGGGGCCGTTCGACTGGATGGGCACCCTGGTCGCGGGCATCGTGCTCACCGACGCCGCCGGGTTGCGCCGCGATCCCGAGGACGCGGTGCGGTGGATGCGGTCCACGGTCGAGACCCTCACCGATGAGGCGGGTACCCGCCCGGATGTCACGGTCCGGCTCGCCGCCCTGGCGTTGTCCGCGGTGGCCGACGCCGCGGCCGGGCTGCGGCTGACCGGCGACGAGGCCGGGGCCCGCCGCTGGACGGACACCGCGGCCGAACTGGTGGAACTGGCGCGGGCCACCGCGGCCCACGGCGAGACCGGCACTTCCCAGGGCCCCGAGGGGCAGGCGTGGCTGGCCCGGGCGGAGGCGGAACGGCTCCGGGCCGTGTCGGGTCCGGACGTGGCGGCCTGGTCGGCGGCGGTGGAGGCGTTCGGCTACGGCGATGTCTACGAGCGGACGCGCTGCCGGCTGCGGTACGCCGAGGCCTTGGTGGCGGCCGGGCGTCGCGAGGAGGCGGCGGCGGAGGCCCGGACGGTCCGGGAGACCGCCGACGCCCTCGGCGCCACGCCGCTGCGGGAGCGGGTCGACGCCCTGGTCCGGCGCGGCCGGCTCTCGGACACACCGGGGGCCGAGGACCGGGCCGGCGCGCTCACCGCCCGCGAGCAGGAGGTGCTGCGGCTGCTCGCTCTCGGCCGCAGCAACCGGCAGATCGGCGACGAGCTGTTCATCAGCGGCAAGACGGCGAGCGTCCATGTCTCCAACATCCTCGCCAAGCTGAGCGCGTCGAGCCGCGGCGAGGCGGTGGCGATCGCCTACCGGGAAGGTCTGATCGCCCCGGAGCCGTCGGCGTCCGGCTGACCGGGACGACCGGTATGACCGGGTGAGCACGCCGTCGAGGCGCCGAACGGACCGGGCTAGGGCCTGTCGTTTGGATCAGGCTGCAGGAAAGTGACGGTGCTGTTCAGTGCCGGTGAGCGGGGCTTGGTGCGTGCAGATGCAAGGCGGAGGAGGGAGTCGACGCGGAGCGTCGGCGAGGGACGACAACGCGGCAGATGTGCGTGCCAAGCCCCGCGTCTGCGGCATGATCCAAACGACAGGCCCTAGCGGCCCCCGCAGTCGAGGCTCTCGAGGTCGACGGCGTCGGCCATCGCCCGCATCCCCTTGTCGTTGGGGTGCAGGTGGTCGCCGCCGTCGAAGGCGGGGAGGATCCGCTCGGGGTCGGAGGGGCTGCGCAGGACGCGGTCGAAGTCGGCGACAGCGTCGAACTCGCCGCTGCCGCGGATGAAGGCGTTGACCTTCCGGCGCACGGCCTCCCCCGCGGGGTCCCATTCCTGCCAGCCCTTGAAGGGGGCGATCGTGGCGCCGACGACGCACTTGCCGGCCGCGTGCACCCGGTCGATCAGGGTGCGGTATCCCGCGATCAGCTGGGCGGCCGTGACGCCCGGCTCGAACTTGATGTCGTTCACGCCCTGGAAGAGGACCACCGTGCGCACGCCCGGCAGCGAGAGCGCGTCCCGCGTGAGGCGGTGCAGGGCGCTCTGCCCGGGGCCGTCGGTCAGGACCCTGTTCCCGGCGATCCCCGCGTTGGCCACCCCCTTGACGGTCGTCGTGGGGGACTCGGCCAGCCGGCGGGCGAGGTAGTCGGGCCAGCGCCGGTTGAGGTCGGTGGTGGACTGCCAGCCGTCGGTGACGGAGTCGCCCAGGGCGACCACGGCGCCCGCCGTGGACCGTGGCCGCACGGTGACGGCGTCGAGGTAGAACCGGGAGCCGGTCCGCTTCTTCCAGTGGGCCCCGCTCTCCTCCGCGGTGTGGTCGCCCTCGGCGGTGTACGACGTCTGCATCGCCAGCCAGTGCCCGGTGAGCGCGCCTCCCGCCCGGGCGACGTACAGGCTGACGGCGAGCGAGCTCGCGGCGGGGACATGGCCGGGCAGCGGGTCGCTGTGGACGATGCCGCCGGCCGGGACGGTGACGGAGCGCGCTCCTTCGAAGGTCAGGCGCCTGTTGCTGCCGGGTACGAGCGCGGCTCCGTGCCGCCGTAGGCCGGCGTGGACGTTGCCGAAGGTCACCGGCTGGTCGCCGAAGGCGTTGGACAGCCGCACTCGCAGGCCACTGCCACCGACACTGGTGTGCACCACCATCCGGTAGCCGCGGCCGCCGACCGCCTCACCGAAGCGGTCGGCGGAGGAGGCCCAGGTGACCACACCGTCCCCCGGCTCCGCCGGAGCGCTGGGCGGCCGGGCCTGCTCGGCCCCCTGGGGCGTCGCCCCGGCTCCGCAGCCCAGCACGAGGCAGACGGAGAGGGCGGCCAGGGCGGTGCGTCGGCGGGGGCGGGCGGTGCGGGGCATCGTCGGCGCTCCTTCGGCCGGTCGGCGGGCGATCGTCCGGGGAGGTCCCGGCGTACGACACGGTAGTGGTGCGGTCTCGCACGCCGCGCACACGCCCCTGCCGCGACCATGACGATCCTCTCGAGTGTCGGCACCGGTCCTGAGTTGGCCCAGTGGCCGGCGATCTTGGCGGAGGGAGACGCTCCGGGTGAGGATGCCCGCATGAAGGGTGACCTCTTTTCCAGCGAGCACATGGCCCAGCCGGCCGTAGCGGCGGGCATGACGATCGAGAACGCCAAGTGCGTCCGGTACACGGTGAACGGCGAGATGCTCTCCCGGCAGGGCGCGATGATCGCCTACCGCGGCAACCTCCAGTTCGAGCGCAAGGGCCAGGGCGTGGGCGGCATGCTCAAGCGTGCGGTCACCGGGGAGGGACTGCCGCTGATGGCGGTGCGCGGACAGGGCGAGGCCTGGTTCGCCCACGAGGCGCAGAACTGCTTCATCGTCGACGTCGAACCCGGCGACGAGTTCACCGTCAACGGCCGCAACGTCCTGTGCTTCGACGCCACGCTGTCGTACCGCATCGCGACCGTGAAGGGCGCCGGCATGACCGGCGGCGGTCTGTTCAACAGCGTCTTCACCGGACACGGCAAACTGGGCCTGGTCTGCGAGGGCACCCCACTCGTCATCCCGGTCTCCGCGCAGTACCCGGTGTACGTCGACACCGACGCGATCGTCGGCTGGACGGCGGGCCTGGAGACCTCCCTGCACCGCTCCCAGTCCATCGGGTCGATGTTGCGCGGCGGCTCCGGCGAGGCCGTGCAATTGGTGCTGCAGGGCGAGGGGTACGTCGTCGTGCGGCCGAGCGAGGCGACCCCGCAGAAGCCCGGACAGCACTGATTCCGGCGCTGGATTCGCCTCGGGTGATTGCCCTCGGGTGATCTGCGCCTCACAGGCAACCCGGTCCGTTCACTCGACGTCTTGATCGGCAACAGGTGGGCCCTGGCCCTCGCGGCCAGGGCCGGTTTCCCCTCTTCTATACGCACCACGTATACACAGAGCGTATACATGGTGCGTATACGGATCGAAAGGCATCGATGTACGGCAAGGCATTCGCCCCGGAGTACCAGGGCGCACTCACCACTCTGTCCGTCAACTCCTCTCTGACCGACGTACTGGCCGCCGGCACCGAGCAGTTGAGGGCGGCCGAGCGCGCCGGCGAGCCCGGGGAGGTGGCGCGTTCCGGACTCGCGGTGGCCGAGGCGCAGCGCCGGCTGGGCCGGGTCGCGGACGCGGACCGGGCCTGGAAGGCGAGTTACCGCGCCGCCCGCGAGGCCGAGGACGTCGGGGCGATGGCCTGGGCTCTGTGGAGCGGCGGCACCCTGGCCCGGCAGCGCGGCGCGCTCCCGCTGGCCCGCCGCCTCCTCCAGCTCGCGGCCGACCTGGGCGAACGCGGCGGGGACATCGTCGTACGCGGCTACTCGCTGGCGGGCCTGGCCGAGACCGGCCGCATCCAGGGCGACTACGAGGCCGTCGGCCGGCTGCACGAGCAGCTGCTCGCCGAGGCCCGGCGGCGCGGCGAGGCGCGGCACACGGTGTGGGCGCTGGAGGGCATCGCGCAGATGCACCGCAACACCGGGGACTACGACACGGCGTACGCGCTGTTCGAGGAGTCCGCCGAGATCGCCGCGGGCGCCGACGACCGGCGCGGACACGCCTGGGCGCTGCGCGGTCTGGCCGACGTGGTGTCGGTGCGCGACGGGGACACCGAGCGGGCCCTGGAGCTGCTGAGCGAGGCGGAGACGACCTGCCGCGCGATGCGGTTGTCCAGCGCGCTGGCCTACAACCACAAGATGCGCGGCAACGTGCTGTACCGGGCCGGGCGTTACGCCGAGGCACGCGACCTGTACGAGCAGGCGCTCGCGGAGTTCCGCGAGATGAGCGAGCCGCGCGGGGAGGCCCTCTCGCGCCTCGGACTGGCCAAGTCACTGGCCCGGCTGGGCCGCGACCACGGCGAGACGGCGGCCGAACTGGCCGACCTCGCCGGCACCCTGGAGCGGATCGGCCTCCAGCACGCCCGCAAGATGGTGGCCCGCGCCCACGAGGAGCTCGGCATACCGGACGCGGGGCTCGCGCTCGCGGGGGCGGAGGCGACCCGATGACGGCGCTCCCCCTGGCGGTAAGGGCGGCACGGCAGGAACTCGCGGCCCCCACCCCACGCTCCGCGGACGCCCACCAGGTCCTCGATCGCTGCCGTGCCCTCGTGCGGCCCGCCCTGGCCGATGCCGTCGGTCGGCTGCACCCGTGGGTCGGCGAGATGGCGGCGTACTCCTTCGGCTGGTGCGAGGTGGGCGGTGCCCCCGCCGCCACCTCCGGCGGCAAGGGCGTACGTCAGGCGCTCGCGGTGCTCGGCGCCGAGGCGGCCGGCGCGCCCGGCAGGGCCGGAGTGGCCGCGGCCGTGGCCGTGGAGCTGGTGCACACCTTCTCCCTGCTGCACGACGACATCATGGACGGCGACGCGGACCGGCGACGCCGCCCGACCGTGTGGAAGGCCTACGGCACGGGACCCGCGGTTCTCGCGGGCGACGCCCTGTTCGCGCTGGCGATCGAGACGCTCGCCGCGCAGCCGGGCGGTGCCGGTGGCGTACGGGCGCTGTCCGGGGCGCTGGGCGACCTGGTGCGCGGGCAGGCGGACGACCTGCTGTTCGCCGAGCGGCCCTGGACGGGACCGCGGCGGGTGCGGCCGGACGAGTACCGGACGATGGCGGAGCACAAGACGGGCGCCCTGCTGGGCTGTGCGGCCGCGCTGGGTGCCGTGCTCGGGGGTGCCGGGCCGGAGACGGTCACCGCCCTCGACCGGGCGGGCCGGCACCTCGGAGTGGCCTTCCAGATCGTCGACGACGTGCTGGGCATCTGGGGTGACCCCCAGGTCACCGGCAAGCCGGTCCACGGCGATCTGCGGGAGCGCAAGAAGACGTTCCCGGTACTGGTCGCGCTCGACTCTCCGAGCGGCGGCAGGCTCGCCGCGCTCCTGGAGAGCGGCGAGGAGCCCGACGCGGCGGCGGCGCTGATCGAGGAGGCGGGCGGCCGTTCGGCGGCCCTGGCCGAGGCCCGGCGTCATATCGCCGCCGTCGAGACGGCTCTTGCCGGGGTGCCGCTCGCGGCGGGGTCGGTGGGCGAGCTGCGGTCGCTGCTCGGCTTCCTGGTACGGCGCGACGTCTGATCCGGTGGCTTGCGCCCGGCCGGATTGACCTCGGCCGGGTCGGCGGGCCAGGCTGCGACCAGGCGCGTTCCACGACCCCGCGCCGGAAGGACGACAGCCGTGATCGGCATCTCGGAGATCGAAGCGGCGGCCGGGCGGATCGCCGGACACATGGTGCGCACCCCGGCCGTGCCGAGCCCTGGACTGTCGGAACTGCTCGGCGCCCCGGTCACCGCGAAGCTGGAACTGCTGCAGCACACCGGGTCGTTCAAGGCGCGCGGAGCGACGGCGAAGCTGCTGTCGCTGGGCGAGGCGGAGCGGGCCGCGGGCGTGGTGGCGGTCAGCGGCGGGAACCACGGAATCGCCGTCGCGGTCATGGCCGCGGCCCTCGATGTGAAGGCCACGGTGGTGATGCCCCGATCGGCGCCCGAGCGTGCCGTGGAGATCGCGGAGGCGTCGGGCGCGTCGGTGCGGGTGACCGACGACATGGACGGCGCGTTCGCGCTCATGACGCGGCTTCAGCAGGAGGGGCTGACCCTGGTCCACCCCTTCGACGACCCCGTGGTGATCGCCGGGCAGGGCACCGTCGGCCTGGAGTTCGCCGAGGACGCCGGGGAGCTGACCGATGTGCTGGTCAGCGTCGGGGGCGGCGCGCTGATCTCCGGTGTCGCCGCGGCGCTGCGGGCGCTCCGGCCCGGTGTGCGGGTCTGGGGCGTGGAGACCGAGGGCGCGCAGGCCATGTCCGAGGCGCTGGCGGCGGGCGGTCCGCTTCCGGTCGCCCTGTCGTCGATCGTCTCCACGCTCAGCGCCCCGTCCGTCTCGCAACTGACGTACGACCATGTCTCGGCCCTGGTCACCGAGGTGCTCGTGGTCCCGGACCGGGAAGCCGTACGGGGCTCGCTGGAGCTGGCCGACCACGCCAAGGTGTGGGCCGAACCGGCCGCCGGCTGTCTGCTGCCCGCCGCCCGGCAGGTCCTGGAGCGGGTCGGTGACGGAGCCCGGCTCGGCCTGGTGGTGTGCGGGGGCAACGCGACCACGGGGGACATGATCGCCTGGTCGCGTCGCTTCGGTCTGCGCTGAGGATCCGGCCGCCCTCGGGGAATCCGTCGCGGAATTCATCGGAGGGCTCTGAGTTCAGATGTTGTACACCCACGCATTTACCGGCGGTTACCACCAGGCCAGCCCGGAATTTGCGAATCCGCGGGCGGCGGCGGGCGAATTCTCCGAGCGTGCGGAGACCCCGGTGGCCGAGGTAGGCCGCGTCTGAGCCCGCGAAAGACCGTTTTTCCTCGCACACTTGACCCCATCTCTTGAACAAAGGACAAGAATGAACACGGAGTTGCGATCCGATTGAACGGAGTGCGCCTCACTCCCCGTACCTCTGGAAAAGGTTGAGAGTTAGGTTTCCAGTCGAGGGATGGCCATGGGCAGGGCGCACGTCTCCACACACCAGTTGGTCGCCGGCCGGTACCGGCTGCTCGAGATCATCCAGCGCGAGACCAACCGCATCTGCTGGTACGCCGAGGACACCGGCGCCGGCGAGATCTCGCGGCCGTGTCTCGTCACCCAGATCGGGCTTCCTGACGACCCGCTCGAACCCGAACGCCGGGCCTCCGCCCGGCTGCTGCGCACGTCCGAGAACATGGCGCTGCTGTGCCCGGGCCGGATCGCCGCGGTCGTCGGCACCGTCGAGGAGGCCGGCGCCCTGTGGACCGTCAACGAGTGGATCGACGGCACTCCGCTGGGCGAACTCCTCTCGGAGCAGGGCACGTTCAACTACGTGCGGGCCGCGCGCATCGGCCTCGCGCTGCTCGACGTCCTGGACGCCGCGCACGCCGAGGGCATCACCCACGGCGAACTCAGTCCCGGCCAGGTGTTCGTACGCGAGGACCACTCGGTCGTCGTCACCGGCTACGGCCTGGCCGGCGCCACCCTCGCGCCCCGGCTCACGGCGCCCGCCTACGCCTCTCCGGAACAGGCCCGGGACGAGCGCATCGGCCCGGCGGCCGATCTGTGGGCGCTGGGCGCGATCCTCTACACGATGGTCGAGGGACGCCCGCCGTTCCGTGACCGGGGGCGCCCGGAGAACACACTGAAGGCCGTGGACCGGCTGCCGCTGCGGTCGCCGGTGCGCACCGGGCCGCTCACCCAGGTCGTGCAGGGGCTGCTCCGCAAGGACTCGCGGGAGCGACTGACCCGCCCGGTGGTCCGTGAGGCGCTGACCCGCGCGCTCAGTGAGGACCCGGAAGCGGCCCTGGGATCCGTGCAGGCCCCGCGGCTGCGCGGCTCGTACGCCGCCATGCTGCCGGGGAACCCGGCCTGGAGCAGACGGACCATGGTGGCCGGGACGGCCCTGGCCGTGGTCACCGTCGCGGTCGCCGTGCTCGCCGCGACCCAGGGGCTGCCCGGCGGTGACACCGGCGGCGAGGCAGCCGACTCGCCGGCCCGGCCGCCGGCCTCCGCCGCCTCGCCGGGCGAGAGCACCGGTGGCGACGGTCCCGAGCCGTCCGGGACGCCCAGCCCGACCGGGACGCCCTCCTCCCCCGCGCCCTCCTCTCCCACGCCCTCCCCGTCGTCCCCCGAGGCCACACCGTCCGCCCCGGCCACCGGCCTGCCGCCCGGCTTCCACCGCTACCGCGCACCGGAGGGCTTCTCCGTCGCCCTGCCCGAGGACTGGAAGCGGCTGGACACCGACCGGGAGGGCCCGGCGTACCGGGTCGTCTTCGGCGCCGACGGAGACGACCGCACGCTGGCCGTCACCTACAGCGCGGACGCCGGCCCGGACCCTGTGGCCGTGTGGCGGGACGACGTGGAACCGAACCTGAAGCAGTCCGACGACTACGACCGGATCGGCGCGATCCGCGCGACGACGTACCAGGGGCGCGAGGCCGCCGACATGGAGTGGACGGTGGACGCCGGCGACACCCGCGTGCGCACCTTCGGCCGGGGCTTCCTGCTGGGCGGGGGCCGGAGCTTCTCGCTGCGCTGGACGACCCCGGCCGCGGACTGGGAGGACAGCGCGAACGAGCAGGCGTTGCGCACCTTCCTCAAGACCTTCCGGCCGGCCTCAGACTGAGCCGCGCGGTGCGCGCAGGGAGGTGAGCGGGCCTGGACGCAGGGGTTGCGTGCGCCAGCGCGTGGTGAGCGTGCGGTCCGCGAGGGAGCACGTCAGCGCCAGACGGTGCGGGGTCTCGAGGAACGCCACCTCCAGAGCCAGCGTGCCGACATCGGTCCAGCCGCCGCTCACCGCGGTCGGGAGCGGCCCTTCCGCCACCGTCCAGTCCGCCTTCCCGATCCTCAGGTCCAGCCGGCTCCCGTTCTCGGTGAGTCCCAGCCTCCAGCCGTCCGCCTCCTGTACCAGCGCGGCCGACCGGGACGGGCCGCCCTCCGGGGAACCGAATTCGGCGGCAGCCCAGTCCTCGGCCCGTCCGGGCGGTGTCGGGCTGCCCGGGGCGGGCGGCAGCGCGAGCCCGGCGAGGCGCTCGCGCAGGGCCGCGTCGGCGGTCTCCCGGCCGGTCAGCGGTCCGGGTCCGAAGGCGGGCAGCAGATGCTTCCAGACGAGGTTCAGGAAGTCCTGCATCCGCTCGGTCGCCGCGGTCGTCGCGATCACCGCGTCGTGCCCGGGCAGCACCAGGCAGAACTGGCCGTACGCGCCGTCGCCCCGGTAGCCGTGCCGGGAGGTCCAGAACTGGTAGCCGTAGCCCCGGTCCCAGTCCTGCCGGTCCGTGTCTCCCATGGCACCGGCGGTCGCGATGTGCGGGCGCGCGGCCCGGGCCGCCCACCCTTCGGGCAGCAGGCGCTGGCCCTCCCAGACCCCGTCGCGCAGGTACAGCTCGCCGAGCCGGGCGACGGCGTCGGTGGTGGCGTGCAGTCCGCTGTAGCCGATCTCGCGGCCGGCGCGATCCCGCTGCCAGAACACCTCGCCGATGCCGAGCGGATCCAGCAGCCGCGGGCGCAGATACTCCGTGAGCCGCTGCCCGGTCACCCGCTGGACGATCGCGGCGAGGGTGTAGGTGGTGGGCTGGTTGTAGGCGAAGACCGTCCCGGGATCGCGGTCCGGCGGGAGCAGCAGGAACCCGCGCACGGGCTCCGCCCGGTCCAGCCCGTAGGTCTCCTCGACGGTCTCCCGCTCGTGGCCGCTCGACATGGACGCCACGTGCCGTACGAGCATGGCGCGGCTGCGGGGGTCGGTGATGTCGGCCTCGAACTCCGGGAAGTATGAGATCACGGGCGCGTCGAAGTCGATCAGTCCCTCCGCCTCGGCCAGGGCGGCGGCGGTCCCGGTGAAGCTCTTGCTGAGCGAGTACAGCAGGTGGGGGCGGTCGGGGGTGTACGGCGCCCACCAGCCGGAGGCGACGAGGTGTCCGTGCCGCATGATCATCAGGCTGTGCGGCTCGATCTCGGGGGCGGCTTCGAGGGCGTCGAGGAAGGCGAGGACGCCGGTGGCGTCGACGCCCTGGGCGGCTGGGACGGAGGACGGCAGGGCGGAGGCACTCATGGACGCATCCTGCACCCGTCGGCCGACCTTGATCGAGCATGTTTCACGCCCGCTGTCAGGGGACTCGCCGGTTATGGTGCAAATCGGATACACGATGATGACCGAACAGGCCGGCCCCCGAGAGCTCGTCGACCATGTGGTGCGGGCCGAGGAGGCGGGCTTCGACTTCTCGGTGACCTCCGACCACTACTTTCCGTGGCTGCGCTCGCAGGGGCACTCGCCCTACGCGTGGGCCGTGCTCGGCGCGGCCGCCCAGGCCACGTCACGTATTCCGTTGATGACGTACGTGACGTGCCCGACGTTCCGCTACCACCCGGCGGTGGTGGCGCAGAAGGCGGCGACGCTGCAGTTGCTGTCCGAGGGCCGGTTCCGGCTGGGACTCGGCTCCGGCGAGAACCTCAACGAGCACGTGGTGGGCGGCGGCTGGCCGTCCGTCGACGTGCGGCACGAGATGTTCGAGGAGGCCGTGGAGATCATCCGGGCCCTCTTCAAGGGCGGCCACGTCAACCATCGCGGCACGCACTTCGACGTGGAGTCGGCCCGGCTGTGGGACCTGCCGGACGAGGCGCCGCCCATCGGCGTCGCGGTCTCCGGGGAGCGGTCGTGCGAACTCGCGGGCCGGCTCGGCGACCTGGTGATCGCCACGGAGCCCAAGGCGGGGCTGCTGGAGGCGTTCGACCGGCACGGCGGCGCGGGCAAGCCGCGCATCGGCCAGCTGCCGGTCTGCTACGACCCAGACCGGGACACGGCCGTCGAGCGCGCCCACTCCCAGTTCCGCTGGTTCGGCAGCGGCTGGAAGGTCAACTCGGAGCTGCCGCACCCGGATTCCTTCGAGGCGGCCACCCAGTTCGTCACGCCGGACGACGTGGCCGACGCCATTCCGTGCGGTGACGACCCGGAGGCGTTCGTCGAGGCCGTCCGCCCGTACGCCGAGGCGGGCTTCACCGAGATCGCCCTGGTCCAGATCGGCGGCGAGTCGCAGCCGGCGTACCTGGACTGGTCGGAGAAGACGTTGCTGCCCGCGCTGCGCGACGCCTTCGGCTGAGGCCGGTGGCGCGGATGGCTCTCCGCCGGTGGGGATAGGCTGCTGGCCTGCACGTACTCGATGCAGCCAACCCCCTCAGGAGAGTCGTCCGTGACCGTAGCCATCACCCCGCCCGAGACCTCCCCGGCGCCCGTCTCCGACCTGGTCGCGCTGGACGCGCGGGAGTTCGGGGCGTACGCCCGGACCGGAGGGTGGGCCTTCGGGCTGAAGGTGGCGCGCAGCGTGCGGCCCGGCGGGCAGGGCGCGGACGAGACGCCGAAGGTGTCGGCGAAGGAGTTCGCGGAGCTCGCCGGGTGCTCACCGGAGCGGGTCATGCGCTACTACAAGGCGTGGGACCGGGCCGCCGACGACGGCCTGGTCCCGCACTTCGAGGCGCTGACGCCGGGCCAGGACGTGGAACTGCCGGACGCGGACGTGTGGCTGAGCTACTACGTCTCCCGCAACAGCGCAACTTCCGAGCGCGGTACCGCCATCACCGAGGCCGCCGAGGCGGAGGGCATCCGGCCCACGAAGGCGCTGGAGGTCGCGGAGAATCCCACCGCCCTGCGTGCCGCGATCCTCGCCGACCCCTCCACCGCCCGGGCGGCCCGTCAGGCCCTGCTGGACCGGGTCCGGGAGGACCCCGACCTGCAGGCCGAACTGGCCCGTGACGTCGTGCGCACCGACGAGCTGAAGAAGGCCGTGGCCGGCGAGAGCAGGGCGGCCGACCGCATCGGATACGTGCGCCAGATCGCCGAGTCGGGCCAGATCAGGACGCCCGCCGGGCAGACCCTCGACGCGCCCGCCGATGTGCGTCAGGAGGCCGAACGGCACCTGTCGCTCATCGACGAGCTGGACGAGGACGAGGACTCCGGCGAATGGGCCGCCGAGGCGTACGACACCATGAAGTCCCTCGTCGTCGAGACCGTGGAGGCCGACCCGGGGCTGCGGGTGCAGGAGCGGCGCACGAAGTTCTACAGCAGCCTGCAGAAGGCGACCAAGGTGTTCGAGGAGCTGACCTTCGACGACACCCCGGAGTTCTACGAGGACGACATGGTGGAGCGCCTGGAGGAGCTGCAGCGGGCCGTGGCCGTGTGCATCGAGTCCCTGCGCGGCGCCCGCGGGAATCACCCGCAGGGCTGAGCATCTTGCGCGTATGAGGGGTACTAGAGGGCTCTACGTCGGTTCATCCCGGAGGCCCTTTCGTGAACTCCTTCGTGCACAAGACCCTGGTGGTGCAGCTCCAGGCCGGTGACACGGACCGTTTCTCGGTGCTCGCCCATCTGAGCTACGACGCCGCGGACCCGTTCGCCGTCACCCTCGTGTTCAGCCACGACGGCCGGGTCCTGGCCCGGTGGCAGCTGGACCGCGAGATGCTCGGCGATGGTCTGCGGCGTCCGGTCGGTCTGGGGGACGTGCGGATCCGCCCGGTGGCGCGGGGCATGTGGCAGGAGCTGCGCCTGGAGTTCCTGGGTGACGCCCGCCCCGACGGCGGCCGTCACCACGCCCTGGTGTTCGGATGGGCCCCGGGGTTCGCGGCGTTCCTCCGGGAGACCCACGAGGTGGTGCCGCCGGGCCGCGAGGAGGTCCACGTGGACGATTTCCTGGCGGACGTCATCGCCGGGGGCTGATCCCCGGGTCCGCGGGCCGGCCCGGCGGCGGTCGTGCCGTCCGCCGTCACTCCGACGTATGGCGGTACCGGGTCCACAGGGGCA
Source organism: Streptomyces sp. NPDC008137 (assembly GCF_042957035.1). NCBI lineage: Bacteria > Bacillati > Actinomycetota > Actinomycetes > Kitasatosporales > Streptomycetaceae > Streptomyces > Streptomyces sp. NPDC008137. Next base: position 43,822 of record NZ_JBIBHN010000030.1, on the reverse strand, counting down.
GGACGAACCAGCACAGCAGGTACCAGGCGACCACTCCGGCCACCAGGTACGGCACGAATCCGTCATGTGTGGCCACGCGCAGGATCAGCAGCAGGGAAGCGGTCGTCGTGGCCAGCAGCAACAGGAGGCCGAGCAGCGTCAGCCGGGAGGCGAGCCGTACCGCCTGCGGCTTGACGCGCCGCCCGGAGACGAGGCGGTGCAGGGACACCGGGCCTATGAGCGCCCCGGTCGCGCACGCGCCGAGGACGACCGTCACGAGGTAGATCGTCTGGTCCGTGCTGGTCAGGTCGTCGTACTTCTCGGTGAACACCACGGTGAGCAGAAAACCGAAGAGGATCTGCACGCCCATCTGGGCCACGCGGACCTCCTGGATGAGCTCCTGCCACATCCGGTCCGCTCTCTCCTCCTCCGTCTCGTCCCGCCCACGGCGCCTGGCCCCGCCCTCAACCGCGTCCGCCACTGTTCCTCCCGGTGTGAGACCTCGCGTCCTTCTCTCCCGCGAGTTCCCCGTAAAGCGCCGTCGTCCCGGGCCGCGCGGCGGTTTGATCGGTCAGGCGACGGTTACACGGACGACGCGAATGACGCAGAACCCCGAGGAGGTCGTGGACGCATGTCCGGTACGCAACTCACCGTGACGCTCAGCGGCGGCGGTACGGACGACGCACGAGCGGTCGTCCGCACCCTGGAAGGCACGTTCGGGGCGTCGGACGAGCTTCCCGCCGACGAGAACGCGACGGTGCACATGGCCACATTCGGCGATGCGGAGGCCGGTGCCTCCGGAGGCTCGGCGGCGAGCGCCGAGCGTCTGTCCGCGCCGGTGACCGTCACCGTGCAGGGCACCCCGGAGGCGGTGCGGCGGGCAAGCGACACGCTCACCCGGGCCTTCACGGCCCGCGACGACGGTGCCGCCTCCGGCGACCAGGAGCAGGAGCGGCAGCTGCTCCTGGTGCCCTGAAGGGCGCCGTGAACGAGGCAGGCCCTACCAGCGGGATTCGACCTGGTCCTTGATGCGCCGCTCGTAGAGGTCGCGGACCGCCGCCAGCGTCTCGCCGGACAGCTCCGGCAGGCGGGCGGCGTTCGCGTTGGCACGGGCCTGCTCGGGCGAACGGGCGCCGGGGATCACGGTCGTGACGCCGGGCTGCTCGACGATCCAGCGCAGGGCCAGCTGGGCCGGGGTGTATCCCTCGGGAACGAGCGCCGCGAACTCGGCGGCGGCCTCGACACCGGTGGCGTAGTCGACGCCGGAGAAGGTCTCGCCCACGTCGAAGGCCTCGCCGTGCCGGTTGTAGGCGCGGTGGTCGTTCTCGGGGAAGACCGTCTCCCGCGTGTACTTGCCCGACAGCAGGCCGGAGGCGAGGGGAACGCGGGCGATGACGCCGACGCCCGCCGCACGGGCGGCCGGGAGCACCTCGCGCAGGGGCTTCATGCGGAACGGGTTGAGGATGATCTGCACGCTCGCCACGTTCGGCCGGGCGATCGCGGTCAGCGCCTCCTCGCAGGTCTCGACGCTGACGCCGTACGCGGCGACGCGCTCCTCCTCGACCAGGGTGTCGAGGGCGTCGAACACCTCGTCCGTGGAGTAGACGGGCGTGGGCGGGCAGTGCAGCTGCACCAGGTCGATCCGGTCGACGCCGAGGTTGCGCCGGGAGCGGTCGTTCCAGGCGCGGAAGTTGTCGAGCACGTAGTTCCCGGGGATCTGGTCGACCCGGCGGCCCATCTTCGTGGCGACCAGGACGTGCAGGTCCGGCCTGCCGCTGAGGAACGTGGCGATGGTCTGCTCGCTGCGGCCGTCGCCGTACACGTCGGCGGTGTCGAAGAAGGTCACCCCGGACTCGGCCGCCGTCTCCAGTACCGCCAGGGCTTCCTTGTCGTCGACGTCTCCCCAGTCGGCACCCAGCTGCCATGTGCCCAGGCCTACGACGGAGGCGTGCTGACCCGACCTGTCGAATGTGCGCTCGTCCATGGGCGTCAGTCTGTCATCCGTCACGGCTCCGCACGGAACGCATCGCTCCGGCCTGCGGCCCCCGCCGGATTCACTCACACGAGTGAATAGACGCGACAGGGACGCGTCACGTGTCAATGAGGCCCCTAGCGTGACTGCACGTGACTATCGGCGCCATGGGCAACTGCCCTTCCCAGCAACCGCATTGGACGCGGCGGGGCTTCCTCCGCACGGCGGCCGCCCTCGCAGCCGTACCGGGTCTTCCGGCGGATCCGGCGGCCGCGGCGGCGGAGTTGCCGGACTTCCCGCCGGACGTCGCGCTGTACCGCTCGGCGTACCGGAACTGGGTCGGCGAGATCACCGCCGACGGGCTGTGGGCCTGCGCGCCGGACGGTCCTGGAGAGGTGGCCGACGTCGTCAACTGGGCGTGGCGGCACGGGTGGCGGGTGCGCGCCCGGGGCGCCGCGCACGGCTGGTCGCCCCTGACCGTGACGGAGGGGACGCCGTCCGGCGCGCCCGTCCTCCTCGTCGACACCACGCATCGCCTGACCGGCCTCGCGCTGGACTCGCCGACGGCCGTACGCGCCGGTACCGGCGTGTCCATGGAGGCCCTGCTGACCTTCCTGGAGGAACACGGCCTGGGCGTCACGGCCGCTCCCGCCCCCGGTGTCCTGACCCTGGGCGGCGCCCTGGCGATCGACGCGCACGGCACGGCCGTCCCCGCGCGGGGCGAAGACCGGCGGCCCGGGCACACGTACGGCTCGCTGAGCAATCTGGTCCTGTCCCTGACGGCGGTCGTCTGGGACCCCCGGGCCGGCGCGTACGTGCTGCGCACGTTCCGGCGCGACGAGGCGGACTGCGCCGCGCTGCTGACCCATCTCGGACGCTCCCTGGTGACCGAGGTGGTGCTGCGGGTGGGCGCGAACACGCACCTGCGGTGCGTGAGCCGTACGGACATCCCGGCGGGCGAGCTGTTCGCCGCGCCCGGCTCCGACGGGCGTACCCTCGCGCGCTTCCTGGACGAGGCCGGGCGGGTCGAGGCGATCTGGTTCGCCTTCACCGAGCATCCCTGGCTGAAGGTGTGGAGCGTCTCCCCCACCCGGCCGCTGACCTCACGGCGGGTGACACGGCCGTACAACTACCCCTTCTCCGACAACGTCCCGACGCCGGTGGCCGAGCTGGTGGGCCGGATGACATCGGACGCGGCCTGGTATCTGGCGCCGGTGCTCGGCACCGCGCAGTACGAGGCGGCCGCGCTGGGGCTGGTGACGACGCTGTCCGCCGATCTCTGGGGGCCGTCCAAGAACACGCTGCTGTATCTGAAGCCGAGCACCCTGCGGGTGCACGCCGACGGCTACGCGGTCCTCACCTCGCGGGAGCAGGTGCAGCGGGTCGTCTCCGAGTTCGCCGCCTTCTACCGGGAACGGCTGGCGGCGTACGCGGCCCGGGGCAGCTTCCCGGTCAACGGCTCGGTGGAGATCCGGGTGACCGGCCTGGACGAACCGGGTGACACCGGGGTGGCCGGGGCCCGCCCGCCGCTGCTGTCCGCGCTCCGGCCGCGCGAGGACCACCCCGAGTGGGACACGGCCGTGTGGCTGGACGTCCTGACGCTGCCGGACACGCCTGACTCGGAGGCGTTCCTGCGCGAGATCGAGCGGTTCCTGCTGCGCACCTTCGACGGCGGGTTCGCGCTCACAAGGGTGGAGTGGTCCAAGGGGTGGGCGTACACGGACGACGGGGTGTGGAGCGATCAGGAGGTGCTCGGCTCGGTGATTCCGGCCGCGGTCGGTCCGGCCGAGTGGGCCGAGGCCGACGCGACGCTGGACCGGCTCGACCCGCACCGCGTCTACGGCAACGCCTTCCTGGACCGGCTGTTCGGCCGGGGCGCTACGGGGTGAGGTGCGCCTGCACCGAGGGGGCGTAGCGGTCCACCAGAACATCGATCGTGCTCGTCCGCACCTCGGTGCCGCGGGCGATGCCGTACCTCCCGCCCAGGCCCGGCAAGGGTGGCGACGGCCAGTTCGGCGCGCAGGATGTCGCCCTGCTCACCGTGCAGGGGCGCGAACACGATCCGCAGCAGCGGGGCGGCGCCCTGCTCGGACTGGCTGACCAGGACGTGCCGGACCATGTGCGGTCCGAGTTGATCGAGCGGGGCGGCCAGCACGGCGGCGGCGTCCAGCAGATGACGGGCCGCCTTCAGGATGGCCGTGTGGGTCGCCTCGGCGTCCCTGCGGGCCGGCGTGGGCGTGACGGGTGGAGTGCTCACGGCACTCATGCTCCCTGCATCGCCCGGTCGCGCGCGCCCCGGGGACCGTCCCCGGCCGTTGCACAGGCGGGTGGGCGGATCCGCCACCGAGCCCCGCAGGGAGGTCGGACCGCCGGATCGCGCCAGTTCCGCGGCGTGACGTGCGCCACGAAGAGCGGACCGCGCGGGGAGGAACAACCTCCCCAGCACCCCGCGCGGGCGGAATTTCCCCTTCCGCACGCCCGCCGCCACCCCGGGCAGCAAGATCATCTTTGTTCAACCTTGCATGACATAAGGGGAATTGCCCGGATCATAGCCAACCGGCTCGCGCGGATTTCTCCCGGTACCGGACGGACCGGTAGGCATGCCCAGGTCAACACCCGAACCGACCCAGGAGGTCCGCATGCCGGAACTCAGCCGTCGCCGCGCGCTCACCGCCGCGGCCGTCCTCGCCGGGACGGCCGGCGTCCTGCCCGCCGTCGTGCCCGCCACGGCCGCCACCGGGCACCACGACTCCCCCGGGACCTTCGACGAGGTCTACAAGGGCCGCCGGATACAGGGCCGCCCGGCCACCGGGACCGGTCATCACCACCACGGCGCCGGATACACGGTGCTCGTCGACGGTGTGGAACTGCACGTGATGCGCAACGCCGACGGCACCTGGATCAGCGTCGTCAGCCACTACGACCCGGTGGCCACCCCGCGCGCCGCCGCCCGCGCCGCGGTGGACGAGCTGCAGGGCGCGCCGCTGCTGCCCTTCCCCGCCAACTGACCCGCACCGAAAGGCTCTGGAGCACCCGCACATGACCGTCCGCAAGAACCAGTCCGCCCTGACCGCCGACGAGAAGCGGCGTTTCGTCGCCGCCCTCATGGAGCTGAAGCGCAGCGGCCGCTACGACGAATTCGTCACGACGCACAACGACTTCATCGTCTCCGACACCGACAACGGCGAGCGGACGGGCCACCGCTCACCGTCCTTCCTGCCCTGGCACCGAAGATTCCTCCTGGAATTCGAGCGGGCGCTCCAGTCGGTGGACGCGTCGGTGGCCCTGCCCTACTGGGACTGGACCCTCGACCGCTCGCCGCGTGCCTCGCTGTGGGCGCCCGACTTCCTCGGGGGCACCGGACGCGAGCGGGACGGCCGGGTGCCGGACGGGCCGTTCGCCGCGTCCGCCGGGAACTGGACGATCAACGTGCGGGTCGACGGCCGTACGTTCCTGCGCCGCTCCCTCGGTTCCGGGGGACGCCAGCTGCCGACGGCGGCCGAGGTCGAGTCGGTGCTGTCGATACCGACGTACGACATGGCGCCCTGGAACAGCGGCTCGGACGGATTCCGCAACCATCTGGAAGGCTGGCGCGGAGTCAATCTGCACAACCGCGTCCACGTCTGGGTGGGCGGGCACATGGCCACCGGCGCCTCGCCGAACGATCCGGTGTTCTGGCTGCACCACGCCTACATCGACAAGCTGTGGGCCGAGTGGCAGCGACGGCACCCCGGCTCCGGCTATCTGCCGGTCTCGGGCACGCCGAACGTGATCGACCTCAACGAGACGATGCGGCCGTGGCACGACACGAGCCCGGCGGATCTGCTGGACCACACACCGCACTACACCTTCGACGCCTGATCAGGCGGTCGCGGCCGTGCGGCACTCCGGGTGTCCCCAGCCGCTGTCGTTCTTGGCGATGGACTCGCCCGCCGCGTAGGAGCGGCCGCACTGGCAGCGGCCGGGGAACTTCGCCTTGATGGTGCGCGAGGAGCCCTTGGCGCCGGAGCTCTTCGCGGTGCGGGCCGAGCCGCCGCGCGGGCGGGAGCGGGGCGCCTTGACGGGGGTGTCCGGGGCGGGCGGCGGCTCGGGGGAACCGAGCTCGCTGCCCGCGGGCTCCTGGACGGTGGCGGCCTGGCTGGCGGCGCGGTCGGCGAAGTCGTTGAGCCGGTCGCCGTCGACCTGGTGGGCGGGCACGTAGCGGAACTCCACCGAGCGGCCGTCCAGGAGCTCGTCGATGCGCACGACGAGGTCCTGGTTGGCGACCGGCTTGCCGGCGGACGTCTTCCAGCCGTTGCGCTTCCAGCCGGGCAGCCAGGTGGTGACGGCCTTCATCGCGTACTGCGAGTCCATCCGGATCTCGAGCGGTACGCCCGGGTCGGTCGCCGTCAGCAGGCGCTCCAGCGCGGTCAGCTCCGCGACGTTGTTGGTGGCCTTGCCGAGCGGCCCGGCCTCCCAGCTCACCGGGCTCTCGGAAGCGTCGGCGACGACCCAGGCCCAGCCCGCGGGCCCCGGGTTTCCCTTCGAAGCCCCGTCACACGCGGCCACAACACGTTCAGGCATGGGCTCGATCATGCCATGGCCGCACGGCCCGCCCGGCCGGGAGGGTCGGTAGGCCGGGTGGCTACGACACGTCGGTCAGCTTCGGCATGTCTCCCTCGGTCGTCGTGGTGTCGATCACCGAGAAGTTCGCGCCCTGCGGATCGCTGATGGCGGCGAACCGCCCGAACGGCGTGGTCATCGGGCCGTACCGCAGGACACCGCCGAGCTTGGTCGCCTTCGCCACGGCGTCGTCGCAGTCCTGGACGGTGAAGTAGACGTTGATGTACGGCGGCATCTCGGGCGGGAACTCCTCCGTCATCTTCATCCGGCCCAGGACAGTACGTTCGCCGAGGTCGTAGATGCGGAAGTCCATCTCGCCGTCCTCCATGTCCCGCTGCCGGTAGGAGAAGACCGCCGGGAAGAACGCGTCGGACTTCTCGGGCTCGCGGGTGAAGACCTCGGCCCAGATGTAGGCGCCCGGTTCGGCCATCGCCTCGAAGCCCTCGTGGGTGCCCGCCTGCCAGACGCCGAAGACGACACCGCTCGGGTCGCGGGCCAGGCACATGGTGCCGAAGTCGCCGACCTGCATCGGCTCCATCAGCACCTCGCCGCCGTTGTCGCGGATCCGGGCGGCAGTGGCGGCGGTGTCCCGGGCGGCGAAGTACAGGCACCACTGCGACGGGGCCTCCGGCTGGCCGGGCATGGGCGGGACGACGGCGGCGACGGCCTTGCCGTCCGCGTAGGCCTGGGTGTAGTCGCCGTACTCCGCCGACGCCTCGGCGAAGGTCCAGCCGAGGACGTCTCCGTAGAAGCTCTTGGCCCCTTCGAGATCGCTGAACGTCGCGTCGGCCCAGCAAGGGGTTCCTTCAGGTTGCACGGCCATGACTGCGGCCCTCTCCGGATGGGTGGATGGTCCGTTTCCTCACGCTAGCCACCCCCGGGCCGGCCCGCGCGCCGAACGGTGCGCGGACGGCGGCTACGCAGAGTACGCAACCGTACCGGCCGGGTTTCGCCTTACGGATGCCGGACGGGCGTGTGAACGACTGATTGTGAGGCGGGGACTCGATGGGGCCGGCCGGTGCGTGCGGCAGCGCCGAGGGAGGCGCGACGAGGTGTGCGCCGGGACGTACGGGTGGTGACTCTTCGCCGGCTTCGCCACACCCAGCCAGACCGACCGGTTCGTGCACGACATCGCCCGGCTGCACCTCGGCTACCTCGCCGAGGCCGCCTGGGCGGAGACGCGGTACGTGCCGCGCGTCTGGGAGTACCTGGTGATGCGGCAGTTCAACGACTTCCGGCCCTGCCTGTCGATCGTCGACGCCGTGGACGGCTACGAACTGCCCGAGGCGGTCTACGCCCGGCCGGAGATCCAGCGGATCACGGCGCTCGCGTGCAACGCCACCACGATCGTCAACGACCTGTACTCCGTCACGAAGGAGCTGGCTGCCGAACCCGACCACTCCAACCTGCCGCTGGTCATCGCCGCCGCCGAGCAGTGCGGACTCAAGGCCGCCTATCTGAAGGCCGTCGAGATCCACAACCAGATCATGGACGCCTTCTAGGAGGAGTCCGCGGTCCTGTTCCGCCGCCTCGCCGCTCGTCGAGCGCTACGCCCGGATCCTGGCCGCCTGGGTGGCCGGCAACCACGAGTGGCACGCCACCAACACCCACCGCTACCACCTGCCCGACTACTGGTAGAGCGCAGTCCCTTGACGTCACGCGAGAAGCACGAGGAGCCGTCCTTGACCACCACCGCCGACGCCACCACCGCATCGCCGCAGTCCGCGTCCGCCACCGATTCGACGTACCAGACCCGTGTGGCCGACTACTGGAACGCGGAGGAGAAGCCGGTCAACCTCGAACTGGGGAAGATCGACGACCTGTACCACCATCATTACGGCGTAGGAGAAGCCGACTGGTCTGTGCTCGACGAGCCCGACCCGGCGCTGCTCCGCGAGCGGGTCACCACGGAACTGCACCGCCTGGAGCACGCCCAGGCCGAACTGCTCGCCGCCCACCTCTGCCCCCTCTCCCCCGCCGATCGCGTCTTCGACGCCGGCTGCGGACGCGGCGGCGGCAGCGTCTTGGCGAACCTGCGGTACGGCTGCCGCGCCGACGGTGTGACGCTCTCCGCCAAGCAGGCGGACTTCGCGAACGAGCATGCCCGGCTGCGCGGCGTACCTGATGATCGTGGCCGACCGGGTCTGACCGGTCGTCAAGTCGTCGGTCACGGGCACTCCGTGGCCGACGCGCGTCTTCCGCCCCGGGCCCGGCTGTGCTTGCCTGGGGGGCCGATTCACCGGCCGGGGCGGGAGTTGCCGAATGCGCGGACCGTGGGTGGTGGGTGTCCTGCTGGCCGGGCTGCTGCTCGGGGCGTGCGGGGATCCGTCGTCCGGCCCAGGCACGTCTCCGCCGTCCGCTCCGGAGGTGTCCACCACCACGCACCAGCGGGCCCCGGTCTCATCGAGCCCCCGCGCGCCCGCCAAGGCGCCCCGTGTGCTGTATCTCGGCGACTCCCTCGCCATGGAGAACCAGAAGGTCCTCGGCCAGGAGCTGCGCCGGGACCTGCGCGCGAGGTACACGAGCGCCCCCTACTCGGGCACCACCCTGTGCGACTACCTGGAGGGCACGGCGGAGCGGTCGCTCGTACCGGCACGGGACAAGGCGGCCGCCCTGGTGCGGTCGCTGCGGCCGGACTTCGTGGTGCTGCAGTTCTGGGGCAACGCCTGGGACTTCACCTGGTGCATGGACAAGATCACGTACGACGGTTCGCGGGAGCGGTACTTCGAGCGGTACGAGGCCGACGCCCGCCGGCTCGTCGAGCAGATCGCGACGGCGGGCGGGGCGCGCCGGCCGCGGATCGTGTGGGTGCTGCAGGGCCCGGACCCGATCACACCCGACCGGGTACGGCGCGTGAACGGGCTGTACGAGCGGCTGGCCGCCGGCTCGGGCGACATCACCGCCGACGCCGGGCGGGCGGTGAGCCCCGGCTCGGACCGCTACACATGGACGCAGCATCTCCCCTGCACGGCCTACGAGCGGGCCCACCCCGACTACTGCACCCAGCCCGGCCGCGACCGGACAGCTCTCCACCGCGACGACGACTACCTGCACTTCTGCCTGGCTCCGACGACGTCCACGCCGAAGCCCTGCCCGGTGCGTTCCCCCGGCATCCTGCGCATCGCCCGGGAGATCACCAAAACCATTCGACAGTCGGCGGGTTGACCCGCTCGAATAAGCGTCATGTGCGCTGTGCTGATGCATGAGGACGAGCGGGACATCGACGCCTCGCTCGTCGGCCGGCTGATCTCGGAACAGTTCCCGCGGTGGGCGGGGATGCCCGTACGGCGCCTGGAGTCCTCCGGGACCGAGAACGCCATGTTCCGTCTCGGGCCCGACAAGGTCGTACGGCTCCCCCGGCATCCCCGCGCCGTCGAGGCCATCACGCACGAACTGCGCTGGCTGCCCCGGCTCGGCCCGGGTCTGCCCACCGCCTCGCCCGAACCCCTCGGGCGAGGCGAGCCCGGGGACGGCTTCCCGTGGCCCTGGTCGGTGTACGGCTGGCTGGACGGGCGCAACCCGGTGCCCGGTGCCCTCGACGAACCGGGGCTGCTGGCCGAGGACCTGGGCGCCTGTGTCGCCGCCCTGCGCCGCATCGACCCGGCAGAGGGCCCGACCGGTTACCGGGGAGTGCCGCTGGCGGCCCGGGACCCCTTCATGCGGGAGGCGCTCGCCCAGCTCTCAGGGCGGATCGACACCGAAGCCGTGACGGAGGCGTGGGAGAAGGCCCTGCGCGCCCCGGAGTACACCGGGCCGCCGGTCTGGGCGCACGGCGATCTGATGGCCGGGAACCTGCTGGTCACGGACGGACGACTGAGCGCCGTGATCGACTTCGGCACGGTGGGGGTGGGAGATCCCGCCGTCGACCTCATCAGCGCCTGGTGCGTGCTGCCGGCCGGGGTCCGCGGCACCTTTCGCGAGGCGGCGGGCGCGGGCGAGGCCGAGTGGGCGCGGGGCCGGGGCTGGGCCCTGTCGATCGCGGTCATCGCGCTGCCGTACTACTGGGACACCAACCCGCCGGTCGCGGAGAACTCCCGGCATGTGATCCGGGAGATCCTCGCCGAGACGGCGTAGGGGCAGGCTCGGCCGGGCCTGCCCCTGACCCGGGGGGGGTCACTCGCCCGCGTATGCCTTGTCCAGGGTCGCGATGTCGAACTTGGTCATCGCCATGAACGCCTCGGTCACACGGGCCACTTTCGCGGGGTCCGGGTCGGTGATCATGTCCTGGAGCCGGTCGGGGACGACCTGCCAGGACACGCCGTACCTGTCCTTGAGCCAGCCGCACGGACCGGGCTCGCCGCCGTTCTCGGTGAGCCTGGTCCAGTAGTAGTCGATCTCCTCCTGGTCCGCACAGAAGATCATGAAGGAGACCGCCTCGGTGAACTTGAACTGGGGGCCGCCGTTGAGTGCGAGGAACTTGTGGCCGTTGGCCGTGAACTCGACGGTCATGACGGTGCCCGCCCGGTGAGGTGTTCCCTCGGGGTAGCGGGCGACCTCGCCGATGCTGGAGTTCTTGAAGATCGAGACGTAGTGGTGGGCGGCCTCCTCGGCCTGGTCGTCGTACCAGAGACACGTGGTGAAACCTTCGGTGGCCATGGGTACCTCCTGGGCGCGGAACGCTGTCACCACTGTCGACCGGCTCTCGCCCCGGAACTCATCGGTCGGTCGGCCGGCAAAATCAGGTGGCCGTTACACCGTTCGGAACTAGCATCCAGGCCATGACGTCTTCGCCCGCGGACAGCGGCAGCAGTCTCCATCCGTTCCGTATCGACATTCCGCAGAGCGACCTCGACGACCTCCACGACCGTCTCGACCGGATCCGGTGGCCCGACGAGCTGCCCGGGGTGGGATGGGCGTACGGCGTTCCGTCGGGCTATCTGCGCGAGCTGGTGCGGTACTGGCGGCACACGTACGACTGGCGGGCGGCTGAGGCGCGGCTGAACGCGTGGCCGCAGTTCACGACCGAGATCGACGGCGCGCGGGTGCACTTCGCGCACATCCGCTCCCCCGAACCCAAGGCCACCCCGCTGATCGTCACCCACGGGTGGCCGGGGTCGATCGTCGAGTTCCTCGACGTCGTCGGGCCGTTGACGGACCCGGCAGCGCACGGCGGCGACCCTGCCGACGCCTTCCACGTCGTGCTGCCGAGCATCCCCGGCTTCGGGTTCTCCGGGCCCACCCGGGAGACCGGCTGGGAGGCGCGCCGGATCGCCGACGCGTGGGCCGAGCTGATGACGCGCCTCGGCTACGAGCGGTTCGGCGCCCAGGGCGGCGACTGGGGCGCTGCCGTCTCCCGCGAACTGGGCCGCGTCCACTCCGGCCGGGTCACCGGCGTGCACCTCAATCTGCTGCCCGGCGGACAGGCGACCACCGAGCCGACCGCCGAGGAGCTGGACGCGCTGAGTCCCGCGGAGCGGGAGCGCACGCTCACCTCGTGGCGCCGGTGGGCGGAGTGGTCCCGCGACGGGACGGGTTACTTCCATGTGCAGTCCACCAGGCCGCAGACGCTCTCGTACGCGCTGACGGACTCACCGGTGGGCCAACTCGCCTGGATCGTCGAAAAGTTCCGGGAGTGGACGGACTCCGAGGAGCTGCCCGAGGAGGCCGTCGACCGGGACCTGATGCTCACGAACGTGATGCTGTACTGGCTGACGGGCACGGCGGGTTCGTCCGCCCGGGTCTACTACGAGCGCGCCCACGCCCGGGGCGGGCGGATCGCCGCCCCGCACGAGCCCTCCACCGCGCCGACCGCCGTGGCGTCCTTCTCCGGCGACCCGCAGATCCCGCTGCGCCACAAGGCGGAGCGGACGGAGAACATCGTCCGCTGGACGGAGTTCCGCCGGGGCGGGCACTTCGCCGCCATGGAGCAACCGAGCCTGTTGGCGGAGGACGTGCGGGCGTTCTTCCGGCAGTTGCGCGAGAAGGGCTGACGCCCGCTCTGCCCGTAGCGGATCTGCCGCGGGCAGAGAATCCGCACAGCGGCGTCGTCCGAGGTCAACAGTGGAGTCGAGGACATCCCCGACCACCAGGAGAACCGATGACTCCACGCACGGCACTCGCCCCGAGGGCGGAAGAGGGCGACACCCCTCCGAGCCCGTTCGACGACCAACTGGCCGCCCAGTTGCTCGCGCAGCGCATCGTGCTGCTGGGCACCCAGGTCGACGAGGTCTCCGCGAACCGGGTCTGCGCCCAGCTGCTGATCCTGTCCGCCGAGGACCCCCGCACCGACATCAGCCTGTACATCAACAGCCCCGGCGGGGCGGTGCACGCGGGCCTCGCCATCTACGACACGATGCGGCTCATCCCCAACGAGGTCTCCACCCTGGCCATGGGTTTCGCCGCGAGCATGGGCCAGTTCCTGCTCAGCGTCGGCACGCCCGGCAAGCGCTACGCCCTGCCCAACGCGCGGATCATGATGCACCAGCCGTCGGCGGGCATCGGCGGCACCACCGCCGACATCGAGATCCAGGCGGAGAACCTGGAGCACACCAAGCGGACCATCGAGCGGATCACCGCCGAGCACACCGGCCAGAGTGAGGAGACCATCTCCCGGGACGGCGACCGGGACCGCTGGTTCACTGCCGAGGAAGCCAGGGAGTACGGCATGGTCGACCGGGTCGTGGAGTCCCTCGCGGACGTCCGCCCGACGGCCGGCCGGCGCAGGATGGGGCTGCAGTGATGGGTACCTACACGATTCCGAACGTCGTCGAGCGCACCCCGCACGGCGAGCGGTCCTACGACGTGTTCAGCCGGCTGCTGTCCGAGCGGATCATCTTCCTCGGCACGGAGATCGACGACGGTGTCGCCAACGTCGTCATCGCGCAGCTTCTCCATCTGGAGTCCTCGTCCCCGGAGAGCGAGATCGCGATCTACCTCAACTCGCCCGGAGGCTCGTTCACTTCGCTCATGGCCATCTACGACACGATGTCGTACGTACGGGCGCCGATCTCGACGTTCTGTGTCGGGCAGGCGGCCTCCACGGCGGCCGTGCTGCTGGCGGGCGGGGACCCCGGACGGCGGTTCGTGCTGGAGCACGCACGCGTGCTGCTCGGCCAGCCGGCGAGCGGGGGACAGCGGGGCATGGTCTCCGACCTGGCGCTCCAGGCCAGGGAGATGGTGCGGATCCGCTCCCAGGTGGAGGAGGTGCTGGCGCGGCACACCCACCACAAGGTGGCGACCCTGCGGGCCGACATGGATCGCGACAAGGTGTTCACCGCTCAGGAGGCGGTGGACTACGGGCTGGCCGACGAGGTGCTCAGCCGGCGCCTCGTACAGCTCTGAGGCGCCGGCCGGCAGGCGGAGTCAGGCGACCAGGCACAGTCCGTCGTACGACGACGGGGACGCCGCCCCGCGGCGGGCGGCGCCGCCCGTGTACCGGGAGGTGACGCGGGTCAGTTCGCCCTGCGTCCTCGACAGCAGGTCGCCGAGGCTCAGCCCGAGGGCGCGGGCGGCGGCCGCGAGGACCTCCGAGGAGGCCTCCTTGCGGCCGCGCTCGACCTCCGAGAGATACGGCATCGAGATCCGTGCCTCGTCGGCGACGTCCTTCAACGTGCGCTCCTGGGCGAGGCGTTCACGGCGCAGGACGTCTCCGACCAGATCGCGCCAGAGCGGCTCCTTCACGGCGGGGGCCGGGGGGCTCGCACCTTGCGGACGCAGCGGGATGACGCGGGCTTCGTTCGGCACGTGGTTGGTCACTTCTCCAGCCTAGGAGCGCCGGCCGCCGGGGGAAGGGCCCGGCGTTCCGCCCTGGGTGGAATCACCGGCGGGGTACGTCGTCTTGGCTCCAGCCGCCGGGCAGCGTACTGCCTCTTGCCCCCTGTCGGCCGTTCGGGTGAGCATGGACGGGCCGGAATGCCGTGCTCCACCGATTTTCGGCCGCACGGTGTTCGAGGGCATGTGTTGCGCCTGTCCGGGTACCCGCAACCCGGAAGGACCTAGGCAGATGTAGCCGTGACTTCGTGGGGAGAGGTAATGGAGACCGCCGTGATCCGGTCGAAGGCAGAGGTCGCCGGGGAGAACGCCGAGGCCGGGACGGGTGACGGAGCACTGCCGGTCGTGGACCCGCGGTCCGTGGCCCCGCGGGACGCCAGGGCGCTGTCCCGCCAGTTCTTCCAGCGCCTGACGGAACTCGAAGAGGGCACGCACGAGTACCAGTACGCGCGCAACACGCTCATCGAGATGAACATGTCGCTCGTGCGGTTCGCGGCCGGCCGCTTCCGGGGCCGCGGCGACGACATGGAGGACATCGTCCAGACCGGCATGATCGGTCTGATCAAGGCCATCGACCGGTTCGAGTTGTCGCGCGAGGTCGAGTTCACCTCCTTCGCGCTGCCGTACATCGTCGGTGAGATCAAGCGGTTCTTCCGGGACACCACGTGGGCGGTGCACGTGCCGCGGCGGCTGCAGGAGCTGCGTGTGGAGCTGGCCAAGGCCCGTGAGGAACTCGCGAGCCGGCTGGACCGCGAGCCGACCGTCGCCGAGCTGGCCACGCTGATGAACATCTCCGAGAACGAGGTCGTCGAGGGACAGATCGCGGCGAACGGGTACAACTCGTCCTCGCTGGACGCCGCGCTCACCGGCGACGGGCCGGAGGGCGGCGAGGCGGTTCTGGCCGACTTCATCGGCGTCGAGGAGGACGGGCTGCGGCTCGTCGAGGACTTCCACTCGCTCGCCCCGCTCATGGCGGAGCTCAGCGAGCGCGACCGGCAGATCATCCACATGCGGTTCGTGGAGGAGGCCACCCAGGCGGAGATCGGCGAGGAGCTCGGCTGCTCGCAGATGCATGTCTCGCGTCTGATCAAGCGGATCATCACCCGGCTGCGTGAGGGCATGCTGGGCGAGCTCGGCTGCGCCTGACACAGACGGCGGGCCGGCCGGGCACACGGCGACCAGCGGGTGCTGTCCCCCCATGCGGGAGTGGGACGGCACCCGCGATTGTGTCCGGTGTCCGGCTCTCATGGCGCGCGAGCGCCCTCGGTAGACCTCGGGGGCGCCTGGCCCTGACTGCTCAGGCCACTGCTCAGGCCGACGGATCAGGCGCCGGTCGCACCCGCGAGCGGCAGCACGGCGCGCACTCGCTTGCCCACCGGCACCCGCTCCACGCTGACCTGCTCGGCGAGCGCGTGGACGATCTCCAGGCCGTGCCGGCCGACCCGCTCCGGGTTGCGCGGGAAGATGCGGGGCAGGGCCGAGCTGCTGTCGTAGACCGACACGGTCACGGCGGTGTCCGTGCCCACGAGCTCCAGGATGTACGGCCCGTCGCTGTGCCGGTCGGCGTTGGTGACCAGCTCGCTGACCACGAGCTGCACCGCGCCGTCGGCCCGGGCGTCGATGCTCGCGCACCACTCGGTCCTGAGCTGGTCGAGGAAGAGCGCTGCGAAGGACCGCGCCTCGGCGATGCATCCCTGCTCGCCCGTGTAGTGTGCCGCCCGCCTCAGCGGTTCCACGGGCACGTCGAAACCAGTCGGTATCACTGCCCCGTCCAGGTGGTCGATCATTCGTTTCTCTCCGGGAAGAAGCCGGACTGGCCGGACGCTCTGCACCAGTGCTCGTACCCCGAGCCGGGCTTCGCAGTCCTGACACGTTTTCCGCCCATCCCCTGCCCCGGGCATTGTCCCCCGCGGGCGGGGCACTCGGAGGGAAAAAGGACCGGCCGAGGGCGGCCGGACCGGATCGCCGGAGGTGCGCGGTGGCCTGGTGGATATGGCTGGTCGTGGTGGTCGCGGCGCTGATCGGCGTCGCTGTGATGGCGCTCGCCGTGCAGGCCGGCCGGCGATCGGGAACGGTCATCGCGGTGCGGCGCCGGCCCGGCGGGAAGGGTGTCCGATGAACCAGCTGATGGCAGCGCGGAGCCTGACGACCCTGCCGGTGGTCACCCTGGGCGGCGACGCGGTCGCACAGATCAAGGACACCGTCTTCGACGCCGCGGCCGGGCGGATCACCGGGTTCACGCTCAGCGGCCGGGGTCTGCTGTCGGGCCCGCTGAAGCAGAGCCTGCCCTGGCCCGCGGTGCACGCGCTGGGCCCGCACGCGGTCATGATCGTCGATGCGGGGGCCCTGGCGGTCACACCCGTCGTGGTGGCACGCCGCGAGGCCCAGCAGGGCCGGGTCCTGCACGCCAAGGTGCTGACCGACGAGGGTGCCGAGGTCGGCACGGTGCTCGACGTGGTCGTCGAGGGCGGTACCAGCGGCCGGGTCGTGGGATTCCGGATCGCCGCGGTCAAGGCGCTGGTGAAGGGCTCCCGGCGGCACCGGCACCGGGTGTACGTGCCGCGCGGCGAGACGCTCGCGGTCTCCGGCCGCGCCCTGGTCATCCCGGCGGACGCCACCCGCTACGTCGCCGACGACCTGCCGGCCTTCGTCACCCGGGTCGGCGCCTTCCAGGAGGGGCGCGAGGAGACGCCGTCATGATGCTGTTCTCGCAGGCACGGGGCCTGCCGGTGCTGACCCTGACCGAGGCGGACGAACTCGGCGTCCTGAGGTCGCTGACGGTCGACGCGGCAGCCGGTGTGGTGACGCATGTCCGAGTGCGGGGCAAGCGCTCCCGGAAGGAGACCGTGCTGGCCTGGGGTGCGCTGCACGCCCTCGGCCCGGACGCCGTGCTCGTCCGCTCCGCCGCCGCCCCGGCCGAGGTGCCGCCGCACCACGAGCTGCCGGGCCTCAGGATCCTCACCGAGACGGGCGACTGGCTCGGCACAGTCCAGGACGTCGCGTTCGAACCGGACACCGGCCGCGTCGAGGCGGTCGTCACCGCCAAGGGCGATGTACCGGCCGATCGGCTGCTCGGGCTCGGGGACTACGCCCTGGTGGTCCGGGCCGGGTGACTCAGGAGGCCGGGGCCTGGTCCGTCGCGCCGCCCCCGGTGTCCTGGCCTGTGTCGCTTGCGGGCGGGGGCGGCGAGTCGTCCGCCGGGGGCGATTCGTCCGTCGTGGGTCCGGAAGTCGTCTCCGTGGTCGGCGGTTCGCTCGTGGTGGGCTCTGACGAGGTCGAGCCGGTCGGCGTGGTGACGGTCGCCGACGGGGTGGGCTTGCTCGGCGGAGCCGTCTTGCGGTCGTTCCCGCCCGTGTCGCCCTTGTCGCGCTTGAACCACTCGCCGTCGGGCTCGCACATCACGAACACCTCGATCGGCTCCTCGGCGGGCTTGACCGCGACGACGTCCGACGCCTTGTACCCCGCCCACTTGTCCCCGGTCGTCTTCCCCTGCTGGGAGACCGGCGGGGTCAGCGGGTTGCCGCACGCGCAGCGCACCCGGGGAACGCCCCGGTCGTCGACGAGCACGGCCGTGCCGGCTTGGAGGACTGCCTGGTACTGCGTGGAGCGGCCGCTCTTGTAGCCGTGGTTGGTGACCCAGGTGTCCAAGCGGAGTTGCACGGGGGTGAGCGAGCGCAGGTAGGCGGGGACCTCGGAGGGCTCGATGCGCTGGACCGAGGCGAACGCGCGCTGCTTGTCCGGGGCCTGCTTGAGGTACGTGATCTGCTTCTCCACGTCGCAGCTCGCGACGTTGCGGGTGCCGCCGTAGAGGCCGGGTGCCCCGCCCCGGACGGCCCGGACGGCGTTCGGCGACGCCGATCCGGCGGGCGTAGGCGTGACCGACGGGGCGGAACTCTCCTTGGCCGTCGAGTCGGTGAACGGGTCCGGGCCGGTGTCCGCCGCGGGCTGCAGCAGCACGTCGCCGCCGGAGGTACTGGTCCCTCCGTCGGACGTGCCGGTGCCGCCGTCGGGGCGGGTGAACACCACGGCCAGGACCACGGCGGCCACCACTGCGCCGGCGATCAGCGCGACACGGGGTACGGAGCCCCACCAGGGTCGGCCGGGCTCGGGTGACTCACCGCCCCCGCTCGGCGGTTCGGAGGGCGGGCCGCCACCCCCCGAGGGCGGCTGGGAAGGACCCGACAGAGGCCCCGAGGGAGGTCCTGTGGGGCGACCGGACGACGGCGGTTCGACGCTCACGAGCTCTTCTCCCGACGTGGGTTCTGTACGACCTGCGCACACCCGAGGCGATCAGCCCTGGTATATACCGCTTCTTCCATTACGAGTTCATTGTGTGCCCCGGTCCCGTGCGGCCCGCAAGCCGACGCGGACGGACCTCCCGACGGGCGCCCGGCCCGGACGCTGCTTAGCGTGGCAGCGTGAGTTCGCGCACCTCCTCCGGCCCGGCACGTACCTCCGGCGCGCGGGCCGCCGCCCGCCACGGGTGGGTGCACGCCCTCGTCACGGTGCTCGGCGGGCTGCTCGCCATGATGGTGGTGGCCACGCTCGGCCTGTGGGCCGCCGGGGCCGCGGACCTTCCGGACGGCGCGTTCGCCCCGGTCGTGACGGCGACCGTCGTCACCGCCGTCGGGGGCACGGTGAAGCTCTCCGGAAGTGCCGGCGACTTCGCCGACACACAGGCGGGACTGACCGTCATCCCGCTGTCCGTCACGCTCACCGGGGCACTGGTGATCGCCTGGGGATTCCTGCGGCCGCTGCGCCATCGCGCGGTCGCCGGCGCCAGGGAGCTGGCCGGCTGGGCCGCCAGGATCGCGGCCCTGTGGCTGCTCGCCATGATCGGCCTGACGCTCGCCGCCCGCCACACGTTCGAGATCTCCCTCGGCGACGAACAGCTGGGCGAACTCGGAGACCTGTTCGGCGCCTCACCGAAGATCGGTTTCACCACCGACGTTCCGCTGTCCGTGTTCGTCGGTCTGGTGTGGCTGGCCGGTGTGCTGGTGCTGGCCCTGCTGGTGTCGCGCGGCGCCCCGTTGCCGGCCGGGCTGCTGCGCTTCCAGACGTCGGTGCGTCCGGCCGCGTACGCGATGGTCGCGCTACTGCTGGCGTACGTCGCCATCGGTGTGGCCATCGCGCTGGTCGTCGCGGCGACGCGGGGCCACGCGGCGGAGACGTTCGCCGTGATTCTGCTCGGCATGCCCAACCTGGTGTGGCTGGCGCTGACGATCGGCCTCGGGGCGACCTGGACGGGCCGGGTGGAGGGGCCGTTCGGGCTGCCCATGCCGCAGGTCCTCGACGAGGTGCTGCGCACTCCGGACATCTCGGAGCTGAACCTGCGCACGCTCTCCGAGCACGACGGCCGGGTGTGGTGGCTGCTGGTCGTCGACGTGGTGCTGCTGCTGGCCGCCGCGTTCGTGATGGCGGCCCGCTCTCCGGCCCGGGTCCGGGCCTGGCAGCATGCCGTGCACATGGCGGTCGCCCTCATGCTCACGGTGTTCATGATCTGCCTCGTCGGACGTATCTCGGCGCACTACGGCCTCTCCGTGCTCGGCATCGGCGACCTGGGCGGGAGCCTCGGGGGCGAACTCTTCCTCAGACCCCGGCTGTGGGGTGCGGTCGGCCTGGCCGTCCCCTGGGGGCTGGCGACCGGATTCGCCGGGGCGCTGCTGGCGCGGCACGTACGGCGCCGAGGTGAGGTCCGCTCCGAGAGCCGGAGCTGACGCCGGGGCGCTACATCCGCTGCCGGAAGACCGGCTCGGCCCAGCGCGGCGGCGGCTTCGGCCGTTCCTCCCCCGGCTTCCGGCCCGCCCGGGTGGGGGTGTGTCCGGCGGCGGGCGTGCCGCCGGTCGTCGCGGCACGCAGCGCGGCGACGAAGGCGAGGCAGGACGGGTACCGGTCGTCGGGGCTCTTGGCGAGGGCCTTGGCGAGGACAGCGTCGGCCCGCGGGTCGATGTCGGGCCGGGCCTCGGTCAGCGGCGGCGCCTCGTCGTACTGGTGGGCCCACAGCAGGGCCATGTCGTCGTCCCGGCGGAAGGGCGGATGGCCGGCCAGAATCTCGTAGACGACACAGCCGAAGCCGTACACGTCGCAGCGGGCGTCGACCGGGCGGCCCGAGATCTGCTCGGGGGCGACGTAGTCGAGCGTGCCGACGAACTGGCCGACGGTGGTGAAGCCGGTCAGTGACAGCGACTTCTTCGTCAGGCCGAAATCGGTGAGGTAGGCGTGCTCGGGGTGATCGCTGTCGGTACCGCGGGCCACCAGGATGTTGCCGGGCTTCACGTCCCGGTGCACCAGGCCGTGGTCGTGGGCCGCGTCGAGCGCGGAGGCGACCTGGGCGGCGAGACGCAGGGTGGTGGCGGGCGACAGCGGGCCCTCCCGGTCGAGGAGATGACGCAGATCGCTGCCGACGACGTACCGCATGGCGATGTACAGCACGCCGTCCGTCTCACCGGCCTCGAAGACCGGCACGATGTGCGGGTGGTCGATCGCGGCGGCGGCCCGGGACTCGTGGGTGAAGCGGCGCCGGAAGGTGTCGTTGCGGGCGAGTTCCGGGGCGAGCAGCTTCAGGGCGACGGTGCGTTCCAGACGCAGGTCGCGGGCCCGGTAGACCACGGCCATGCCGCCGCGGCCGATCTCCTTCTCGATCCGGTACCCGGCGATCTGCTGCCCGAGCAGCTCGGAGGGCCGCCCCGAGAACAGGCTCGTCTCGCGGGTCAACGGGTGTCACCCTCGGGCGACACGACCCGGGTGGGCTCGGATCCCACGACGCGCGTGGGCGGCGCCTCGGCGGGGGCGTCCGGTTCCTCGGCCTCCTCTTCCGCCTCCTCGGATCCCACGACGCGCGTGGGCGGGGCGTCCGCGGGAGGGGCGCTTCCCCCGGCTCCCCCGGCCTCCTCTGCCTCCTCTGGGGACACGAGACGAGTGGGCTCGGGGACGTCTGGAGACACCACCCGCGTCGGCTCAGGCTTGGCGGGAGACACCACCCGGGTCGGCTCGGGACCCTCAGGCGGCGCGGCCCGCGCCGGTCCGGACGCCTCAGGCGACACCACCCGCGTCGGCTCAGGCGGAACCACCGCCGTGGGCGGCACCGCGGCCGGATGCGCGGCCTCCTCATCCCGAGGACTCTCCTCTGCCCTGGGCGACTCCTCTGCCCTGGGCGGCTCCTCTGCCCTGGGATGCTCCTCGACCGCCTCCGGGGGCACCACCCGAGTGGGCGTACGCGCCGGCACCGGGGTCCCGGACGGCCGGGAACCCGGTGTCTCGTCCGTCGCGTACGTGGTCGCCCGAATGCCCTCCGCGTACACCCAGTGCCCGTGCGCGGCGTCGTAGAGCCACACCGACCCGCCGTCGACGACGACGCCGATCCGCAGCCCGTGGGTGCGGGAGCGGAAGGTCTCCCGGTCGAGGCCGCCCGCGAGGTCCTCGACCGCGGACCGGTAGCGCGCCAGGGCCTCCTGCGTGCGGGTCAGCAGCGGACGCGAGTCGGCGGTCAAGGTGAGCGGCCCGTCCGCGGCGGGCGGATCCTGCGGGACGGCGACCAGGTGGCGGCCGTCGACCCAGGCCGACCAGCCGTTGAAGCACAGCACATGCCCCCAGTCGCCCTGCTGTTCGATGAGCTGCACCGGCAGCAGGGGGTCGAGGTCCACGGTGGGCCGGGCCGGGTCGGGGGCCTCCCAGGCGGGCATCCCGTGCTGCGGGACGACGTGCGTGGGCCGGAAGCCGGGAGTCGTCACAGTGGCTCCCTACTTCCGCATCACGGCCGGTTCGTGCCGGCGCAGCAGCCGGGACACGAGGAAGCCGAAGAGCGCCGACAGCACGACGAGCATCCCGACGTCGAGCAGCCATATGCCCGCCGAGTGCTCGAAGAGCGGATCCTCGGTCAGCTCGTCGGGCACGATCCGGGCCAGCCCGACGGTGCCGGCCATCGCGGCCAGCGCCCAGCGCGCGGGCACCAGCCAGCCGAGCTGCTCCAGCCCGGGCACTCCGTCCAGCTTCAGCAGGGCCCCGCAGAAGACGACCTGGACGATGGCGACTAGCACCAGCAGCGGCATCGTCACCTCCTCCTTGCGCACCAGCGCCGAGATGAGCAGGCCGAGCATCATCGCCGTGAACGCCAGCAGGGCGACGGCCACCGCGATCTCCACCAGGGGCGGCATCAGCACGCCTTCGTCACCGGGCGCGCCGAGGTCCACGCCGAGCAGGGCGACGAGTGTCAGCACCACCGCCTGCAGCACGGTGATGGCACCCAGGACGACGACCTTGGACATCAGGTACGCCGATCTGGACAGGCCCACCGCCCGTTCCCGCTGGTAGATCACGCGTTCCTTGACGAGCTCGCGCACGGCGTTGGCGGCGCCGGTGAGCACCGCGCCGACGCAGAGGATGAGCAGGGTGTTCATCGCCGTGTCGAGGGTCAGCTTGCCACCCGACAGGGCCCGCGCCATCACGCCCATCACGAACGGCAGGGCGATCATGATGATCAGGAACGTGCGGTCGGCGCTGAGCGCGGAGGCGTAGCGGCGGACCAGCGTGTTGAGCTGGGCGGCCCGGCTGCGCGGCCGGGGCGGCGCGGCGATGACGACGGGCTCGGACCGGGGCTGCCGGGGCTGGGCGGTGGCGTCGGCGATGTAGCGGCCCTGGAAGGGCGAGGCGCGGTAGGCCCCCGCCCAGTCCCGGTCCTTGTCCCGCTCGAAGGCCTCGAAGGCCTCGGGCCACTGCTCGAAGCCGAAGTACGCCAGGGCATCCTCGGGCGGCCCGTAGTAAGCGGTCTTCCCGCCGGGCGCGAGCACGAGGAGCCGGTCGCACACGTCCAGGCTGAGCACGCTGTGGGTGACGACGATGACGGTCCGGCCGTCGTCGGCGAGGCCGCGCAGCATGTGCATCACCGAGCGGTCCATGCCGGGGTCGAGGCCGGAGGTCGGCTCGTCGAGGAACAGCAGCGACGGCTTGGTCAGCAGCTCCAGGGCCACGCTGACGCGCTTGCGCTGGCCGCCCGACAGGCTGTGCACAGGCTGGTCGACGCGTTGTTCCAGGCCCAGTTCGCGGATCACCTCGTCGACCCGGGCGCGTCGTTCGGCCTTGGCGGTGTCCTGCGGGAAGCGCAGCTCGGCGGCGTAGGAGAGGGCTTTGCGGACGGTCAGCTGGGCGTGCAGGATGTCGTCCTGCGGGACGAGGCCGATGCGCTGCCGCAGCTCGGCGTAGTCGCGGTAGAGGTCACGGCCGTCGTAGAGGACGGTGCCGTGGTCGGCGGGCCGCTGGCCGGTGAGGGCGTTGAGGAGTGTGGACTTTCCGGCGCCGCTCGGGCCGACGACGGCGAGCAGGCACTTCTCCCCCACCGGGAACGACACGTGGTCGAGCAGCGTCTTGCGGCCGCGGTCGACGGTGACGGCGAGGTCCTGTACGTCGAGGGAGATCTCGCCGGTGTCGACGTACTCCTGGAGTTCGTCGCCGACGAGGCAGAACACCGAGTGGCCGATGCCGACGATGTCGCCCTGGCCGACGGGGGCGCTGGTGACGGGGCTGCCGTTGAGGTAGGTGCCGTTGTGGCTGCCCAGGTCGGTGATCTCGTAGGTGCCGTCGGGCAGGGCGCGCAGTTCGGCGTGCCGACGGGAGACCACCAGGTCGTCGATGACCAGGTCGTTGTCGGTGGCGCGGCCGATGCGGACGGTGCGGGCGGGCAGCGGCCGCACGGTGGTGGGCTGCCGGTAGGTGCCGGTCGCCGCGGGCATGGAGACGGCGGAGGGGCGTTCCGGGGCCGGTGCGGGGCGGCCCAGCAGGACCACACGGGGTCCGTCGGCCGGGTTGCCGAAGCGGATGACGGTGCCGGGTCCGACGTCCCACTCGTGGATGCGGCGGCCCTCGGCATAGGTGCCGTTGGTGCTGTTCTCGTCCTCGATGGTCCAGTGGCCGTCGGTGGGCCGCAGCACGGCATGGTGCCAGGAGACCCGGTCGTCGTCGATCACGATGTCGCTCAACGGGTCGCGCCCTACGTGGTAGTCGCGACCCGGAATCATCACGGTGGAGTCCGTCTCGGTCTCCAGCACGAGTTCTGGTGCTACCGAAGACTGCGCCATGACCAAGATTCTACCGATTTGCCTGCTTTACGCCTCTGCGGACGGCGTCAGGCCACCGGAATGCCCAGGCCAGGGGCCGTCCGCTGCATCCGGAGGGCGTCCACGGACTCGGCGAGCAGTTCGTATTCGGTCGTGTCGTCGCTGGTGGCGATGCGCACCAGCCGTCCGGCCGCCAACTCCTCGGCGACCCGCTCCTGGTAGCCGGGGTCGGCACACCAGGCGCGCAGCTGCGTGGGCACGTCGGGCACGGTGTCGGCGACCGGCACGAGCGCGCCCGGCGGTAAGTGCTCGGCGTCGGGCTGGGGATCGAGGCGCTGGGCGATCCAGGAGGCGCGGTCGCGCAGCCACCACAGAGCGAGGGCGAGGGTGGGCGCCCGATAGGTCCCCAGGGGTACTCCGATGCGGCGGCCGTCGCAGACCCCGTACGCAGTGACGTGACACAGGAACTCGTCGTGCACGTGACCTCCCCCGTTGCCCTGCCCGCCCGCCGGACTCACTCCACCGCGGCTCGCGTGCTGTGCGTGAGGACACCGTCGCTGGATGTGAAAGCGCTCTCGCAGGTCAGTATGTTCACTGCTGAATCACTGTCACCACGACTTTCCGGCCACTCTCCTGGCATATTCACAGCTCGAGTTGGCCGAAACCCGGCAGAGTGGCCGGTGCCGGGTTCGCCACGAGCGGTGATCCGGGCCCTGACCAGCGGGCCCGACCTACCGGATGCCGGCCGGGACGTGCGGGGGCGATGAGTTCTCCGTTGTCCGGCGGTCTGATGCTTGAGAGGCAGCCGAGCACCGGAGGACGTCATGGCCACGACCACAGAGCTGGACGCGGAGTTCACCGCGGTCCTGCACACGAGCCCCGCCGAGGGCGGCTGGACCTATCTGGTCTGGCCCCGGTCCGTCGAGTTCTTCGGCACCCGTGGGCTGGTCAAGGTCCGCGGGACGATCGACGGGCACCCGTTCCGCAGCTCGTTCATGGCGCTGGGCGACGGCACGCACAAACTGCCCGTGAAGGCCGACATCCGCAAGGCCATCGGCAAGGAGGAGGGTGACACCGTGACCGTGCGCCTGGAGGAGCGGATCAGCTCTTAGGCCGTGTCCGCTCGGCCGGAGGCGGTCACCCGCCTCCGGCCGAGAACCTCTACTGCTTGACGATCGCGTCGATCCGGGCCAGCTCGTCCGCGTCGAAGTCCAGGTTGCGGACGGCGCCGACGCTGTCCTCGATCTGCTGTGCGCTGCTCGCGCCGACCAGCGCGGAGGTGACCCGGCCGCCGCGCAGCACCCAGGCCAGCGCCAGCTGGGCCAGGGTCTGGCCGCGCGACTTGGCGATGTCGTTCAGGTCGCGCAGCCGTCCCACCAGGTCCTCGGTGAGCGCGTCGGAGTTCAGGAACGGGCTGTCGCTCGCCGCCCGGGAGCCCTCCGGGATGCCGTCCAGGTAGCGGGCGGAGAGCATGCCCTGCTCCAGCGGGGAGAACACGATGGAGCCGACCTGGAGCTCGTCGAGGGCGTCCAGCAGGCCCTGGTCCTCGGGGCGGCGGTCCAGCATCGAGTAGCGCGGCTGGTGGATGAGGAGCGGGGTGCCCAGCTCGCCCAGGATGCGGGCGGCCTCGCGGGTCTGCTCCGCGGAGTAGTTGGAGACACCGACGTACAGCGCCTTGCCCTGCTGCACCGCGGAGTGCAGGGCGCCCATCGTCTCCTCCAGCGGAGTGTCCGGGTCGGGGCGGTGCGAGTAGAAGATGTCGACGTAGTCCAGGCCCATCCGCGTAAGGCTCTGGTCCAGCGAGGACAGCACGTACTTCCGCGAGCCCCACTCGCCGTACGGGCCGGGCCACATCAGGTAGCCGGCCTTGGTGGAGATGACCAGCTCGTCGCGGTACGCCGCGAAGTCCGACTTCAGGAACCCGCCCAGCGCGGACTCGGCGGAGCCGGGCGGCGGGCCGTAGTTGTTGGCGAGGTCGAAGTGGGTGACGCCGAGGTCGAAGGCGCGGCGCAGGATGGCGCGCTGGGTCTCGACGGACCGGTCCGGGCCGAAGTTGTGCCACAGACCGAGGGAGAGCGCCGGGAGCTTCAGACCGCTGCGTCCGGTGCGCCGGTAGGGCATGTCCGCGTAGCGGTCGGGGTGTGCGGTGTACAACGCGACTCCAGAGGGGTTGGCCGGGACGGTCGGATGAAACCGGTGTCCACTCTGGCGTGACCTGCTCCCATGCGTCCAACAGAAGAATCCGATGGAATTCAGCGGTTACGCTTCTCAGTCATGGAACTGCGCCACTTGCAGCACTTCGTCGCGGTCGCCGAGGACCAGCACTTCACCCGGGCGGCGGAACGCCTCCTGGTCTCCCAGTCGGGCCTGTCGGCCTCGATCCGGGCGCTGGAGCGGGAGCTGCAGACACCGCTGTTCGTGCGGACGACCCGCCGGGTGACGCTGACCCCGGCCGGGCGGGCACTGCTGGGTGAGGCGGAGCGGATCCTGGCGCAGGTCCGCTCGGCCCACGAGGCGGTGGCCGCGGTACAGGGTGTGCTGCGGGGGATGCTCGCACTCGGGTCCGAGCAGTGCATCGCCGGGGTGCACGTGGCGGGGCTGCTCGCGGCGTTCCGGCGCAGCCACCCGGACGTGGAGATCTGTCTGCGGCAGGCGGGCTCGGGGGCCCTGGCGGAGGAGGTCGCGGCGGGGCGCCTGGATCTGGCGTTCGCCGTGCGCACCGCTCAGGAGGACACCGACCAGCTGCGGGCGGTGCCTCTGACGAGTGAGCCGATGACCGTGCTGTGCCATCCGAGTCACCGGCTGGCGGCGGCCGGGGGCGCGGTGACGCCGGAGGATCTGGGCGGTGAGGTCTTCGTCGACTTCCATCCGGACTGGGGGCCGCGGCGCACCACCGACGCGGCGTTCGCGGCGGCGGGCGTCCGCCGGAGCGTCGCCTTGGAGGTCAACGACGTGCACAGCCTCCTCGACCTCGTGGACGAGGATCTCGGCATCGCCGTCGTGCCGCGGCACTTCCGGCACAAGCGCGCCTCGCTGACCGCCCTGCCGGTGAAGGGGGCCGCGGACGCCGTGTACGAGACGGTGGCGCTGCTGCCGCCCGAGCAGGCGACCAGTCCGGCGGCCCGGGCGCTGATGGGCCTGTTGGAAACAGGGGGTCTGGCACCACCCCAGGAGGGTGTCCACCCCTCCTGACCCGATCCGCCGCGCGCACCAGACTCGTGACCGTACCCGGAGGCAACGACGGTCAGGAGTAGGGCAGATGACGGATCCCACACGGCGGAGCGTGCTGCGCGGCGCGGCCGCGGTCACGGCGGCCGGCGCGCTCGCCGGCACCGGCGCCGCGGCCGCTCCGGCCCTGGCGGCGCCCACCGCACCGCGCCGCTTTCCCTTCCTGGAGGGCGCGTTCGAGCCGGTCACC
Source organism: Streptomyces sp. NPDC008137 (assembly GCF_042957035.1). NCBI lineage: Bacteria > Bacillati > Actinomycetota > Actinomycetes > Kitasatosporales > Streptomycetaceae > Streptomyces > Streptomyces sp. NPDC008137. The sequence goes on along the minus strand of NZ_JBIBHN010000030.1, from coordinate 16,092 downwards.
GAGGAGCTGACGGCCTTCGACCTGCCGGTCACCGGCCGCATTCCGCGTGAGCTGAACGGCCGCTACCTGCGCAACGGCCCCAACGTCCTGGGGCTGGAGGACCCCCGCGCCCACCACTGGATGCTCGGCGACGGCATGGTGCACGGCGTGCGGCTGCGCGAGGGCAGGGCCGAGTGGTACCGCAACCGCTGGGTGCGCTCCTCGCAGGTGGCGCAGAAGCTCGGCGAGCCGTACCCGGGTCCCGTGCCGCCGGACGACTTCCCGTGCAACACCCATGTGATCCCCCACCGGGGGCGGATTCTGGCCCTCCAGGAGAGCGGCCCGCTGCCGTACGAACTCGACGACGAGCTGAACACCGTCGGCACCTACGACTTCCGGGGCACGCTCCGGGGTCCGCTCACCGCGCACACCAAGTTCGACGTCCACGCCGACGAGCTGCACGCGATCGCCTACTACCCGGCCTGGGACCACGTCCGGCACCTGGTCGTCGGCCCGGCGGGCAAGGTGGTGCGGAGCACGAGGATCCCGGTGGCGGACGCGCCGATGATCCACGACTTCGCGCTCACCGAGAACCACGTGGTGATCCTCGACATGCCGGTCACCTTCGACCCGGCGGGCGCCGAGCGCGGCGACCTCGTGCCGTACGTCTGGAACGACCGGCACCCGGCGCGGGTCGGTGTTCTGCCCCGCACGGGCGGCGCGGTCCGCTGGTTCGAGGTCGACCCGGTCTACTACTCGCACACGCTCAACGCCTACGAGGAGGGGCCGCACATCGTCGTCGACATGACGAACTTCGACGCGCCGTTCCTCGTCGCCGGCAACGGCTCGGGCGGCCCCCACACGACGGGCACGCCCCGGCTAGACCGCTGGACGATCGACCTGCGGCACGGACGGGTGCGGACCAGGACCCTCGACGACCGCCCCCAGGAGTTCCCGCGGGTCAACGAGGCGCTGGTGTCCCGCAGGCACCGGTACGGCTACTCGGCCGCGGCCGCGGAGATGTCGCTCGCCTACCAGGCGGTCGACGGGACGCCACCTGATGGGGCCTTCGCCAACGCGCTCATCAAGCACGACCTGCTGCGCGGGACCTCGCAGGTGCACCGGCTGCCCGCAGGCGCGGCGGCGAGCGAGGCCGTGTTCGTGCCGTCCGACCCGTGCGACGGCCGCGCGGCGGAGGACGACGGGTACGCGATCGCGTATGCGCACAATCCCGACCGCGGGGCGTCGGACCTGGTGATTCTCGCGGCCCAGGACTTCACCGGGGAGCCGGTGGCCCGGATCCACCTTCCGGGCCGGGTGCCGCTGGGCTTCCACGGGAGCTGGGTTCCCGACGCGTGATCGCCCTGCGCGTGATGACGGGCGCGCTCCCCGGCGCGTGATCCCCGGCGATGCGCGATGGTGGACCCATGCATGCGAAGGACATCCTCATCGACGGCTTCAGCCGCATCCGCGAAGAAGTCCACGCCACCGTGGAGGGTCTGGGGCCCGACGAGCTGAGCGCCCGCCCCTCCCCCGACACCAACTCGATCGCCTGGCTGGTCTGGCACCTCACCCGCGTCCAGGACGACCACATGGCAGACGCCTTCGGCCTGGAACAGGTGTGGCTGTCCCAGGACTGGGAGAAGCGCTTCGGTCTCGACCTGCCGCGCCGCGACACGGGCTACGGCCACAGCCCCGCCAAGGTCGCCAGGGTCCGGGTCGACTCGGGCGAGCTGCTGACCGGCTACTACGACGCGGTGCACGAGCAGAGCCTGGACGCCCTGCGGGGCCTGACCGCCAAGGACCTGGAGCGGGTCGTCGACGAGCGCTGGGACCCGCCGGTCACCCTGGGCGTCCGGCTGGTCAGCGTCCTGTCCGACGATCTCCAGCACGTCGGACAGGCCGCCTACCTGCGGGGGCTGCTTCAGAGCGCGGCGGCGTAACCGGGCAGCACCACGTCACGGATGAGTGCGTTGCGCTCGTCGAACGGGATGAACGCGCTCTTCAGGGCGTTGACGGTGACGGTGCGCAGGTCCTCGACGGTCCAGCCCGCCTGCTCGACCAGCAGGGACATCTCGCGGGTCATCGTCGTGCCCGACACCAGCCGGTTGTCGGTGTTGAGGGTGACGCGGAAGCCGAGGTCCTTCAGCGCGGTGATCGGGTGGTCGGCGATGGAGGTCGCGGCGCCGGTCTGGAGGTTGGAGGTCGGGCACATCTCCAGGGCGATGCGCCGGTCGCGCACCCAGCCGGCGAGCCGGCCGAGCTTGCCCGCCGCGAGGTCCGGGATGTCGTCGGTGATGCGCACGCCGTGCCCGATGCGCTGGGCGCCGCACACCTGGAGCGCCTGGTGGATGCTGGGCAGGCCGTGCGCCTCTCCGGCGTGGATGGTGAAGGGCACGTTCTCGCGGCGCAGGTGCTCGAAGGCCGCGAGGTGGTCGGCGGGCGGGAAGCCGTCCTCGGCGCCGGCGATGTCGAAGCCGACGACACCGGCGTCGCGGAACGCCACGGCCAGGTCGGCCGCCTCGCGCACCCGGTCGAACATCCGCATCCCGCACAGCAGGGTGCCGACCCGCACGGGCGTGCCCGCGGCAGCGGCCTTCGCCATGCCCGCCGCGAGGCCCTCCTGGACCGTCTCCACGACCTCGGCCATGGTCAGCTCGCCATTGGTGTTCAGCTCGGGGGCGTAGCGCACCTCGCCGTACACGACACCGTCGGCGGCCAGGTCGAGCACGTACTCCTCGGCCGTGCGCAGCAGGCCCTCGCGGGTCTGCATCACGGCGAGGGTGTGCTCGAAGGTGGCTATGTAGCGCACCAGGTCACCGGAGTTGGCGGCCTCGTAGTACCAGGCGGCGAGCTCGTCAGGGTCGGTGGTGGGCAGGGTGTGACCGACCGCGTCCGCGAGCTCCACGACGGTGGCGGGGCGCAGGCCGCCGTCGAGGTGGTCGTGCAGCACGGCCTTGGGGAGGCGGCGGATCAGGTCGGCGTCTACGCGCGTAGCAGTCATGGCGGGTCTTTCCTCGGGCGGGTCGTTCGAAGTGATGGGGAGGGATCAGCCGGCGGGCTGGAGCAGGTCCCAGCGGTTGCCGTACAGGTCCTGGAAGACGGCGACGACGCCGTAGGGCTCGCGCCGCGGTTCCTCCAGGAAGGTGACGCCCGCGGCGGCCATCCGGGCGTGGTCGCGGGCGAAGTCGTCGGTGTGCAGGAAGAACCCGACCCGCCCTCCGGCCTGGTCCCCGACCCGGGCGGCCTGGGCCTCCCCCTTGGCGCGGGCGAGCAGCAGACCGCCACCGGCTCCCGGCGCACCGGGTTCGACGACGACCCAGCGGGATCCGTCGGGCCGGGGCGCGTCCTCGACGAGCCGGAATCCGAGGGCCTCGGTGTAGAAGCGGATCGCCTCGTCGTAGTCGTCGACGACGAGGGTGACCAGGGCGATGCGTCTCATCGGGGCCTCTCGGTGCGTGCGGTTGACGGGAGAGGTTATACGTAAAACTCACAGGACGCCAGTCATGCGGGGCGCGTGTAACTACTAGTATGTACACTCACGATCGACATCACCCCGGAGGCCCCATGCCCTTGGTCCGCATCGACACGCTCCGCGCCGGGCCCGAGCGCCTCGCCGCTCTCGGCCGTGCCGTCCACGACGCCCTGAGGGAGACGATCGGCATTCCGCCCGACGACCGGTTCCAGATCCTGAGGGACCACGACGGCACGAGCGGGACTCTCCAGTACGACGACTACCTCGGCGTGCACCGCGACGAGGACATCGTCTACGTCGCGATCACACTCCGCTCCGGTCGCACGCCCGAGCGGAAGAAGGCGCTGTACCGGAGAATCGCCGAGCTCGCCCAGGCGTACGCGGGCACCGAGCCGAGGAACGTCTTCGTGGTCCTGACCGAGAACGCGTCGGCCGACTGGTCGCTGGGCGAGGGGCTGGCTCAGTACCTCGATTCCGCGAAGGCCTAGGCCTTAGGCCTACGCCCGCAGCCCGAGGCGGGACCCCTGGCCCGCCCGCTAGCGTCCCGTCCATGAAGATCACCGAGCCACCTCGCACCCCCGCGCGGCGCAAGACGGACCTGCTGGCCCGGCTGGAGCGGGAAATCGACATCTGGGTCGCCACGGCCGACACCGAAGGAGTGCCGTGTCTGGTACCGCTGTGGTTCGTGTGGCACGAGGAGGCCGTGTGGCTGTGCACCCGGCTGGCCAACCCCACCGGCCGCAACCTGCGGGACGGCCGTCGGGCCCGGCTGGCGTTCGGGGACACCCGCGACGTCGTGCTCCTCGACGGCGACGTGGAGACCTTCACGTCCGTCGAGGTACCGTCCGCCGCGGCCGAGGCGTTCCGTGCGAAGACCGGCTGGGATCCGCGCGAGGGCCACGCGTCGTACGCGTTCTTCCGGGTGCGGCCGCGTGCGGTGCAGGTGTGGTGCGAGGCGCACGAGTTGCCCCGCAGGCACCTCATGCGGGACGGGGTCTGGGCGGTCTAGCCGGTTGCGCCGGCCCTTCGCCGCGGCGCGCCGAGCCGGTCCAGTTCCTCGGCGGTGAGCCGGATCGCACCCGCCGCCACGTTCTCCGCGAGGTGGCCGGGGTCGCCGGTGCCGGGAATGGCGAGGATGTGGGGGCCCCGGTGCAGCGTCCAGGCGAGGCGGATCTGCGCGGGGCTCGCACCGCGGGCGCGGGCCACGGCTCGCACCTCTTCGTCGTGGGCGGTGGTGGCACCGTGTTCCCCGCTCTCGCCGGCGACGGCGTAGAACGGCACGAAGGCGATGCCCTCTTCGCCGCAGCTCCGCAGCAGTTCGTCGGCCGCCGGGTCGGGACGGTCGAGGGCGTACCGGTTCTGCACGCAGACCACCGGCGCGATGGCCCGCGCCTCGGCGAGATGACGGGGCTCAATACTGGAGACCCCCAGGTGCCGGATCAGGCCCGCTTGCCGGAGCTCCGCGAGGACCCCGAAGTGCTCGGCGATCGAGTCGCACCTCGGCATCCGGCGCAGGTTGACGACGTCCAGGTGGTCGCGGCCGAGCTGGCGCAGATTCTCCTCGACATGGCCGCGCAGATCCTCGGGGCGGGCCGAGGTGCCCCACTCCCCGTCGAAGGTCCGATGCGGGCCCACCTTGGTGACGATGACCAAGTCGTCGGGGTACGGCGCCAGCGCGCTGTTGATCATTTCGTTGGCGGAGCGCAGCGACGAGAAGTAGAAGGCGGCCGTGTCGATGTGGTTCACGCCGAGGTCGATCGCCTTGCGCAGGACGGCGATCGACCGGCCGCGGTCGCTCGGTGTGCCGTGGTGGAAGGCGGCGCTGCCCGTCAGCCGCATCGCGCCGAAGCCGAGGCGGTGGACGGGCAGGTCGCCGAGTTTCCAGGTGCCCGCGGCGTCCGCGGTGATCGTCTGTGAACTCATCGGCGGAGTCTCACACACGTCGCCCGGACGGGTGCGGCCGTTTTTACGGATACGTGTACGAGTTGAGCGTGGTGACGGCGGAGGCCGGGTTGCCGCGGTCGTAGTGGTCCACGGCGAGGAAGTTGGGCTTCTTGCGGGCGGCCGGCTGGCAGAACCGCCGGGCGCGGTCGGCGAGTTTGCCGTTGTCGGTCGTGGCCGTGGAGGTGATGCCGGCGTCGCGGAAGTGGTTCATGACGAACAGCGGGCGGAAGCCGGGTTCGGTGCGGGTCAGCGGGATGTTGGTGCCGGCGTCGTACCAGCGGCTGTAGCAGGACCAGTCGGAGGAGCCGATGCCGGAACCCATGGACCAGTAGTTCTCGACGGTCCATTCGCGCTGGTACATGACGCCGAAGCTGTCCCGGGTCAGGCCCGCTGCCTGGTCGGCGGAGCGGCTGTGGTCGGTGAAGATCAGCAGCCGGTCGCCGGCGGCGGCCAGGTCCGCCATCGTCGGCCAGCCGTTCTGCCGTACGCCGGTGCGGTCGGGCCGGTACAGCACGTCCGACAGGCCGTTGACGCGGGCGAGTTCGGCGCGCAGAACGCCCGGGTCGACGTAGTCCTCCAGGAAGACGGTGACGAACTGGTCGGGGTGGGCCTTGAGGAAGTCCACCATGCGCTGGAGGTCGACCCAGAGGGCGACCGGCCTGCTGACCAGGGTGCAGCTGTTGTGGCAGAGGATCGCGCCGTCCGGGGTCTGGTGGATGTCGAGCATGAACCCACGTACCCCGTCGGCGAGTTGCCGCTCGATGCCGCGGGTCTGATTGGGCACGAGGTTGATGAAGGGCGGCGCGAAACCGCCGTCGACACCGTTGGCGTAGGCGTTGTGCGAGGTGAGGAACGTGACCTGGTCCAGGGTGCGTTGATCCTGCGGCGGCATCGGGCCGGTCGCGGGGTCGACGGGGGTGAGGTACCAGGCGGCCAGGTCGCCCGCTCCGCCGACGGCGAGCCGGGCGGGGTAGGTGGCGCCCGACGGCTTGGGGGCCACCGTGAGATGGCGTGCGGTGCCCGGGGCCTTGAGGGTGTAGCGGTCGGCGCCGGCCGGGGCGATCTCCCAGGCGGCGTCGGCGCTCGTACAGGCGACGGTGGCGGCCTGGTCGCCGTTGCGGCCGAGGCAGTTGCCGGGCGTGTCGGTGTTCTCCAGGAGGTGGGTCGACCCGTTCGGCTTCAGCCGCCACTGCTGGCGGTCCTCGTTGCCGCGGGGTCTGTGCTGCTCGACCGCTCCACCGCTGTCGGCCGCGTTGAGCCCGGTCGTGGCGCTCTGGACGTAGTACGTGCCCGAGGGCGGAACCGCTGCGGCAGCGGCGGGCGGCGGGGCCACGACCGCGGCGGCCAGCGCGGCGGTCGTGGCGAGCAGGGCGTGGGGGGTGCGCAGACGCATGAGGGATGCCCTTCGTCGGACTGATCAGGACCGATCGAGACTGATCAGATGAAGGCTGATCAGGTTCATGACATCCCGTATGACACCACGCCCTGGGGTCCGGCGTCAGCAGTAGAGGTTGCCACCGGGTGACGTCCCCAGGATCTGCGTGAACCGCTGGTAGTTGTTGACGCGGCTCTGCACCTGCGCCGGGTTCTTGCCGTCGCACTCCAGCGAGCCGTTGATGCTGCGGATGGTCTGGCCGAAGCCGGCGCCGTTCACCATGGCGTTGTGCGGGGTCATGGTGCCCGGACCGGTCTGGGTGTTCCAGTACCACAGGGCCGTCTTCCAGGCGACGGCCGAGTCGTTCTGCACCAGCCAGGGGTTGTTGAGCAGGTCGATGCCGAGCGCGTCGCCCGCGGCCTTGTAGTTGAAGTTCCAGCTCAGCTGGATCGGGCCGCGCCCGTAGTAGGCGGCCTGGCCGGCCGGACAGCCGTAGGGGCGGCTCCAGTCGCAGTAATGCGGGTAGTTGGCCTGGTTCTGCTCCACCACGTGCACCAGGCCGCCGGTCTCATGGCTGACGTTGGCGAGGAAGGCGGCGGCCTCCTGCTTCTTCACCGTGTCGCTTCCGGTGTTGGCGAAGCCGGGGTAGGCGCTCAGGGCCGCGGTGAGCCCGCTGTAGGTGTAGAAGGAATTCCGGTTCGGGAACATCTGGTTGAACTGCGACTCGGTGACGACGAAGCGCGCGTCGGGCGTGCCCGGCCCGCTGTCGCAGGCGTACGGCTCCCAGTACCAGGTGCTGATGACCGGGTCGTAGCCCGGGTTGGCGTGCTCGGCGCGGTAGGCCTTGCCGTCGGTGTAGCGGACGATGTCTCCGGCGTTGTACGACTTTCCCGCCACCCAGCTCGGATAGCTGGAGCAGGCCGCCGCGGCGGCGCTGGAGGCGGGCAGAACGACGGGCGCGGTGCCGGCGAGGGCGAGGGTGGCCAGGACGGCGGCGACGCGGCGTCTCGACATGGGATCAACTCCTTCGCGGAGCACGGCCGCACCCGGCAAGGCAGGGCGAAGCAGGCCTTGGCGCACGCGCCGGCCGGGCCGGTCACGGCGTGGGGCGGCCGTGGTGGGGGGTTGTGGAGGCACACTCAACCGCGTTGGTCTGTACCAGTCAAGGGTGTAGACCAGTCATCCGCGTCAGAGGTGTCGGGGGCTCACACGTGGGCCGACTCGCCCAGCGTCGCCGCGAGTCGGCCCAGCAGGGACCGCAACAGTTCGTCGTCGCCGTCGCCGAGCGTGGGCCGGGCGGCGCGGACCGCTCGGTCGACGCGCTGCCAGTACTCCCGGCCGCGCGGGGTGAGGTGGGCGAGGATGCGGCGGCGGTCGAACGGGTCGACCCGGCGGTGCAGCAGGTTCTGGTCGACGAGCTGGTCGACCAGCTTGGTCAGCGTCGGAGGCGGCAGGAAGGCGGCCTCCGCGATCGCCGTCATGTGGTGCCCCTCGCCTTCGGACAGAAGGGCCAGTACCCGCCACGCGTCGAGCGAACAGCCCTCCTCCTCCAGAACGGCCTGCAGCCGCCGCGCCGCGAGCCGCTCGGCCCGCGTCAGCAGTTGCACGAGGTCGTCGGACCGACGCGGGGGTGGGGTGGCCATGCCGCTCCCTAGCTCAGAGGTGCGTCCATGGTAAGAGACGCACTGGAGTTCGTACGGTGGAGCCAGGATCATGACGCCATGTTCCGGCACGACCTCCCCGCACCCGAGTGGTTCACGGCCGACGACTCCGTGCTCGGCGTGGCCCTCGTGTTCCCCCTGCGCGGGCCGGCCGGGATCTTCGGGCCGACGTGCGAGCTGTGCGCGCGGCTGGCCGCGGAGGAGGTCAACCGGGACGGCGGCGTGCTCGGCAGGCAGCTGCGGCTGGTGCCGGTCGACGGCTCGGGCCCGCCGCACGAGGTCGCCGCCCAGGTGGAGGCGCTGGTCGACCTGGGTGTCGTGCAGGGCGTCACGGGGTGGCACATCTCCTCGGTGCGCCAGGCCCTGGCGCCGAGGATCGCGCACCGCGTCCCCTATGTGTACACGGCGCTGTACGAGGGCGGGGAGGACACCGCGGGCGTGTTCCTGACGAGCGAGACCCCGCACGATCAACTGCGGCCCGCCATGGACCTGCTGGCGCGTGAGCGCGGGGTACGGCGGTGGTTCGTCGTCGGGAACGACTACGTGTGGCCGCGACGTACGGCACGGGCGGCCCGAGTGTACGCCCGCGCGTCCGGCGGGTGTGTCGCCGGTGAGGCCTACCTCCCGCTCGGCACCGACGACTTCGGGCCGGTGCTGCGCAGCGTCGAGCGCGCGGACGCCGACGGGGTGCTGATGCTGCTCGTCGGCAGCGACGCGGTGCGCTTCAACCGGGCGTTCGCGGCGTACGGACTGCCCGCCCGCTGCCCGCGGCTGAGTACCCTGATGGACGAGAACATGCTGATGGCGAGCGGCCCGGCGGCCACCGAGGACCTCTACAGCACGGCCGGCTTCTTCGCCTCGCTGGCCAACGGGGACACCCTCGACTTCCACGGACGGTACGCCGCCCGCTACGGCGTCGAGGCACCCGCCCTCGGCAGCCTCGGCGAGTCCTGTTACGAGGGTGTGCTGTTGCTGGCCGCGCTGCTGAGAAGAGCCCGGTCGCTGGACGTGTCGGCGATCGGCGCGGCGGCGGGCACGGTGTCGTACGAGGGCCCGCGCGGGCTGCTGCACCTTCGGGACAGTCATGTGCGCCAGCGCATCTACCTGGCCCGTGCCGACGGGCTCGACTTCGACGTGCTCACGGAGCTGGATGTCCGTCCCTGAAGGGGCTGCCCGCCTGGCGCCGCCCCACGAGCGCCTCTCTGCGGCGGGAGGGTCGGGCGTCCGGGTGTGCGGGTGTCGGGGTGTCCTTGCACCTCCTACACGAACGACACACCCCCGGATCGACAGCCCGCGCCACGCGACCGGGAGAATTTCTTCCATGACCACCACACCCCATCCCCTCGTCACCCGCGCACAGCGACTGGCGCACGATCTCCTCGTCCCGCATGCCGAGCGGGTCGACCAGGAGGGTGTGCCGGAGAGCCACATCACCGCCGTGAAGCGGTCGGGGCTGCTCGGGGTGGGCGCGCCGGAGGCGTACGGCGGGGCGGACGCGCCCGTCGGCGTGGCGCGGGAGACCGCGGAGATCCTGGCCGGGGCGTGCTGCTCCACATGGTTCGTGCAGACACAGCACCACACTCCGGTGAAGCTGATCGCGACGTACGACTCGCCCGTCCGTGAGAAGTTCCTGCGCCCGCTGGCGACCGGCGAGGTGATGGCCGGTATCGCGTTCGCCCATGTCCGTGCCTTTCCCCGCGTCCCCGTGCGGGCGGTGCCCGAGCGGGACGGCTGGCGGTTCGAGGGAACGGTGCCCTGGTTCACCGGCTGGGGTCTGAACGACGTGATGCTGCTGGCCGGTGTGACGGATGCGGCCGAGGTGGTGTTCGTACTCGCCGAGGCCCGCGAGCAGCCGGGGCTGTCTCCCTCGGCACCGATGCGGCTCGCGGCCCTCACCGCCGCCCGTACGGTCTCTCTGGAGCTGGACGGCCTGTGGGTGCCGGACGAGGCCGTCGTGCTGCGCGTGCCGCAGCGGGAGTTCGCCCTGGTCGATCTGCCGAGGGCCGCCAACGCCAGTCCGGCCGTCTTCGGGGTGGCGGACGCGGCGCTGGACCTGGTGGCGGACGCTCCGGACGGCCAGGAGACGGCCCGCTCGCTGCGGGCCCGGATCGACGAGGTCCGGAGGGAGGCCTACACACTGGCCGACCACCCGGTCCCCCACGAGTGCCTCGCGGAACGCCTGGCCGTGAAGACACGCGCGTACGACCTCATGCGCGCGGCCACGACCGCGGCGGTCGTGGCCGGGGGCGGCCGGTCCATGGCCCTGGACAGCCGGGCGCAGCGGCTGGCCCGCGAGGGAATGTTCCTGCTGGTGCAGGGCCAGACGGCCGAGGCACGCCGGAGGCACCTCGGGTCGCTGGCGTCCGGCTAGGGCCCTAGCCGAGCTGAGGCAGGAGCGGTTTGTCGGTCGGACTCCCGGTCGGGGACGGGGCCTTGCCACAGAACTCCGCTTCGATCACATCGACGTAGAGCGATCCGTCCGGGAGCCAGTCACCGTTGATGTTGAACGTCATCTGGTGCCGGCCGTCCTGTGTGCCCACCATCGCGGACAGGGAGCCGTTGGTGCGGCCTGTCTTGCCCACCACCTTCACACCGCAGGACAGCTCCGCGAACTCGACCCCGAGCCCGAACCCGAGCCCGTCCCCCGACGGGACCTCGTCGAGCATTTCCTTCATCTGGGCGGGTGGCAGCAACTTGCCCTTGATCAGGGCTCGTTGGAAGCGGTTGAGGTCGCCGCTCGTGGAGATGACGTCGCCGGCCGCGCCCAGCCAGGTCATGTTCTGTTCGGTTGCGTCATGGATCTCGGCGTCCGGGGCTTCCTCGTGGAGCCGGGAGTAGCCGACGGGGTGCGGGTTCGGCATCTTCGGCGAGGTCCCGGGGAAGGACGTCCCGCGCAGCTTCAGCGGCCGGATGACGCGACGGGTGACCTCCTGCGCGTACGAGCGGCCCGTCGCCTTCTCGATGACCATCCCGGCGATGACGAAGTTGGTGTTGGAGTACACCGGCGCCGCCTCCGGGTCGGGCAGTGGCGGGTACTTCAGCGCGATCGCCACGAGTTCCTCGGGCGTGTGGGTGTCGTACCGGTGCTCCGGGAAGCCGGGGCCGGCGGCGTCGTGGAGGAACGCGGGGTCGTCGGTGTAGTTGGCGATGCCGCTGGTGTGGTTGAGGAGCCGGCGCAGGGTGATCTCGTCGCCGTCGTAGCCGTTGCCCCGCACCAGGCCGGGCAGCCACGATTCGACGGAGTCGTCCAGGCTCAGTCTTCCTTCGGCCTCCAGTTGGAGCAGGACGGTCGCGACGAACGTCTTGGTGATGCTGGCGCCGCGGAAGTGGTCGGCGGGCGAACGCTCGCGGCCGGTGCCGGTGTCCGAGTGACCGGAGGCGGCCCACCAGGTCTTCTTGCCGTCACGGACCTCGGCCGCCACGCCGGGGAGTCCGCCTTTGTCGACCAGATTCCGCAGTGCGGTCCGGGTCACCTCGTGGCCGTGCTCGGACCGTGCGGCGTGTGCGGACGGGGCGATGGCCGCCGTTCCGGCGGACAACGCCACGGCCAGAGATAATGAGACGGTGCTTGCGGCCCGCTGCTTCATGCGTCTGTGCCTCCTCGTCACCGAGGGGCAAGGCCTGCCCCTCGGTGCGGATGACGCCGAAGTCGGGCTCCAGGGTTGATCTTTGGAGTAGTTCGAAGGGCGTGGCTCAGGCTGGTGCGCGACAGAGCGCTGGATCAGGCGTCGCCGTCCGACGGAACCACCACGAGGAAGGCGTCCGACTCCAGATCCATCACGACGGTGGCGGGCTCGCCCTCGGCGCGGCGGCGTGCCGCGTACTCCTCCGCCGGCCACGATCCGCGCGGGGCTCCCGCCGGGAACCGCTCCAACACCTTCGCGCTGATCGCCGTAGCCATGTCCGCTGCCCTCCGCTGTCCCGCGCCGCCCGTCGGGCGGCGTCGACCGATCACTGCCGTATCCCTCCGGTTGCCCGCGATCCGATCGGACATGTACCGCCCGACAGGAGTCCACACCCCCGCACAACCCCTACACATAAAGGAAAAATAAGAGCAGAATGTGCTTACGCGGCGCTTACCGCATACCCCACCAGACGCGGTCGCCCTGTAAGACGAAGGAGACGAGTCATGGCCAACGTCTCGCCCACCAGAGGTGACATCACCAGCCACCCTGATGCCTCCGAGATGCGGGATCGGTACGCCCGCATGCTCGGTGGACGCGATGTGGCGCTCGTGGACGGACCGGTGTTCCTGCTGGGTCTGTACTGCGCGGCCTCCCCATGGATAGTCCACTACACGACCAGCCAGCCGCCGCTCGTGACGCACAACCTGATCATGGGGATCGCGATCGGTCTGCTGGCGCTCGGGTTCACTCGTGCTCCGGAGCGTATGTACGGGCTGAGCTGGGCCATGTGCGCCCTCGGGGTGTGGATGATCATCTCGCCGTGGATCGTCGGCGAGAGCCCGGACGCCGGGGTCGTGTGGAACAACATCATCATCGGTGCACTGGCCGTGCTCCTGGGCCTGGTGTGCGCCGGCACGGCGGCGAAGGCCTCCCCCAGGCCGTAGTCCCCGCCGGAAGGGAAACGAAGGCCGGTCCGCGCTCCCGGACCGGCCCTTTCGCGTCCGCACCCGCGACACGAACGACCACGCGGCACGGGACCCGGAGTGTCCCGGCCGCCAGGGGGCAGACGCACTGCATCGGGGGTCCTGAGGAGAAGGGGCGGAGATGGAAGTCGACGGCATCATCAGTGCCATCGTGATCGGCATCGTCATCGGCGTCCTGGGCCGGCTCGTGGTCCCGGGCCGTCAGCGCATCGGAATTCTGTGGACGATCGTCGTAGGCATCATCGCCGCGCTGATCGGCTCCGCACTCGCCGGCGCGTTCGGCGTGGCCGACACCAAGGGTGTCGACTGGGTCGAATGGCTCATCCAGATCGGCCTCGCCGCGCTCGGCGTCGCCGCGCTGGACCGTTCGAAGGCAGGCCGCTGACGGAGTAGCGAGCGAAGGCGTATCGACAGTACGTGCGCGACACCAGGAGTCACACCAGGAGTCACCCGGCACCCGGTGTGCCGCGGCCCGGCGGCCCGGCGCACCGGAGCCGGACCCGGCCGGTACTCCCCCGGCGTCAACGGCCGGCCGACCGCATGGCGGCGAGCCCCTCGCCGCTGGACGCGTAGCGCGGAGACCAGCCCAGTTCACGTTCCGCCTTGGCGCAGGACACCCGCAGCCGCGACGCCATCACGGTGTGCGCGTACGACATGGGCCTCATCAGCCACAGCGGCACGGTGACCGGCTTCGGCATTCCGAACGCTTCGGCCACGCTCTCTACGTGGGCACGGAAGCCGAGCGGCGTCCGGTCCGCGATGTTGTACGCCTGCCCCGGCCGGCCGCGCTCCACGGCGGCGGCCACCGCGCGGGCGGCATCGGTGAGCTCCACCCAGGGCAGCACCCGGCCGCGGTCACCGGGCATCGGCAGCTGCCGTCTGCGCAGCAGCGGCAGCAGGGTGTCGGTGCCGCCGGGGCCGTAGAACAGGCCGAAGCGGAGCGCGACGCCCTCCAGTGCCTCCGACTCGAAGGTGAGCCGCTCCTTGGTCCGCATGGCGGCGATGTGCCGCTCCAGCTGCGGCGTCCGGCCGAGCGGGCCGAAGGGGTCGTCCTCGGTGAGCGGGCGGTCGCCGTGGTCCCCGTAGCCGTAGCCGAAGACCATCGACTCGGCGACGAAGCGGCGGGCTCCGGTGGCCCGGGCGGCCTCGACGAGGTGTGCCGTGCCCTGGGTGCGCAGCGCGTCGGTGGCGTCCATGTCGCGGTCGCGCATGGGGGGCTTGTGCAGGGCGGTCGCGGCGTGGATCACGGTGTCGAAGTGGTGTCCGTCGACGGCGCGCAGCAGCGCGTCCCGGTCCATGAGGTCGGCGCGGACACCGTTGTCCCGGCTGCGGCCCAGTCCGGTGACCTTGTGACCCGCCTCGGTGAGCGCGTGGGTGATGTGCCGGCCGAGCACACCGCTCGCGCCGGCGAGGAGGACGTTCTGGTTCTTCTGGTCCTTCTGGTTCGTCGTCATGACCATGCGACGGATCGGACGGGCGTGGATGTGACATCCGACGGCGGCCTGGCGGCGCGCTGTCCGGTGGGGCCGTACGCCCCGGCCGCCGTACAGTCCTGTTGATCGCTTCGTCCCGAGGAAGGGCCCGGCACCATGGTCGTGAAGGACACGGAACTGCCTCACCTGCGCCGATGCGTGGAGCTCGCGGCCGAGGCGCTGGACGCGGGGGACGAACCGTTCGGTTCGGTTCTGGTGGGGAGGGACGGCACGGTCCTCGCCGAGGACCGCAACCGCGTGGCCTCGGGCGACCGCACCCGGCATCCCGAGTTCGAGCTGGCCCGCTGGTCGGCCGCCCGTCTCACGCCCGAGGAGCGCGCGGCGGCCACGGTCTACACCTCCGGCGAGCACTGCCCGATGTGCGCGGCGGCGCACGCCTGGGTCGGTCTGGGACGGATCGCCTACGTCGCCTCGTCCGAGCAACTCGTGTCCTGGCTGAGCGAATTGGGGGTCCCCCTACCACCGGTGCGGCCACTCCCCGTACGCGAGGTCGCACCCGGTGTGACCGTGGACGGTCCGGTGCCCGAACTGACGGAACGGATCCGGGATTTGTACGTGCGGTTCCATCGCGGGCGCGGCTGATCCGCCCCTGGACCGCCCTTCCCGCCCGAGATGCAGGGCCGCATGGGCGAATCTACGATCGAATTCAACTGGACGATGCGTCACGCCCGGCTGTCCGAGCGTTTCCCGCTGCGGCTGAAGGGCTGAACGGCCATGACGACGCACAATGACGACGTGGACTGGGATCACTGGCCGGTCGCGGACTACCTCGCGGAGAACTACCGCGAGGTACGTCCCTCGGACGCGGCGATCATCGCGCACCACAGCGCCTTCTTCCGGCGTTTCCCGCCCGGCGGCATCGACCGCTCGGTGGAGTTCGGGGCGGGCCCCAATCTCTATCCGCTGATCCTCGCGTCCGCCGCCTGCCGCAGGATCGACGCCGTGGAGGCGGGGGCGAGCAGCGTCGCCTACCTACAGGAGCAGATCTGTCACCGCCTCGACGCGAGCTGGCTCCCCTTCCACACACTGTGCCGGGAGCTCAACCCGGACGTGCCGGCGACCCTGGCCGGGGCACTGGCTCCGGTGAACGTCGTCCACGCCGACGTCCGGACCCTGCCACCGGGCTTCTACGAACTCGCCTCCATGCACTTCGTCGCCGAGGTCGCCACGGAGGACTTCGCCGAGTTCGCCGGCTTCTGCCGCACCTTCGTCCGCACGGTCACGCCTGGCGGTCACCTGGTCGCCGCCTTCATGGAGAACCTGCCGACCTACCGCATCGGCCCGGCGTCCCGCTGGCCGGGCTGCCCGGTGAACCCGACGACGGTCACCGAGGTCTTCGCCCCTCTGACCCGCGATCTGGACGTCACCCACATCGACACCGACCGCGCCCTGCCGGACCACGGCGACTCCGGGATGGTGCTGCTCACGGGGGTGGCGGAGCCGGTCTGACGACCACCGGTCGCCTAAAGGGTGTTGCAGAAGGCTTGGTGGCGGGCATGGCTGAGCAACGCCTGACGTGCTGTTTCACCCGGCTAGGGCGAGGTTGTGCATGGTGG
>NZ_JBIBHN010000029.1:0-108070 GCF_042957035.1 Streptomyces sp. NPDC008137 | reverse complement strand
GGTTGATAGGCCGGATATGGAAGCACGGTAACGTGTGGAGTTGACCGGTACTAATAGGCCGAGGGCTTGTCCTCAGTTGCTCGCGTCCACTGTGTAAGTTCTGAGACAACGAACAGTTGTCGGCTTTGAGCAGAACGAACAATTAAAGAGTGTGCTTGTTCGCTCGAAACCATTAGGGTTTCGGTGGTAATAGCGTAGGGGAAACGCCCGGTCACATTTCGAACCCGGAAGCTAAGCCTTACAGCGCCGATGGTACTGCAGGGGGGACCCTGTGGGAGAGTAGGACGCCGCCGAACAATCTTTGGAAGGACCCCTGGTCCCAGCGTTCAGCTGGGACCAGGGGTCCTTTTTATTTTGCGGTGCGCACCGGGTAGCCGGCTGCGCGAGAATGACTTGCGGTACCGAAGACAGGAGTCACCATGTCCACCAACTCTCCCGACGACCGACCGGAGCGCGACCAGCAGCGACGGGAGGGGGACCGGAGCGACCGCGGTGGTCAGCGCGGGGACCGTGGAGACCGTGGGGGCTTCCGCCGCGACAACGACCGTGGTGGCTACGGGCGTCGTGACGGCGGCCGAGGCGATCGTACGGACCGTGGCGATCGCGGTGGCTTCCGGCGTGATGACCGGCGTGACGACAGCCGCGGCCGTGACGACAGCCGTGGTGGCGGCTTCGGCCGACGCGACGACCGTGACCGGGGACCGCGCAGGGACGACCGTGACCGAGGCGGGTTCCGGCGTGACGACCGCGGTGACCGCCCCTCCTTCCGGCGCGACGACCGCGGAGAGCGCCGCGGCGACCGGGACCACGGTGGCTTCCGGCGCGACGACCGGCGTGACGACAGCCGCGGCCGTGACGACAACCGTGGTGGCGGCTATGGTCGGCGCGACGACCGCCGTGATGATGTCCGTCGCGGAGACGACCGCGGGCCGCGCGGTGGCTTCCGTCGGGACGACAGGCGTGATGACCGGCGTGACGATCGGCGTGACGACCGCCGCGATGGCGAGCGCGGCGGGTTCCCGCGGCGTGACGACCGTGGCGAGCGTCGCGACAACCGGGACCGTGACTTCCGTCGTGACGACCGGGACCGCGGTTTCCGTGGTGACGATCGCGACCGTGGTTTCCGGCGTGACGACCGCGGTGGATTCCGTCGGGACGACAGGCGCGATGACCGTCGTGATGACCGGCGTGATGAGCGCCGTGGGGACGACCGTGGGGAGCGGGGCGGTTTCCGGCGGGACGACGCCGGTCGTGGCGGACGTGGTGGCTTCCGTCGGGACGACAGCCGTGGCCGCGACGGCGCTCCTCGCGGCGAGCGTGGCGAGTTCCGGCGTGACGACCGGGGTGACCGTGGTGATCGCAGCGACCGGGGCGGCTTCCGTGGGCGTGACGACCGTGGCGGGCGTGGGCCGCGGCGGGACGATCGCGATCGGGGCTTCCGGCGCGAGGGTGGTGACCGTGGTGGCTTCCGTGGCCGCGACGACCGCCGTGGCGACGACCGCCGCGGTGCCGGCCGCTTCCGCGAGGATCGGGAGCGGGACAGGGAGCCGATCAAGCGGCTGCCGATCCCCGAGGACGTCACGGGCGACGAGATCGACAAGGACGTACGGCAGGAGCTGCAGAGCCTGCCGAAGACGCTCGCGGACGATGTCGCCAGGAACCTGGTGATGGTCGCGCGGCTCCTCGACGAGGACCCTGAGGGCGCGTACGGCTACTCGAGGGTCGCGCTGCGGCTGGCCTCGCGTGTCGCCGCCGTGCGGGAGGCCGCCGGGTTCGCCGCGTACGCCAACCAGAAGTACGGCGAGGCGCTGGCCGAGTTCCGGGCCGCCAAGCGGATGACCGGGAACATCGACCTGTGGCCCGTCATGGCCGACTGCGAGCGCGGGCTCGGGCGGCCGGAGAAGGCGCTGGACATGGCCGGGGCTCCCGAGGTGCACAAGCTCGACAAGGCCGGACAGGTCGAGATGCGGCTCGTCGCCGCTGGTGCGCGGCGTGACATGGAGCAGTTGGACGCGGCCATCGTGACGCTGCAGAGTCCCGAGCTGGCCGCCAGCTCCGTGCAGCCGTGGACCGCGCGGCTCCGATACGCGTACGCCGACGCGCTGCTCGCCGCCGGGCGGGAGAGCGAGGCGCGGGAGTGGTTCGCGAAGGCCGTGGAGGCCGATCGCGACGGCAGCACGGACGCGTCGGACCGGCTCGCCGAGCTGGACGGTGTGGAGTTCGTCGACGTCATGAACGATGACGAGGATGCCGAGAGCGACGCCGGAGACTCCGCCGAGGAGGACAAGGACTGACGTCCGGTGGAAGGGGGCGGATCCCGTTGGGGATCCGCCCCCTTCTCGTGTTCAGACTTGTGTTCAGAGGTTCTCAGAGGTCCAGCGTGCGCAGCACCAGGCCCGAGGCCGGCTTCGGGCCGAACGACGTCGACTTGCGCGGCATCGTCACGCCCTGGCGGGCCAGGTCGCGGACGACCTCCTCGCGGACCGGGTGCATCAGGACGGCCGTACCGCCGTCGCGCTCTGCCTTGGCGACCGTGGCGGCCGTGTCGTGGATGTAGGCGATGTGCGCGGGGGAGTCCTCGGGGATGTGCCAGACGTGGTCGAGGAGCGTGGCGTGCAGGACCGTCGCGTCGAGGGTGCGCCAGGCCGCGGGACGGTCGGTAGGGATCGTACGGGCCAGGAGATCCGGGTCGGGGCGGTCGACGAGATGGAAGGAACCGTCGCCGGCCAGCAGGAAGGCGTTGCCCTCGCGGGCAGCGTCCGCCAGGACCTCGAGGGCCTCGGGCAGGGGGGCCGTCAGGCGGCGTACCCGGAACAGACCGTGCAGGGCCGCCACGGCCCGGTCGACCGGCAGTTCGTGGAGGAGACGGTGGATGGCGCGGACCCGGAGGGGGTAGCGGGCCGTGTCGACGAGGAGGACCAGGCCGTGGTCCCACGGGCCTGGGGAGGGGTGCTCCGCGCGGAGCCGGCGGTAGGTCGCCCAGCGGTGGTGGCCGTCGGCGATGAGGGCCTGGTGACGGGCCAGGTCGGTCTGGATCGCGGCCAGGTCGGCGGGGTCGGTCACGGACCACAGGCGGTGGCTGAAACCGTCCTCCGTGGTGGTGGCGAGGAGGGGAGGCAGACCGGCGGTGCGCTCGATCAGGTCCGCCGTGGTCGTCGTCGGGCCGTCGCCGCGGTAGGTCAGCAGGAGGGGCTCGAGGTTCGCCGAGGTGGCCCGCATCAGGGCCGCGCGGTCGGCGACGATGTGCGGCATGACGTCCTCGTGGGGCAGCACCACCTGCTCGCCGGGGTCCGACACGCGCAGGGCGCCGATGATGCCGCGTTGCAGCATGCCGTCGCCGTCCCGCTGCTCGTAGACGTACAGGCCGGGTTCCGGATCGGTGGCCAGGACGCCCTCGGAGAGCCAGCGGTGCAGGGTCTCGGCGGCCTGTTCGTTGCGGGCACCGGGCGTGTCGGCCTGGGGCAGGATCAGACGGACGATGTTGTGCGGGTCGGAGGACTCGAGGTGGTGCAGGCCGTCGGGGCGTACCACGACGTCGTACGGCGGAGATGTGACGGCGGCAAGGCTGCCGACCCGGTCCGGGTCGTAACGAAGGCCTCGGAACGGGGTGAGTTCCAGGCCTCGGTGCTCCGTTGCCTCCGAGTGACCTGCTGTGTTCATCCCGGCATCGTACGGGTGTCAGTGGCATGGGGGATGATCGGGGGAAACGCCGTCGAACGAGGAGCGATGCGGGATGAGCCGGAGCGTCAGGACGAGGCCCGAGGGCAGTGGGCAGGCCCTGAGCGAGGCGTACGACACGGCGCTGCTCGATCTGGACGGGGTCGTGTACGCGGGTGGGAGCGCGATCGCGTACGCCGTCGAGTCGCTGGCCGAGGCGCGGGCAGGGGGGATGCGGCTCGCGTACGTCACGAACAACGCGTTGCGCACTCCGGACACCGTGGCCGCGCATCTGACCGAGTTGGGGATACCCACGGGCGCGGACGACGTCATCACCTCGGCGCAGGCGGTCGCGCGGCTGATCAGTGAGCAGGTGCCGCAGGGCGCCCGGGTGCTGGTGATCGGCGGGGAGGGACTGCGGGTGGCGCTGCGCGAGCGCGGGCTCGTGCCCGTGGAGTCGGCGGACGACGATCCGGCGGCGGTGGTGCAGGGGTTCGGCGGGCCCGAGCTGCCCTGGGGGCGGTTCGCGGAGGCCAGTTACGCGGTCGCGCGCGGCGTGCCGTGGTTCGCCTCCAACACCGACCTGACCATTCCGAGCGGGCGTGGGATCGCGCCGGGCAACGGGGCCGCGGTGGAGGTCGTCCGGATCGCGACCGGCGCCGAGCCGCAGGTCGCGGGCAAGCCGCTGCCGCCGATGCACCGGGAGACCATCCTGCGGACCGGGGCGCGGCGGCCGCTCGTGGTGGGGGACCGGCTGGACACGGACATCAAGGGCGCGTTCAACGGGGACGTCGACTCGCTGCTCGTCCTGACCGGCGTCACCGACGGCGCGCAGCTGCTGGCCGCGCCGCCGCAGCACCGGCCGACGTATGTGGACGCCGATCTGCGGGGGATGCTCAGCGGCCAGCCGGACATCGAGGCGCTGGAGGACGGCGGCTTCCGGTGCGGAGGCTGGACGGCGACGGCCGGCGCGGAGGTGCTGGAGCTCGACGGGGACGGCGAGGCGCTGGACGGGCTGCGCGCGCTGTGTGCGGCGGCGTGGACGGCCGCCGGTGCGGGTGTGTGTGAGCTGGACGGGGGGAAGGCGCTGGCAAAGCTGGGCCTCTGAGCACCGGTTGGGACCCATGGTCTGTGGGCACGCTCCGGCTGTGCGTGCCCGAGGACCGCGGCCAAGATCCGAAATCGTGATCGAATGGCAGGGTAGGCTAACCTAACCTGCGTGTTGGTCGAGAGTCCCCCCGAACAGCGCGCGGAGACCGCCCCCGCGCCCCCGACTCGACGGGTGGTACGAGCCTTTGGGCTGGTCCTGGCCGTCGCGATCCTGGTGCTCGTCGCGCTGGCGAGTATCGCGATCGGAGCGAAAGAGCTGTCCCTCGGACAGGTCTGGCACGGTCTGTTCGAGGACTCGGGGACGTACGGCGATGTCGTCGTCGCCGAGCGGATGTCACGGACCGTGCTGGGGCTGCTCGCCGGTGCCGCCCTCGGTCTGGCCGGCGCGGTCCTGCAGGCGCTCACCCGCAACCCGCTAGCCGATCCGGGGCTGCTCGGCATCAACGCCGGTGCGTCCGCAGCGGTCGTCACGGCGATCACGTTTCTCGGGATCACCTCGCTCAGCGGCTACGTCTGGTTCGCGTTCTTCGGCGCGGCCGCGGTCGGGGCGCTGGTCTGGTTCCTCGGCGGCAGCCGGGGCGCGACGCCGGTACGGCTCGCGCTCGCCGGTACGGCGATCAGCGCCGCGCTCTACGGCTACCTCCAAGCCGTGATGATCATGGACGACGCGGCGCTCGGCAAGATGCGCTTCTGGACGGTCGGTTCCCTGTCCTCGGCGACCGACTCGACCATCAGCCAGGTCCTGCCGTTCCTGCTGGCCGGGACGGTCCTGGCGCTGGCCCTGGCCCGGCCGCTCAACGCCATGGCCATGGGCGACGACACCGCCAAGGCGCTCGGCGCCAACCTGAACCGGACCCGGGCGCTGTCCATGCTGGCCGCGACCGTGCTGTGCGGGGCCGCGACCGCCGCCTGCGGGCCGATCGTGTTCGTCGGGCTGATGGTGCCGCACGTCGTGCGCTCCTTCACCGGGCCCGACCTGCGCTGGATCCTGCCGTACGCGGCGATCCTGTCGCCCGTGCTGCTGCTCGGTGCCGATGTCATCGGCCGGATCGTGGCCCGGCCGGCGGAACTCCAGGTGGGCATCGTGACCGCCATCCTCGGCGGACCGGTGTTCATCTATCTCGTACGACGGCGGAGGACGGCGCAGCTGTGAAGACCACCAACCGTGCCGTGAGGTCCCCCGGCGGACTCTCGATACGCCTGGACGTGCGGGCCTTCGTCGTCGTGCTCCTGCTGCTGGCAACGGCGCTCACGGCGAGTGTCGTGCTCATCGGCACCGGCGACTTCCCGATCCCGGCCGCCGATGTGCTGCGGACGCTGTTCGGGCAGGGCAACGAGGGCCAGGAGTTCATCGTCAACGAGCTGCGGCTGCCGCGGGTCCTGGTCGGACTGCTGGTCGGGGCCTCGCTCGGACTCGGTGGCGCGCTGTTCCAGTCCATCTCCCGCAATCCGCTGGGCAGTCCGGACGTACTCGGCCTCGGGCAGGGGGCGACGGCCGGCGCGCTCACGATGATCGTGCTGTTCTCCGGGGACGCGAACCAGGTCGCCCTGGGCGCGCTCGTGGGCGGCCTGGTGACCGGGCTCGCGATCTATGTGCTCGCCTGGAAACGGGGCGTGCACGGCTACCGGCTGGTGCTGGTCGGCATCGGTGTCTCCGCGATCGTCACCGCGGTCAACGGCTATCTGCTCACCAAGTCCGACATCGTGGACGCGGCCCGCGCGGTCGTATGGATGACCG
Source organism: Streptomyces sp. NPDC008137 (assembly GCF_042957035.1). Taxonomy (NCBI): domain Bacteria; kingdom Bacillati; phylum Actinomycetota; class Actinomycetes; order Kitasatosporales; family Streptomycetaceae; genus Streptomyces; species Streptomyces sp. NPDC008137. The sequence continues at coordinate 101,565 of NZ_JBIBHN010000029.1, read as the reverse complement.
GATCGCTCGACGGCCGTGACTGGGACCAGGTGTGGCCGCTGCTCGGGCTGTGCGCCGTGCTCGTGCCGCTCGCCCTCTGCAACGCGCGTGCGCTACGGATGATGGAGATGGGCGACGACGTGTCGTACGCCCTCGGGGTCCGGGTGGAGCGGGTGCGTCTGCTGCTCATGCTGGCGGCCGTGCTGCTGACCGCGTCCGCGACCGCCGCCGCCGGTCCCGTCAGCTTCGTCGCGCTCACCGCGCCGCAGCTGGCCCGGCGCCTGACCCGTTCGCCCGGCCCGAACCTGCTGCCCTCCCTGTGCATGGGCGCGGCCCTGCTGGTCACCGCCGACTGGCTCTCGCAGCGGGCGTTCGGAGCCGAACAGCTGCCCGTGGGCGTGGTCACCGGCGTGCTCGGCGGTGTCTACCTGCTGTGGCTGCTGGTCACCGAGCGCAGGGCGGGCCGTATATGAGCAAGAACCGAAGGAGCACTGTGAATCGTCTGTCCGCCGAGAACGTCACTCTCGCCTACGACCAGCGGGTGATCGCCGAGCAGCTGTCGGTGGAGATACCCGACAACTCCTTCACCGTGATCGTCGGCCCCAACGCGTGCGGCAAGTCGACGCTCCTGCGGGCACTGTCGCGGATGCTCAAGCCCAGTGAGGGCCGGGTGCTGCTCGACGGTCAGGTCATCCAGTCGATGCCCGCGAAGAAGGTCGCCCGGACCCTCGGTCTGCTGCCCCAGTCGTCCATCGCGCCCGACGGCATCACCGTCGGCGACCTGGTGGGCCGGGGCCGCTACCCGCACCAGGGCATCCTGCGCCAGTGGTCGGCCGACGACGAGCGCGTCGTCCAGGAGTCCATGCGGCAGACGGGCGTCGCCGAACTCGCCGAGCGCTACGTCGACGAACTCTCGGGCGGTCAGCGCCAGCGGGTGTGGATCGCCATGGCGCTCGCCCAGCAGACCCCACTGATGCTGCTCGACGAGCCGACCACGTACCTGGACATCCAGCACCAGATCGACGTACTGGACCTGTGCGCGGAGCTGCACGAGGAGCAGGGGCGCACGCTCGTCGCCGTACTGCACGACCTGAACCACGCCGCCCGCTACGCCACGCACCTCATCGCCCTGCGCGAGGGGAGCGTCATCGCCGAGGGCGCGCCGAAGGACATCGTCACGGCCGAGCTGGTCGAGGAGGTCTTCGGGCTGCGCTGCCAGGTCGTCGACGACCCGGAGACGGGCACGCCGCTGGTGGTGCCGGCGGCGCGGCGGGCACGCGCCGGGGCGGCGGCCGGGGCCGAGAAGGTGGCCGCTAAAGAAGCTTCCTGAGCTGGAGCAGGTCCCGCACGCCCGCGTGCAGCTTCACCCGGCCCGAACCCCAGGCCTTGGCGAAGCTCAGCTCGCCGTCGACCAGCGCCACCAGGTCGTCGCCGGCCATGACGAGTCTGATCTCGGCCTTGGCGGGCGGCGGCCCCTGCACGGTGTCGTGCACCTCGATCCGCCCGCCGCGCATCCGGCCGACGAAGGTGACGTCGAGGTCCGTGATGTGGCAGCTCACCGAACGGTCCAGGGCCGCGGCGTCGCGGACGTCCCCTTCGGCGCGCTGCATGTTGTCCGAGAGCTTGTCGAGTGCGCTGCGGCACTCCTCGATCGTGGCCATCGCGACGACGGTACCGCAGCGGTTCGCGGTAGCGTCGGGGCATGGACGACGCAGTGCCCGAAGCGGCGGCGGTGCGGGAAGACACCGAGCCCGAGTACGACCCAGCCGCCCCCGCGCCCCTGAACGTGCCCCGCACCCCCACGGGCGTCGCCGGCGTGGACGCCTGCCTGGACCGGCTCGGTGACGCGGACCACCTCGCCACGGACGGGCACATCGAGGTGTACGAGGATGTACACCGGGGGCTGCGTGACGCGCTCACCGCGCTCGACGCCCGCCCGGGACCTCCGGCGCCCCCGCCGCAGCACGGACCTAGGAGCTGAACCGAACGTGGCAGGAGTCGCACGCCGCCGTCTCGACGCGGAGCTGGTCCGCCGGAAGCTCGCGCGCTCGCGTGAGCATGCCGGCCAGCTGATCGCCGCAGGGCGCGTCTCCGTCGGCAAGACCGTCGCGACCAAGTCCGCCACACAGGTGGAGACGGCGGCCGCGATCGTGGTGGCCCAGGACGACGGCGACCCCGACTACGTGTCCCGGGGCGGCCACAAGCTCGCCGGCGCGCTGGCGGCGTTCGTGCCGCAGGGCCTGGCCGTCGTGGGGCGCAGGGCGCTCGACGCGGGCGCGTCCACCGGCGGTTTCACCGACGTTCTGCTGAGGTCGGGCGCCTCCCACGTCGTCGCCGTGGACGTCGGATACGGACAACTCGCATGGGCCCTCCAGAACGATGAACGCGTCACCGTCAAGGACCGTACGAACGTACGCGAGTTGACGCTTGAAGTGATCGATGGGGAGCCTGTGGATCTTGTCGTGGGGGATCTGTCCTTCATCCCGCTCGGGCTGGTCCTGCCCGCCCTGGTGCGGTGCGTGAAACCGGACGCCGATCTGGTGATGATGGTCAAGCCGCAGTTCGAGGTGGGCAAGGAACGCCTCGGCAGCGGGGGAGTCGTACGCAGCGTCCAGCTGCGGGCCGAAGCGGTGCGGGGGGTGGCCGAGAAGGCCTGGGGACTGGGGCTCGGGGTGAAGGGCGTGACGGCCAGTCCGCTGCCCGGGCCGTCGGGGAATGTCGAATACTTTCTGTGGCTGCGGGCCGGGGCACCGGAACTGGACCCGGCCGATGTCGACCGTGCAGTGGCGGAGGGGCCGCGTTGACCGAGAACCGAGCTCGTACTGTTTTCCTGCTCGCCCACACGGGGCGCCCCGCCGCCGTGCGCAGCGCCGAACTCGTGGTGAGGGGGCTGCTGCGCTCCGGCCTCGGCGTGCGCGTCCTGGCCGCCGAGGCGCGTGACCTGCCGCTGCCGGACGAGGTGGAGCTGGTCAAGGAAGCCACCCCGCAGTGCCTCGACGGGTGCGAGCTGCTCATAGTGCTGGGCGGCGACGGCACGCTGCTGCGCGGCGCCGAGTTCGCGCGGGCCTCGGGCGTGCCGATGCTCGGCGTCAACCTCGGACGCGTCGGGTTCCTCGCGGAGGCCGAGCGCGACGACCTGGACAAGGTCGTCGACCGGGTGGTGACCAAGGCGTACGAGGTCGAGGAGCGGATGACCGTCGACGTCGTGGTGCACCGCAACGGCGACATCGTGCACACGGACTGGGCGCTGAACGAGGCGGCGGTGCAGAAGGTGTCCGCCGAGCGGATGCTGGAGATCGTCCTCGAGATCGACGGGCGGCCCGTCACGGGGTTCGGCTGTGACGGGATCGTGTGCGCGACGCCCACGGGGTCGACCGCCTACGCCTTCTCGGCCGGCGGGCCGGTGGTGTGGCCTGAGGTCGAGGCGTTGCTGATGGTGCCGATCAGCGCGCACGCGCTGTTCGCGAAGCCGCTGGTGACATCGCCGGATTCTGTGTTGGCTGTGGAGGTTCTGCCACACATTCCGCCGGGGGTGCTGTGGTGTGACGGGCGGCGGACCGTCGAGTTGCCCGCGGGGGCCAGGGTGGAGGTTCGGCGGGGGGCTGTGCCGGTTCGGCTGGCCCGGCTGCACCATGCGTCCTTTACCGACCGGTTGGTGGCCAAGTTCGCGCTGCCTGTTTCCGGGTGGCGGGGGGCTCCTCACTAGCGGTTTGTGGGGGGTGGCACCGGCTTCGTCGGCGGGTGCGGGTTCGTTGTGGCTGGTAGCGCAGTTCCCCGCGCCCCCAAAAAACCGGGCGTTGCCACTCTCGTGGGTGACAGGGGCGGGCCAGTCGCAATCCCTGGCTCGGACCTCGTAAGGTCGTGTCCGTGTTGGAGGAGATGCGGATACGGTCGCTCGGCGTGATCGACGACGCCGTGGTCGAGCTGTCGCCCGGGTTCACTGCTGTCACCGGTGAGACGGGTGCGGGCAAGACCATGGTGGTCACCAGCCTGGGGTTGCTGCTGGGCGGGCGCGCCGACCCGGCGCTCGTGCGGATCGGGGCCGGGAAGGCGGTCGTGGAGGGGCGGATCACCGTCCCCGACGACGCCACGGCCGCCGTACGCGCCGAGGAGGCCGGGGCCGAGCTCGACGACGGTGCCCTGCTGATCAGCCGTACCGTTTCCGCCGAGGGGCGCTCGCGGGCGCACCTCGGCGGGCGCAGCGTGCCCGTGGGGGTGCTCGCCGAGCTCGCCGACGAGCTGGTGGCCGTGCACGGGCAGACCGACCAGCAGGGGCTGCTCAAGCAGTCCCGGCAGCGGCAGGCGCTCGACCGGTACGCGGGCGACGCCGTCGCCGTGCCGCTGGCCAAGTACGGCGAGGCGTACAAGCGGCTGCGGGCCGCCTCCGTCGAGCTGGACGAGATCACCACGCGCGCGCGTGAGCGGGCCCAGGAGGCCGACATGCTGCGCTACGGGCTCGACGAGGTCGCCGCCGTCGAGCCCCGGGCCGGTGAGGACGTGGAACTGGCCGAGGAGGCCGAGCGGCTGGGGCACGCCGAGGCGCTGGCCGCCGCCGCGGCGGCCGCCCACGCGGCGCTGGCGGGCAATCCGGAGGACCCCGAGGGCGTCGACGCCGGGACGCTCGTCGCGGGCGGCCAGCGGGCCCTTGACGCCGTACGGTCGTACGACCCCGCGCTGGCGGCGCTCGCCGACCGCATCGGGGAGATCGGGATCCTGCTGCGCGACGCGGCGGGGGACCTCGCCGGGTACGCCGACGATCTGGAGGCCGATCCGCTGCGGCTGTCGGCCGTCGAGGAGCGGCGGGCCGCGCTCACCGGGCTGACCCGGAAATACGGCGAGGACATCGCCACCGTGCTGGCCTGGGCCGAGAAGAGTGCCGCCCGGCTGACCGAACTCGACGGCGACGACGAGCGGATCGGGGAGCTGACTGCCGAGCGGGACGCGCTGCGGTCCGAACTGGGCGGGCTCGCACAGGCGCTGACGGACGCGCGGACGGAGGCCGCCGAGCGGTTCGCCGCCGCCGTGACCGCCGAGCTGGCCTCGCTCGCCATGCCGCACGCGCGCGTGTCCTTCGACATCCGGCAGACCGAGGACCCGGAGGGCGTCGAGGTCGGCGGACGCGCGGTCGCCTACGGGCCCGCGGGGGCCGACGAGGTCGAGCTGCTGCTGGCCCCGCACCCGGGCGCGCCGCCGCGGCCGATCGCCAAGGGGGCGTCCGGTGGTGAGCTGTCGCGCGTGATGCTGGCCGTGGAGGTCGTGTTCGCGGGAACGGATCCCGTGCCGACGTATCTCTTCGACGAGGTCGACGCCGGTGTCGGCGGCAAGGCGGCGGTCGAGATCGGCCGGCGGCTGGCGCGTCTGGCGAAGACCGCGCAGGTCGTGGTCGTGACCCACCTTCCGCAGGTGGCGGCCTTCGCCGACCGGCAGTTGCTGGTGGAGAAGACCAACGACGGCTCGGTCACCCGTTCCGGTGTGAAGGTGCTGGAGGGGGAGGACCGGGTCCGGGAACTGTCCCGCATGCTCGCCGGCCAGGAGGACTCCGAGACGGCCCGGGCGCATGCGGAGGAGTTGCTGGCGACGGCTCGGGCGGACATGTAGCGGGAGGGCGCACTGGCGTTCGGTCGCATGGTCGGGCGCGCGTGCCCCATCTTCACTCGTGTGGGTGACCCGGCCCGGCGCATTCCTCCCGGTGCCGAGCCCCACTGTCGCGCCCATGGGGTTCCGGCGTTCCCGGAACCCCCGTGTGTCCTGGCATCCTTGGCGGAGTACGCGCAGGATCCGCGCGGTGCGTTCCCCGCGCTCGTTCGTTCTGTACGTTCGTCGTGACCGCCCGACCCGAACCAGGAGCCCGGCCCCACGTGACCCCCGTGAGCAGCCACTCACCGCCTGGCCAGTCGCCGCTGCGCACCGTGCAGGTGCTGGGCGGAGGCAATGCCGCCAGCAGCGCGCATGTGAGATCGCTGGCCGCGGGGCTCGTCGCGAGGGGCGTGAAAGTCACGGTGTGCGCCCCCTATGAGGCGGATCGCGCCTATGACTTCAGCGGCGTCGGGGCTGATCACGTGCACGTTCCGCGCAGCAGCGACCCGGTGTCGGTGGCGGCACTGCGGGCGGCCTGCGCCAACGCCGATCTGGTGCACGCGCACGGGCTGCACGCCTCGTTCCGTACCGTGCTCGCCCTCAGTGGGCGGCGCGTGGGTACTCCGCTGGTCGTGACGTGGCACGACCGGGCGCACGCCGACGGTGCGCGTGCCCATCTGCTGCGGGTGCTGGAGCGGCGGGTCGTGAAGGCGGCCAGCGTCGTGCTGGGGACGACCTCGGCGCTCGTCGACCGGGCGAGGCGGACGGGCGCCCGGGACGCCCGGCTCGCGGCCGTCGCGCTGCCCGGCCCCCGCAGGCCCGTGGAGCCCGACGACCCCGACGGTCTGCGCCCCAAGGTGAGGGCCGAACTCGGCGCCATCGGGCGGCCGTTGCTGATGGCCGTCGGCTCCCTGGAGCGGCATCGCGGGTACGACGTGCTGCTGGACGCCGCGCGCGCCTGGCGCCGGCTCGACCCCGTCCCGCTGGTCGTGATCGCCGGGGAAGGGCCGCTGCGCGGCGAACTCCAGGAGCGGATCGAGGGCGAGGGCCTGCCCGTCCGGCTCATCGGACGACGCGACGACATCACCGACCTGCTCGCCGCCGCCGACCTCGCCCTGCTCCCGAGCCGTTGGCAGGAGTCACGCTCCGTCCTCGCCCAGGAGGCCCTCCACGCGCGTGTGCCGCTCGTCGCGACCGACGTCGGCGGCATTCCCGAACTCGTCGGCGACGCGGCCGAAATCGTCCCGCACGGGAACGCCGAGGCGCTCGCCGGCTCCGTCGTACGCCTGCTCGGCGACCCGGAGCGCCGGGAGTCACTGCGGGAGAAGGGCGCCCGGCAGGCGGCCACCTGGCCGAGCGAGGACGAGACAGTCGCCCAAGTGCTCAGCGTCTACGACGAGTTGACCCAGCCTCGCCCCCTCACATGAGGTCACCTGAGGTTCTGGGAGACGTGCCTGCGGGCCCGCAGCGCCAGGCTCAGTGCCAGTACCGTCTGCGGGTCGTCGAGGTCGGTGCCCAGCAACTCCCCGATGCGTGCCAGACGGTTGTACAGCGTCTGCCGGTTCAGATGGAGCTCCCGGGCGGTCTCCGCCTTGCGTCCCGCGTGGGCGAGGTACGTCGCCAGGGTGGGCAGCAGCGGCGGCCGGGAGCGGCGGTCGTGCTCCAGCAGCGGGCCGAGCGCCCGGTCGACGAACGCGGCCAGGTCGGGATGGTCGCGCAGCCGCCACAGCAGCAGGTCGATGTCCAGCCGGCGTGCGTCGTACCAGGGCCGGTCCGGCAGGCCCTGGGCCGCGGTCGCCGTCTCCGCCGCGTGGCGCAGACCCGACGCCGCCGCCGTCCAACCGCCGGCCACCCCCACGACCACCACCGGCGGCTGCCCGCCCGGCCGCAGCATCCCGGCCCGCTCCACCCCGGCCCGCAGCGCCGCCGCGACCCGGTCCGCGACCGCCGGCCGCTCCGACTCCGCACGCAGCCCGAGCAGCACCGGCACCCGGCCCTCCACCGGCCGCACGCCGAGCAGTACCGGAACGCCCACCGACGCCAGCTCCTCGGCGACCGCCCGGGCCAGCACGGCCCAGCCGCCCCCCGGGGACAAGGCGTCGCCGAGCCGCATGACCATCGGCAGCAGCGGGCCCTCGCCCGGCCGGAAACCCAGTACACGTGCCTGCGCCGGGGCATCTTCCGGTGTGACCCGGCCCTCGGCGAGGTCGGTGAGGAAGTCGCCGCGCCCGCGTGCCGCCAGCTCCTCCTCCTGCCGTGCCTGCATCAGCACCACGGCCAGGATGCCCGCGGCCCGCTCGGCCGCCATCCGGTGCACGGGCGCGAGGGAAGTCCGCACCGGTAGCAGGACGAGACGCGCGCGGACGCCACCGCTGCCGGGCCCGCCGCCCGGTACGTCCACCAGCACCGAGCCCGCGAGCGGTGGCTCGTCCTTGTGCTGGCCGCGCAGCCCCTCCCACACCTGAAGCGGGTCCGCGCCCTCGGGGCCGGCCCCGGCGGCGTACAGCAACTGTCCGTCCGCCGTCTCCAGGAACACGGGATTGCCGCCGAAGTCCGCCAGAATGCCCAGCACTTGGGGCACACCCCCGCCGCCCAGGAGGGCCTCGGTACACCGCCGGTGCACCTCCTCGGCGCGCTGGAGCAGGGCGTAGTGACCGTTGACGATCTCGGTGTGGACCTCCTCCGTGACCGTGACGAACGGCACCTCGCGATGCAGCTGGACCAGCGGCAGCCCGGCCGACCGGGCCGTGTCGACGAGGGCGGCGGGCAGTCGTGCGAAGCGCGGGCCGAGCTCCACCACCAGGGCCGCGATACCGCGCTCGGCCAGTGTGCGTACGAACGCCCGCTGTTCGGCCGGGCGGGTGCCGAGGCCGTAGCCCGTGGTCAGCAGCAGTTCGCCGCCCTTGAGCAGCGAGGCGATGTGCGGCACCTCACCGGCGTGCACCCAGCGCACCGACCGCCCGAGCCGGTCGGCGCCCGCCAGCACCTCGGGCAGCCCGCTGCGCAGCCCCGGCAGCTCCAGCGCCCGCTGCACGGTGATCCCGGCGCCCTGCGTGTCGTGACCGCTGTCCGTCCCGCTGTCCATGTGCCGGACGCTACCCGCGTGGATGCCTGACGGACATCTCCGGCGGGGCACGGAGTCGATCACGCCCCGGATTACGGCGTGATCGCCCGGGTACGGGCGCTGTCATGGACATCAGCGTGGTGGCAGTGGGGCGGGAGGACGACAGTCCGGTCGAGGAGCCGTTGCGGGTCGCGATGCTCGCCGACCGGCTCGGGTACCGGGAGGTGTGGGCGGGCGAGGGTCCCACGTGGGACTCGTTCGTCCTGGCGACGGCGATCGGCGCCGCCACCGAGCAGGCCGTGCTGACGGCCGGTCCCGTGCCGGTGTCGGTGCGCGACCCGCTCACCATCGTCCGGGGCGCCGCGTCCGCCGCGGCCGTCACCGGCCGGCCCGTCGGTGTGGCCCTCGGCACGTCCAGCAAGCGGGTCGTCGAGGGCGTGCACGGCCGGCCGCGGACCCGGCCCGCCGCCGCCCTGGAGGAGTCGGCGGCGGCCGTGCGCGGGCTGTGGGACAGCGTGCCGGGCGAGCCGATCGTGCCCGGCAGCGGCTTCCCGCGCCGGCTGCCGCCGTCCGGGGGCGAGGTCACCGTCGCCGCGTTCGGCGAGCGCGCGATCGGCACCGCCGTCGCGCACGCCGACCGGATGCTGCTCGACATCGTCTCGCCGGAACAGGTCCGCGTCCTGCGGGCGCGCATGCTCGCGGCCGCCGAGCGGGCGGGCCGTACGCCGCCCCGGCTGGCCGCCTGGCTGCCCGCCGCCGTGGACCCGGAGCCGGAGTCGCTCACGCAGGTCCTGCGCAGCGTCGTCGGCTATCTCGCCGTGCCGGGCTACAGCGACATGTTCGTCGAGGCGGGACTTGCCGAGGTCGTCGAACTGGCCGCCAAGGGCGCCGACCGGGAGACCCTGCTGCGGGCCCTGCCGCCCGAGGCCGCGGACACGGTCGCCCTCGTCGGCGACCCCGGCACCGTCCGCGCTCGTATCGACGCCTACGCCGAGGCAGGCCTGGACGAGATAGCCCTGGTCCCGGCCACGGCGGGCGACCCGGCTGGGGAGCGCACCCTCACGGCCCTCAGGCCGGCATGACGCGGCGCGCCACCCTCGGCACACGAGGCGGCGCGCCCATCCGCTGTCCGCGTCCCGGCCCGGTCAGCCGCCGTACGCGCCCGAGGCCGTCAGACGCAGCGCCGTGTCGATCAGCGGCACGTGGCTGAAGGCCTGCGGAAAGTTGCCCACCTGGCGCTGCAGGCGCGGGTCCCACTCCTCGGCCAGCAGACCGAGATCGTTGCGCAGGGACAGCAGCTTCTCGAACAGCTTGCGGGCCTCGTCCACGCGGCCGATCATCGCCAGGTCGTCGGCCATCCAGAACGAGCAGGCCAGGAACGCGCCCTCGTCGCCGGGCAGACCGTCGACGTTCTCGTCGCCGCTGGTGGTCGGGTAGCGCAGGATGAAACCGTCCGACGTGGACAGCTCACGCTGGATCGCCTCGATCGTGCCGATGACCCGCTTGTCGTCCGGCGGCAGGAAGCCCATCTGCGGGATCAGCAGCAGCGAGGCGTCCAGCTCCTTCGAGCCGTACGACTGCGTGAAGGTGTTGCGTTCCTTGTCGTACCCCTTCTCGCACACGTCCCGGTGGATGTCGTCGCGCAGTTCCTTCCACCGCTCCAGCGGGCCGTCGGCGTCGCCGGACTCGATCAGCTTGATCGTGCGGTCGACGGCGACCCAGGCCATCACCTTGGAGTGCACGAAGTGGCGGCGCGGGCCGCGCACCTCCCAGATGCCCTCGTCCGGCTCCTGCCAGTGGTCCTCCAGGTAGCGGATCAGCTTCAGCTGGAGCAGCGAGGCGTAGTCGTTGCGCGCGAGACCCGTCATATGGGCCAGGTGCAGCGCCTCGGTGACCTCGCCGTACACGTCCAGCTGGAGCTGGTGGGCCGCGCCGTTGCCGACGCGGACCGGGGCGGAGTTCTCGTAGCCCGGCAGCCAGTCCAGCTCCGCCTCGCCCAGCTCGCGCTCGCCGGCGATGCCGTACATGATCTGCAGGTTCTCCGGGTCGCCCGCGACCGCCCTGAGCAGCCACTCGCGCCAGGCGCGGGCCTCCTCGCGGTAGCCGGTGCGCAGCAGCGAGGACAGCGTGATCGCCGCGTCGCGCAGCCAGGTGTAGCGGTAGTCCCAGTTGCGGACGCCGCCGATGTCCTCCGGCAGGGAGGTGGTGGGCGCGGCGACGATGCCGCCGGTCGGGGCGTACGTCAGGGCCTTCAGCGTGATCAGCGAGCGGATCACGGCCTCGCGGTAGGGGCCGTGGTAGGTGCAGTGGTCGACCCACTCGCGCCAGAAGTCCTCCGTCGCCTCCAGCGACTGCTCCGGCTCGGGCAGCGGCGGCGGCTCCTTGTGCGAGGGCTGCCAGGAGATCGTGAACGCGATCCGGTCCCCCGGGGCGACCGTGAAGTCCGAGTACGTCGTCAGAGACTTGCCGTAGGTCTCGGCGGATGTGTCGAACCACACGGAGTCGGGGCCCGCCACGGCCACCGTGCGCCCGTCGTGCTTGTGCACCCACGGCACCACCCGGCCGTAGGAGAACCGCATCCTCAGCGCCGAGCGCATCGGCACACGGCCCGAGACGCCCTCGACGATCCGGATCAGCTGCGGGGCGCCGTCACGCGGCGGCATGAAATCGGTCACCCGGACCGTGCCCCGCTGGGTGTCCCACTCGGATTCCAGGACCAGCGAGTCACCGCGGTAGCTGCGCCGGGCGGCGGTGGGCGGCTGCTGGTCGGAGGCGTACGCGGGGCCGAGCCGCCAGAAGCCGTGCTCCTCGGTGCCCAGCAGGCCGGCGAAGATGGCGTGCGAGTCGAAGCGGGGCAGGCACAGCCAGTCGACCGTCCCGTCCCGGCAGACCAGGGCAGCGGTCTGCATGTCTCCGATGAGTGCGTAATCTTCGATGCGCCCGGCCACGTGCAACTCCAGTCGAACGGCCACGTCACCCCACGAGGGGGCTGTCGCTAGTGCGGTCAAGGGGGGTTTTCAGCAGTCCTGCAATGCGTCGTTGAGTCCTGAAGCAAAACAGTTCACTCAGCTGCGACGCAAAGCGCCAATTGTTGCTCAACGAACTGACGAGCTCACGTTGTTCCGGTGCTTACGGGCGGGGGGTGGTGCCGTTGGGCCGGCGGGCTCGGCAGCGAGTGTCCGAGCAGGATACGACGCACGCAGATGATCTGTGTGCCGCTCCGGGCAAGGCAGGTACGCCGAACGAGTGAGCAGCGGGTGAGAGACCGGTAACGATGATCGCCTCCGTGTCGGCGCGTGTGCGGAGCGTGGCCGGAAGCCATCGCCTCGCGGCGCTGATACGCTGGTAGCCCGTGGACCGGTGGGCGTCTGACCCCCGAACCGCACCTCCAGATCGCGACCACGGGAGCCCCCTCTTGGCCATGCCCAATTCCACGACGACCAAGCACATCTTCGTCACCGGGGGTGTCGCCTCCTCGCTCGGCAAGGGCCTGACGGCCTCCAGCCTCGGCATGCTGCTCAAGGCCCGCGGTCTGCGCGTCGTGATGCAGAAGCTCGACCCTTACCTGAACGTGGACCCGGGGACGATGAACCCCTTCCAGCACGGTGAGGTGTTCGTCACGAACGACGGCGCCGAGACCGACCTGGACATCGGCCACTACGAGCGCTTCCTCGACCGTGACCTGGACGGCTCCGCCAACGTCACCACCGGTCAGGTGTACAACACCGTGATCGCCAAGGAGCGGCGCGGCGAGTACCTGGGTGACACCGTGCAGGTCATCCCGCACATCACCAACGAGATCAAGCACCGCATCCGCCGCATGGCGACGGACGAGGTCGACGTCGTGATCACCGAGGTCGGCGGCACGGTCGGCGACATCGAGTCGCTGCCGTTCCTGGAGACCGTCCGCCAGGTCCGTCACGAGGTCGGCCGTGACAACGTCTTCGTCGTCCATATCTCGCTCCTGCCCTACATCGGCCCCTCGGGTGAGTTGAAGACGAAGCCCACCCAGCACTCGGTTGCGGCTCTGCGCAACATCGGTATCCAGCCGGACGCGATCGTGCTGCGCTGCGACCGCGAGGTGCCCACCGCGATCAAGCGGAAGATCTCGCTGATGTGCGACGTCGACGAGGCCGCCGTCGTCGCCTGCCCCGACGCCCGCTCGATCTACGACATCCCGAAGACCGTGCACGGCGAGGGCCTGGACGCCTATGTCGTCCGCAAGCTGGACCTGCCGTTCCGCGACGTCGACTGGACCACCTGGGACGACCTGCTCGACCGCGTCCACAACCCCGACCACGAGATCACCCTCGCCCTGGTCGGCAAGTACATCGACCTGCCCGACGCCTATCTTTCGGTCACCGAGGCGCTGCGGGCCGGCGGCTTCGCCAACCGGGCCCGCGTGAAGATCAAGTGGGTCACCTCCGACGACTGCAAGACCCCGGCGGGCGCGGCCCAGCAGCTCGGCGACGTCGACGGCGTCTGCATCCCCGGGGGCTTCGGCGATCGCGGCGTGCTCGGCAAGGTCGGAGCGATCAAGTACGCCCGCGAGAACAAGATCCCGCTGCTCGGCCTCTGCCTCGGTCTGCAGTGCATCGTGATCGAGGCCGCGCGCAACCTGGTCGACATCCAGGACGCCAACTCCACCGAGTTCGACCCGGCCACCGGCCACCCCGTCATCTCCACCATGGCCGAGCAGCTCGACATCGTCGCCGGTGAGGGCGACATGGGCGGCACGATGCGGCTGGGCATGTACCCGGCGAAGCTGGCCGAGGGCTCCATCGTGCGCGAGGTGTACGACGGCAAGGAGTACGTCGAGGAGCGGCACCGTCACCGGTACGAGGTGAACAACTCCTACCGGGCCGAGCTGGAGAAGAAGGCGGGTATCCAGTTCTCCGGCACCTCCCCGGACGGCAAGCTCGTCGAGTACGTCGAGTACCCGCGCGACGTCCACCCGTACCTGGTCGCCACCCAGGCGCACCCGGAGCTGCGCTCGCGCCCGACGCGCCCGCACCCGCTGTTCGCCGGGCTCGTCAAGGCCTCGGTCGAGCGGAAGACTTCGAAGTAACACACCAGTTGTACGGTGGCCGGGGTGCATCCCTTCAAAGGGTGTGCACCCCGGTTTCTTTTCAGCAGGTCGGGACGGGTACGTGGAAGGACAGGCATGACGATCAAGGACACCCCGGAGGAGTGGGAGGTCCGGGCGACGGACACCCCCTTCGTCGGCAACAAGACCTCCGTCCGCACCGACGACGTGGTCATGCCCGACGGCACCGTGGTCGGCCGTGACTACCAGGTGCACCCCGGCTCCGTGGCCGTCCTCGCCCTCGACGAGGCCGACCGCGTCCTGGTCCTGCGCCAGTACCGTCACCCCGTGCGCCACAAGCTGTGGGAGATCCCGGCCGGTCTGCTCGACGTCCCCGGCGAGAACCCGCTGCACGCGGCGCAGCGCGAGCTGTACGAGGAGGCGCACGTCAAGGCCGAGGACTGGCGGGTGCTGACCGACGTCTACACCACCCCCGGCGGCTGCGACGAGGCCGTACGGATCTTCCTCGCCCGCGATCTGTCCGAGGCCGAGGGCGAGCGTTTCGCGGTCGAGGAGGAAGAGGCCGACATGGAACTGGACCGGGTCCCGGTCGAGGACCTCGTGCGGGGCGTGCTGAACGGCGAACTTCACAACAACTGCCTCGTGGTGGGCGTGCTGTCCCTGGTCGCCGCGCGTTCGGGGGACGGCCTGGACGCGCTGCGCCCGGCTCAGGCGCCGTGGCCGGCGCGGCCGTTCGAGGCGTAGTCGCTCCGCTGGGGGTGGTGTCGGCAGGTGGGTGCCGCGGCGGTCGTCTGTCGGGTGCGGCGCCGTTGTGGCTGGTCGCGCAGTTCCCCGCGCCCCTGTCGGGCGCGACGTCCTGCTGTCGGTCCTAAGATCTGCTGATCCGATCGGGGGAAGTGGTCGTCCCGCTCGCCGTGCTCCACCCGGGACGTTGCAGAGCGTGAACTAGGCTCTGAGGCACGCCCGAACCGGATTCCCGGCGGGCTTGCGTGCGTGGGACGGGAGTGTGGCCCGTGACGGATCAGGTCGTGGAGACAGGCGACGTGCGGCTGACCGGACACGCTGCCGGCGAGAGTCAGTTCCTGGGCCGCACGCGGGAGTTGAAGGAGCTGCGCGCCGACATCGAGCGCGCGGGCCTGGACACCCTCGCCGGCCGCAAACCCCCACGCGCGCGTGTGCTGCTCATCGCCGGCCGGCCCGGCTCCGGACGCACCGCACTCGCCGAGGAACTCGCGCACCAGGTCGCGGACCGTTACCCGGACGGGGTATTGCGTGCCCGCCTGACCGACCCGGACGGCACCCCCGTACCCGTCGAACGCGCGGCCCGCGATCTGCTCGCCGCCCTGGATCGACAGGCCCCGGCCGGGGCCTGCGGCGACGACCTCACCGACTCCCTGCGCGGCGCCCTGGCCGACCGCCGCGCCCTGCTCCTGCTGGACGACGCGGCCGACGCCGAGCAGGTCGACGCCCTGCTGCCCGACAGCCCGGACTGCCTGGTCGTCGCCGTCTCCGAAGGCCCGCTGACCGGCATCCCGGACGTCCGCCCCTGCACGCTGGGCGGCCTGGACGCCAAGTCCGGGGTGGAGCTGCTGTCCCGGCACACCGGCTCGGTCCGCATCACCGTCGACCCCCGGGCCGCCGAGGGCCTGGCCGAGGAGTGCCAGGGGCAGCCCGCCGCGCTGATGCTGGCGGGCGGCTGGCTCGCGGCCCGCCCCAAGGCGGCCGTCCTGGACCTCGCCAAGCAACTGCGCACCGAACCCGCCGAGGGAACCGCCCTGAGCCGGGTCTTCCGCCTCGCCCACGACGCCCTGCCCGCCACCGCCGCGCGGATGCTGCGCCTGCTCGCCCTCGCCCCGGCCGGACTGGTCGACCCGCAGACCGCCTCCGCGCTCGTCGGCTGCTCGGTCGACAGCGCCCGCACCACCCTGGACGACCTCGTCTCCCTCGGCTTCCTGCACGCGGTGGACTCGCCGCTGCGCCAGTACGAGGTCCCCGGCTGTCTGCACCCGATGCTCCGCGTCCTCGCCGGGCACCACGAGCGGCCGGCCGACCTCCAGGTGGCCCGTGCCCGGATGCTGGAGCGGACGGTACGGCTGCTCCAGGTCTGCCGCGCCATCACCGAGACCGACAGTCCCCAGGCACGCCAGAAACTCCTCGACCTGCCGCGCGCCCTGCGCTTTCCCACCCCCAGGGCGGCCGCCGACTGGCTGCGCCTGACCCGGCCCGCCCTGCTGGCCTCGGCCCGGCTGGCGGTCGGCGACGGGGAGCTGGACACCCTGGCCCGGCGGCTGATGTCCCAGCTGGTGCGGGCGATGGTGGCGCACGTCGGTACGCAGGCGGCCGCGCCCGACCTCTATGAGATCCACAACCTGGTTCTCGCTGTGGCCGAGCGCCGCGAGCTGCCCCGCGAGCGGGCCGCCGCCCTGCTCAACCTCGGCGATCTCGACGCCAGGTCCGGTCGCACGGCCGACGCGCTGGTGCGCTACCGGGCCGCGCTGGACGCCGGACGCGAGGTCGACGACCCGTACGCGGCCGGGCGCGCGATGGAATCCGTAGGCGGCGCGCACCTGGAGCTCGGCGACTACGACCGGGCCGCCGACTGGTTCGGCCGGGCCCTGGCCGAGCGGCTGGCCCGGGGCGAGCGCGCCGACGCCGCCCGGCTGTACGGGCGGATCGCAGCCGCCCACACCTTCGCGGGACGCTACGGCGAGGCCCTGCGGAACTGGCGCGCGGCGATCTCCGGGCACCGCAAGCTCGGCGACGTGGCCGCCCAGGCACGGGCCCTGAGCGAGCTGGCGCGGGTCCAGGAGTACGCCGGCCGCCCCGACGAGTCGCTGCGCACCTGCCGGGAGGCCGTGGAATGGGCGCGGCGGGCCGAGGACACGCGGCTGCAGGCCGCGCTGCACCTGCGGGTCGCCGACACGCTCGAACACCTCGGCGACCCCGCTTCGGCCGGGCTGCACCGGGGCGCCGCCGAGCGGCTCCTCGGAGACATAAACCAGGAAGACGACCCTGGCGCCTGCGAAATCCGTACCGCATCAGCTGAAGATTGATGTAATGAAAGGCTAGACAGCGGGAACACCTTCATTAGACTGGCTCTGCCGCACGTTCTCCTGCGGTCTCTCCCGGTGTGCCCGAGCGCGGCCGGGTATGCCTAGTAATGCCCCCATACCCTCTGAGCCAAGGACCGTGATCGACGTGAAGGTCGGCATCCCCCGCGAGGTCAAGAACAACGAGTTCCGGGTGGCCATCACCCCGGCCGGCGTGCACGAGCTGGTGCGTCATGGCCACCAGGTCGTCATCGAGCGCGGCGCCGGCGCCGGCTCCTCGATCCTGGACGCCGAGTACGTCACCGCCGGCGCCCGGATCCTGGACACCGCCGACGAGGTGTGGGCCGCCGCCGACCTGCTGCTGAAGGTCAAGGAGCCCATCGCCGAGGAGTACCACCGCCTCCGCAAGGACCAGACGCTCTTCACCTACCTGCACCTCGCCGCCTCCAAGGAGTGCACGGACGCCCTCCTGCAGTCCGGCACCACGGCGATCGCGTACGAGACGGTCGAACTGCCCAGCCGCGCGCTCCCGCTGCTCGCCCCGATGTCCGAGGTCGCGGGCCGGCTGGCCCCGCAGGTCGGCGCTTACCACCTGATGCGCGCCAACGGCGGCCGGGGTGTGCTGCCCGGCGGTGTCCCCGGCGTCCTGGCCGGCCGGGCCGTCGTCATCGGCGGCGGTGTCTCGGGCTGGCAGGCCGCCCAGATCGCCATCGGCATGGGCTTCCACGTGACCCTGCTCGACAAGGACGTCAACAAGCTCCGCGAGGCGGACAAGATCTTCGGCACGAAGATCCAGACCGTCGTCTCCAACACCTTCGAGCTGGAGAAGGCCTGCCTGGAGGCCGACCTCGTCATCGGCGCGGTGCTGATCCCCGGCGCCAAGGCCCCGAAGCTGGTCACCAACGAGCTCGTCTCGCGGATGAAGCCCGGAAGTGTCCTTGTCGACATCGCGATCGACCAGGGCGGCTGCTTCGAGGACTCCCGCCCGACCACCCACGCCGAGCCGACCTTCCCGGTCCACAACTCGGTCTTCTACTGCGTCGCCAACATGCCCGGCGCGGTGCCCAACACCTCCACCTACGCGCTGACCAACGCCACGCTGCCGTACATCGTGGAGCTCGCCAACCACGGCTGGGCGCAGGCGCTGCGCCGCGACCCGGCGCTGGCCCGGGGTCTCAACACGCATGACGGCAAGGTCGTTTACCGCGAGGTCGCCGAGGCCCACGGCGTGGAGCACGTGGAGCTGGCCTCGCTGCTCGTCTGAGCCCGACGGCCCCGGCGGCCGGTAAGTCGGCTAAGTCATCAACCCGTAAAGGCGATACGTCAACACAGGCCGTCAACGCCGCGCACCCGGCCGGACCTTGCCCGACAAGGTCCGGCCGGATGTGTGTATGGTCACTTCGCGCTTCTCGAGCAACTCGCCTCGAACGTAACCCTTCAACCGATTCGCACACCGGTGAAACCTGCCGTGCGACGGCCGTACGCCCTTGACAGCGGGATGTTTCATTGCCGACACATCGGGCCGGGTCCGGCGGATTGTGTTGCTGCGGACGCCCGACACGCCATAGAGTCGCCAACCGTCGGCATGGTGCCACGCTGACCTGTCTAGAAGTTTCCTGGTCACCAAGGAGGTAAGACGACTTGTGAATGAGTCGACATTTACTCCCGGGGGTGGCCAACCAGGAATGCCTGCACGGGACCAGGAGCCCGCGGGATTCGCGGCTGTCGGCTCCGTCGCTGTGCGCACCTTCGCAGCCCACCAGAGTCAGCAGGCGACTCACACAGCACACCAGAAGATGGATGGCCATCACGTGAACGCCATGGCCGGCGGCGGAAGTGGCGCGCCCCACAACCAACTCGCCGACTACGACGAACTGCCCGAGGGGCACTTCTACGACCCCGACGCGGAGTACGAGCCCGACCCCGAGTACGCGGCCACTCTCGCACCCGACGCGGCCAGACAGCGCCGGGAGCGCATCGGTCCGACCGGGCGTCCGCTGCCGTACTTCCCGATCCCGGGCCCGCTGGGCGACCACGGACCCGCGAAGATCATCGCGATGTGCAACCAGAAGGGCGGCGTCGGCAAGACGACGTCGACCATCAACCTGGGTGCCGCGCTCGCGGAGTACGGACGCCGGGTCCTGCTCGTGGACTTCGACCCGCAGGGCGCGCTGTCGGTCGGTCTCGGCGTCAACCCGATGGAACTCGACCTCACCGTCTACAACCTGCTCATGGAGCGGGGCATGGCGGCCGACGAGGTGCTGCTGAAGACGGCGGTCCCCAACATGGACCTGCTGCCCAGCAACATCGACCTGTCGGCGGCCGAGGTCCAGCTGGTCTCCGAGGTCGCCCGCGAGTCGACACTGCAGCGCGCCCTGAAGCCGCTGCTGCCCGACTACGACTTCATCGTCATCGACTGCCAGCCCTCGCTCGGCCTGCTCACGGTGAACGCCCTGACGGCCGCGCACAAGGTGATAGTGCCTCTGGAGTGCGAGTTCTTCGCGCTGCGTGGTGTGGCCCTGCTGACGGAGACCATCGAGAAGGTCCAGGAACGGCTCAACCCGGAGCTGGAGCTCGACGGGATCCTCGCCACGATGTACGACTCGCGCACCGTGCACAGCCGTGAGGTGCTCGCGCGTGTCGTCGAGGCGTTCGACGACCACGTCTACCACACGGTCATCGGGCGCACGGTCCGCTTCCCGGAGACCACGGTCGCCGGCGAGCCGATCACCACGTACGCCTCCAACTCCGTCGGCGCCGCCGCCTATCGCCAGCTCGCCAGGGAGGTGCTCGCCCGGTGTCACGCCGAGTGAGTCTGCCGGGGGCCGACGAACTCTTCCGTACGACAGGGGGGATGGGGCTGCAGTCGTCCTCGCCCAGACGCCAGGTCAACGGCGACGCCCGGGTGCCCGCTCCCGCGGGTGAGGGCGACGCCGCGGCAGGCGCGGAGGACGCGCCGCAGTCGGTGCCCGCGCAGGGCGGCGACGGCGAGGGCGCCGAGCACGTGGCGACGGACGCGGAGCCGGCCGATGCCGGGGAGTCCCGCAGCCGCTCCGCGGCCGCGGAGCGCTCCGGCTCCGGGCGGCGCCAGGCGGTGCAGGAAGGTTCTGCCGACGCGTCCGCGGGCGCGGCGTCCCGCAAGCGCGGACGGCCGGCCGCACGCCGCCCCAGCGGCCGTGAGCGGCACGACGAGAAGATCACCGTGTACGTGTCCGCCGAGGAACTCATGGACCTGGAGCACGCCCGTCTCGTGCTCCGCGGCGAGCACGGCCTGGCGGTCGACCGGGGCCGCATCGTCCGCGAGGCGGTCGCCGTGGTCCTCGCCGACCTGGAGACCCGCGGGGACGCCAGCATCCTCGTACGACGTCTGCGCGGGCGGTAACGGTAGCCTGCGGGGGCTATGACCTCGAACGCTTCCCCGCCACCCGCCGACGGCCCGACCGGCCGTCGGCGCGCGTTGGGGCGAGGCCCGGGCGCTCCGCGCGTGGAGCCGGAACCGCCTTCGGAGGCGGCGTGGGCCGAGGCAGCGCCGCCTGAGCCCATGGCACCGGCCGAGCCCACAGAGGCGGAGGCCCCGGAGCCGGCGGCCGAGCCGGTGCCGCCCGGCGAATCGCCGAAACCCGATGCGCCGGTGGCGACCGTCGAGTCGACGCGGTCCGTTGAGCCGGTGGCGACCATCGAGCCGGACGCGGGGCCCGGGAGCCCGGGAGACGCCGGTGACGGGGTCTTCAAGGTCCGGCTCGCCAACTTCGAGGGCCCCTTCGATCTGCTGCTGCAGCTGATCTCCCGGCACAAGCTGGACGTCACCGAGGTCGCGCTGTCGAAGGTGACCGATGAGTTCATGGCGTACATCCGGGCGCTGGGGCCGGACTGGGACCTGGACGAGACGACCGAGTTCCTCGTCGTCGCGGCCACGCTGCTCGATCTGAAGGCGGCCCGGCTGCTGCCCGCCGCCGAGGTGGAGGACGAGGGCGACCTGGCGCTGCTCGAAGCCCGGGACCTGCTCTTCGCCCGGCTGCTCCAGTACCGCGCGTACAAGCGGATCGCGGACATCTTCAGCGGGCGGCTCGACGACGAGGCCCGGCGCTATCCGCGGACCGTCGGGCTCGAACCGCAGCATGCCGAGTTGCTGCCCGAGGTCGTCATCAGCATCGGGGCGGAAGGGTTCGCCAAGCTCGCCGTGAAGGCGATGCAGCCCAAACCCAGGCCGCAGGTCTACGTCGACCACATCCACGCCCCGCTGGTCAGCGTGCAGGAGCAGGCCCAGATCGTCGTGGCCCGGCTCAGGGAACTCGGCGAGGTCGGCTTCCGGGCGCTCGTCGAGGACACCGACGACACCCTCACCGTCGTGGCCCGCTTCCTCGCACTCCTGGAGCTGTACCGCGAGAAGGCCGTGGAGCTGGAGCAGGAGACCGCGCTGGGCGAGCTGCTCGTGCGGTGGACCGGCGGGGACGGGGACGAGACACCGACCGTCACCGACGAGTTCGACCGGCCGCCCGAGCCGCCGAAGGAGGAGAAACAGGCGTGAGCGAAGACATCAGCGAGCTCCCGGCCGGACCGCGTACCGTCGCCGGCCTCGACCTCAAGCCCGCTCTGGAGGCCGTTCTGATGGTCGTGGACGAGCCCGCGACCGAGGAACATCTCGCGAAGATCCTCGACCGGCCGCGCCGCCAGATCACGGACGCGCTGCGCGAGCTGGCCGACGAGTACACCGTCCAGGGGCGCGGCTTCGAACTGCGGTTCGTCGCGAACGGCTGGCGTTTCTACACCCGCGCCGAGTACGCGCCCGCCGTCGAGCGCTTCGTGCTGGACGGCCAGCAGGCCCGCCTCACCCAGGCCGCCCTGGAGACCCTGGCCGTCGTCGCGTACCGGCAGCCGGTCAGCCGCAGCCGGGTCTCGGCCGTGCGCGGAGTCAACTGCGACGGCGTCATGCGCACCCTCCTGCAACGGGGTCTCGTCGAGGAGGCGGGCACGGAACCCGAAACAGGTGCGATCCTGTACACGACGACGAACTACTTCCTGGAGCGGATGGGCCTGCGCGGTCTGGACGAGCTCCCGGAGCTCGCGCCCTTCCTCCCGGAGGCGGAGGCGATCGAGGCCGAGACCCAGGAGGGCGTACCGTCGTTCGACCCGGACGCGCCTGATGACGACGTGCCGGGCCGCCCGGTGAACCCGGGTACCGACGACGAAGACGACCAGACGGAACTTTGATGCGAAGCAACAGCGGCAGGAACAGCAGCGGAAACAACGGCGGGAGCCGTGGTGGCAACAGCGGCGGCCGCGGCGGGAGTGGTGGTGGTCGCGGCAACTTCCGCGGCGCCGGCAACAACCGCGACGACAAGCAGGACAGTGGCCGTCCGAAGAAGCCGCGCCCGGAGGAGCGCCGCTACGACGTGGGCCCCGGGGCGACGAAGGACGGGCCCAAGTCCGGGCGCGGCGGCGCGGCCCGCGGCGGCGCCAAGGGCGGTCCCAAGCAGCCCCAGCAGCGTGGGCGTACGGCTCCTGCGCGCCCTCGTGAGTTCGAGGCGCAGATCGAGGAGCGCAACCGCGACCGGTACGCCGGGAAGAAGGACGTCAAGCTGCCCAAGACCTTCCCGGGCGCCGAGCAGGAGGGCGAGCGGCTCCAGAAGGTGCTCGCCCGCGCGGGCTTCGGCTCCCGGCGCGCCTGCGAGGAGCTGATCGAGGAGGCCCGGGTCGAGATCAACGGCGAGATCGTCCTGGAGCAGGGGCGGCGCGTCGACCCGGAGAAGGACGAGATCAAGGTCGACGGGCTGACCGTCGCCACGCAGAGCTACCAGTTCTTCTCGCTGAACAAGCCCGCCGGTGTCGTGTCGACGATGGAGGACCCGGAGGGCCGGCAGTGCCTCGGTGACTACGTCACCAACCGCGAGACCCGGCTCTTCCACGTCGGCCGGCTCGACACCGAGACCGAGGGCGTCATCCTGCTCACCAACCACGGCGAGCTGGCCCACCGGCTGACCCACCCGAAGTACGGCGTGAAGAAGACCTACCTCGCGCACATCGTCGGCCCCATCCCGCGCGACCTGGGCAAGCAGCTCAAGGACGGCATCCAGCTGGAGGACGGCTACGCGCGCGCGGACCACTTCCGGGTCGTCCAGCAGACCGGCAAGAACTACCTCGTCGAGGTCACCCTCCACGAGGGCCGCAAGCACATCGTGCGCCGGATGCTCGCGGAGGCCGGTTTCCCGGTCGACAAGCTGGTGCGGGTCGCCTTCGGCCCGATCACCCTGGGCGACCAGAAGTCGGGCTGGCTGCGCCGGTTGTCCAACACGGAGGTGGGGATGCTGATGCAGGAAGTCGATCTCTAGGCACAGCGCCGATCTCCCAGTGTTTTGTGTTCCCCGCGCCCGATGGGCGCGGGGAACTGTACGTGACCGGCCGGAAGGAACAACCCCGCATGACCCCCCTCGTCCACAAGCAAGCCGCCACCGGAACGCTCACCGGCCTCGCCCTCGGCGACGCGCTGGGCTATCCGACCGAGTTCAGCCTGGTGGACAGGATCATCGCCAGATTCGGTCCGTGGCGGCAGATGGAGCTGCCGACGCCCGCGCTCGTCACCGACGACACGCAGATGACACTGGCGCTCGGGAAGGGCGTACGTACGGCGATGGACCGGGGCGTGCTGGAGCCCGAGGGGATGGCCGAGGCCGTGCGGCAGGAGTTCATCGCCTGGAACCGCTCGCCCGAGAACAACCGCGCCCCCGGCAACACCTGTCTGCGGGCCTGCCGCCTGCTGGAACTCACGGACCGCCCCTGGCAGGACGCCAGCCAGATCCAGTCCAAGGGCTGCGGCGCCAACATGCGCGTCGCGCCGCTGGGTGTGATCCAGGGCCTGAGCGACGAACAGCGCGCGGGCGCCGCCCAGTTGCAGTCCGCCCTCACCCACGGTCACCCCACCGCGCTCGCCGCGTCCGACCTCACCGCGCACGCCGTACGACTGCTCGCGCAGGGCACCGAGCCGGCCGAGCTGCTCGGCCTGCTCCGCTCGTACGCCCTGGAGAACCGCGGCCACTACCACGAGCGCTGGCTCGGCGACCTGTGGAGCCGGGCCAAGGCTCCGACGCCCGAGCGGTTCATCGCGCTCGGCTGGGACGAGTGCCTGGCCATCCTCGACCGGCTCGGGCACGCCGTGCGCACCGTCTCGCCCGAGGACGACCCGTGCCTGGCCACCGGCGAGGGCTGGATCGCCGAGGAGGCCCTGGCGACCGGGCTGCTGTGCTTCCTGCTCTTCCCCGACGAGCCGGTCACCGCCCTGCGCCGCGCCGCCTGCACCGCCGGGGACTCGGACTCGATCGCCTGCCTGGCGGGCGCCTTCGCCGGCGCGCATCTGGGCGCTGAGGCGTGGCCGGCCGAGTGGGCCGACCGCATCGAGTACCGGAGCGACCTGCTCACGCTCGGGGCGCTGTGGGACGCGTGACGGTCAGGTAAGGCGGACCGAGTTCCCCTCCACCGTGATCTGCTCGGCGGGCAGGGCGCGGGTCGCCGGGCCGTGGGCGACCGCGCCGTCGGCGATGCGGAACTTGCTGCCGTGGCAGGGGCAGTTGATCGTGCCGTCGGCGACCGTCGTCACCAGGCAGCGCTGGTGGGTGCAGATGGCCGAGAACGCCTTGAACTGACCCTGCTCCGGCTGGGTCACCACGACCTCCTCGTTCTTGAAGATCTTGCCGCCGCCGACCGGGATCTCGTCGGTGGAGGCGAGTTCCCGGCCGGCGGGGGCGTCCGTGGCCTCCCTGCCGGTGGGGGAGACCGTCGACGTGGAGCCGTCGCCGTCGCCGCCGCCCCCGCCGCAGGCCACGACCAGTGCCGCCGCGCCTGTCGCGCCGGTCGCGAGGAGAACCGTCCGGCGAGTGGTGTCGTAGGTCATGTCGTCACTCCGAACGTGCCAAAAATGCGGAAAAGGGACATTTCTGAATCTTGGCACTGAAAATGCCCAAGGAGTAGTAATTAGGGTGTCTCATCGGGCGGGCGCCGCGCATCCGGTTCGCGCGGGCTGACTAGGCTGGACGGACGTAGAGCGACACGCACGTCAGCAAGGAGCAGCGCCGTGGCGGTACGAGCGGTCCGGGGGGCCGTCCAACTCGAGCGGGACGAGGCCGGGCACATGGACGAGCAGGTCGGAGCCCTGCTCACGGCCATCCTGGAGCGCAACGAACTCGAGGCCGACGACCTGATCAGCATCTGGTTCACGGCCACGCCCGATCTGCACAGCGACTTCCCGGCCGCCGCCGCCCGCAAGCTCGGCATCGTCGACGTACCGCTGATCTGCGCCCAGGAGCTCGACATCGAGGGCGCCATGCCGCGCGTCGTGCGGGTCCTCGCGCACATCGAGTCCGACCGGCCCCGGGCCGGCATCGCCCATGTCTACCTCGGCGCCGCGGCCGCCCTGCGCAAGGACATCGCCCAGTGAGAACCGCACTCGTCATCGGCACCGGCCTCATCGGCACCTCCGCCGGTCTGGCCCTGTCCCAGCGGGGCGTCACCGTGCACCTCGCCGACCCGAACCCGGAGCAGGCCCGCACCGCGGCCGCGCTCGGCGCGGGCACGGACGAGGCACCGGACGGGCCCGTCGACCTCGCGATCGTCGCCGCCCCGCCCGCCCATGTGGCGGACGTGCTCGCCGACGCCATGCTCCGCGGAGCGGCCCGCGGCTACCTGGACGTCGCCAGCGTCAAGGGCGGGCCGCGCCGCGAGCTGGAGGCCCGCGGCCTCGACCTGGCCGCCTACATCGGCACACACCCCATGTCGGGCCGCGAGAAGTCCGGCCCGCTCGCCGCGACCGGGGACCTCTTCGAGGGCCGCCCGTGGGTGCTGACCCCGACCCGGGACACCGACACCGAGGTGCTGAACCTCGCCCTGGAACTGGTCTCGCACTGCCGTGCCGTGCCGGTGGTGATGGACGCCGACGCCCACGACCGCGCCGTCGCCCTCGTCTCCCACATGCCCCACCTGGTCTCCAGCCTGGTCGCCGCGCGCCTGGAGAACGCCGAGGAAGCCGCCGTACGGCTGTGCGGGCAGGGCATCCGGGACGTGACGCGGATCGCCGCCTCCGACCCCCGGATGTGGATCGACATCCTCTCCGCGAACCCCGGGCCGGTCGCCGACCTGCTCACGGACGTCGCAGGCGACCTGGAGGAGACCGTGCGGGCCCTGCGCGCCCTGCAGTCCACCGACGACCACAAACGCCGTGAGGGCAGCACCGGCATCGAGGACGTCCTGCGGCGCGGCAACGCGGGGCAGATCCGCGTCCCCGGCAAGCACGGGTCGGCCCCGCGGGTCTACGAGGTCGTGGCGGTGCTCATCGACGACCAGCCCGGACAGCTGGCCCGGATCTTCGCGGACGCGGGCATGGCCGGCGTCAACATCGAGGACGTGCGCATCGAGCACGCGACCGGGCAGCAGGCCGGCCTGGTGCAGCTGATGGTCGAACCGAAGGCGGCGCCCGTGCTGAGCGCCGCCCTGCGCGAGCGGGGCTGGGCGATTCGGCAGTAGGGCATCCTGGAACAGGGCCGGCCGACGTGCGGCCGGACGAGTGACCCGCACCCAGTAACCTTGTGCGGGGCTCTCGCGCCCTCACCCCGCCAGCCCGGTCCAGGAAGGTCTCCACTGTGGAAAGCCCCACGCCCGTGATTGTCGCCATCGACGGCCCCTCCGGCACGGGCAAGTCGAGCACCTCGAAGGCCGTGGCGGCGCAGCTCGGGCTGAGCTACCTGGACACCGGCGCCCAGTACCGGGCGATCACCTGGTGGATGGTGAGCAACGGCATCGACATCGACGACCCCGCCGAGATCGCCGCCGCGGCCGGCAAGCCGGAGATCGTCTCCGGCACCGACCCGCTGGGCCCGACCATCACCGTCGACGGCGTCGATGTGGCGGGTCCGATCCGCACCCAGGAGGTCACCTCCAAGGTCAGCGCGGTCAGCGCGGTGTCCGAGGTGCGTGCCCGGATCACCGAGCTGCAGCGCACGATCGCGGCCTCCGCGGAGGCCGGCATCGTGGTCGAGGGCCGTGACATCGGCACGACGGTGCTGCCCGACGCCGACCTGAAGATCTTCCTCACCGCTTCCCCGGAGGCGCGTGCCGCCCGCCGCAGCGGCGAGCTGAAGGGCTCCGACGTCCACTCCACCCGCGAGGCCCTGATCAAGCGGGACGCGGCCGACTCCAGCCGCAAGACCTCGCCGCTCGCCAAGGCGGGCGACGCGGTCGAGGTGGACACCACCGAGCTCACGCTGGCCCAGGTCATCGAGTGTGTCGTCACCCTCGTCGAGGAGAAGCGGGCAGGAAAGTGACCGAGCTGCCTTCGGTACGGGGTGCCGAGGTCGGGCGGCGCATCGGCGTCGGCCTGATGTACGGGCTGTGGAAGCCGCGCGTGCTCGGCGCCTGGCGGGTGCCCGTGAACGGCCCGGTGATCCTCGCGGTCAACCACTCCCACAACATCGACGGCCCGATGGTCATGGGCGTGGCGCCCCGGCCGACGCACTTCCTGATCAAGAAGGAGGCGTTCGTCGGGCCGCTGGACCCCTTCCTGCTCGGCATCGGGCAGGTGAAGGTCGACCGCGACACCACCGACCGCACGGCGATCACCCAGGCGCTCGGCATCCTGCAGAACGGTGGCGTGCTCGGCATCTTCCCCGAGGGCACCCGGGGCGAGGGCGACTTCGCCTCGCTGCGCGCCGGGCTCGCGTACTTCGCGGTGCGCAGCGGTGCCCCGATCGTGCCGGTCGCCGTGCTGGGAAGCACCGAGAAGCGCGGACGGTTGATAAAGGGGCTGCCTCCGCTGCGCTCGCGCGTCGACGTCGTCTTCGGCGAGCCCTTCGACGCGGGCGACGGCAGCGGGCGCCGTACGCGGGGGGCGCTGGACGAGGCCACCGGCCGCATCCAGAAGCAGCTCGCCGCCCACCTGGAAAACGCCAGGCGCCTCACCAGGCGCTAGGCGACACTGAGTAGTGGATCAGCCCGGCAGACAGCGGGTACTCCACCGACCACCAAGATGAACGACGAGGTACGGACTTCATGAACGACCACATCCAGCCCGACGGCTCGGCCGCCTCCGAGGGCGCGCACGAGCACGACCACGGGGCGCTCGGCGACGCCGAGTTCGCGGAGTTCATGGAGCTCGCCGCGGAGGAGGGCTTCGACCCCGAGGACGTCGAGGGCGCGATCGAGGAGGCCGGGCACGGCCCGCTGCCCGTGCTCGCCGTGGTCGGCCGGCCCAACGTCGGCAAGTCGACTCTCGTGAACCGCATCATCGGACGCCGCGAGGCCGTCGTCGAGGACAAGCCGGGCGTCACCCGCGACCGTGTGACCTACGAGGCCGAGTGGGCGGGCCGCCGCTTCAAGGTCGTCGACACCGGCGGCTGGGAGCAGGACGTCCTCGGCATCGACGCCTCCGTGGCCGCCCAGGCCGAGTACGCCATCGAGGCCGCCGACGCGGTCGTGTTCGTCGTGGACGCCAAGGTCGGCGTCACCGACACCGACGAGGCCGTCGTCCGGCTGCTCCGCAAGGCCAACAAGCCCGTGGTGCTGTGCGCCAACAAGGTCGACGGCCCGAGCGGCGAGGCCGACGCGACCGCTCTGTGGTCCCTCGGCATCGGCGAGCCGCACCCGGTCTCCTCGCTGCACGGCCGTGGCACCGGCGACATGCTGGACGCCGTCCTGGAGGCCCTGCCGGAGGCCCCCGAGCAGAGCTTCGGCACGACCGTCGGCGGCCCCCGCCGGATCGCGCTCATCGGCCGTCCCAACGTCGGCAAGTCCTCGCTCCTCAACAAGGTGGCGAACGAGGAGCGCGTCGTCGTCAACGAGCTGGCGGGCACCACCCGTGACCCGGTCGACGAGCTGATCGAACTCGGCGGAGTCACCTGGAAGTTCGTCGACACGGCGGGCATCCGCAAGCGCGTCCACCTCCAGCAGGGCGCCGACTACTACGCCTCGCTGCGCACCGCCGCCGCCGTCGAGAAGGCGGAGGTCGCCGTCATCCTCATCGACGCCGCCGAGTCGATCTCGGTGCAGGACCAGCGGATCGTCACCATGGCCGTGGAGGCGGGCCGTGCGATCGTCCTGGCCTTCAACAAGTGGGACACCCTCGACGAGGAGCGCCGCTACTACCTGGAGCGGGAGATCGAGACCGAGCTCGGCCAGGTGGCGTGGGCCCCGCGGGTCAATGTCTCGGCCCGCACCGGGCGGCACATGGAGAAGCTGGTCCCGGCGATCGAGACGGCCCTGGCGGGCTGGGAGACCCGGGTCCCGACGGGCCGGCTGAACGCCTTCCTCGGTGAGCTCGTCGCCGCCCACCCGCACCCGGTCCGGGGCGGCAAGCAGCCGCGCATCCTGTTCGGCACGCAGGCGGGCACCAAGCCGCCGCGGTTCGTGCTGTTCGCCTCCGGCTTCATCGAGGCGGGCTACCGGCGCTTCATCGAGCGCCGGCTGCGCGAGGAGTTCGGCTTCGAGGGCACGCCGATCCATATCTCGGTGCGGGTGCGCGAGAAGCGCGGCGCGAAGAAGAAGTAGCGCCACGTAGCGCGAAACAGTGGAAGGGGCGGCCCCGCCGGGGCCGCCCCTTCCACTGTCCGGTGCTCGCTCAGACGCCGCTGCGGGGCGCCGGCGGCAGAGCGGCCGGCACATAGTGCATCGCCGTCCCGTGCGCGCTGACGGTCCCGACGCGCTGCCAGTGCGGCTGCTGTGCGGCGTGGCGGGCGCTCTGGGCTCCCGCGCTGTACGCGCTGTACGAGCTGCCGTACGAATGGCTGTACGAGCCCGTACTGTGCGGGATGCTTCCGAAGGCGGTGAAGCCCAGCTTCTCCTCGCCGCTGCGGTCGCCGGGCAGTGCGCGGAAGGACTTGACGTACTCGGCGTAGAGCGCGTCGTAGATCGGCGTGGCCGATGGGCCGCCCAGGGAGTCCTGAGCCGACCGTGCGGAGGGGATCGGCGAGAAGGACTGGCGGCGGGGAACGTCGTATGCGTGCACGTATGTCCAAACGACCCCGAGGGTCAGGAGATGCGGCCCTTGTACGGCTTTCGCCGGTGTGCGGCGCGTGCGGGTGACCCGCCGGCTCAGGTGCCGGCCAGCGGCAGGGCCGCGCCGACCAGCACTCCGGTCGCCGCCGCCTTGTCCAGGGCGTCCCGCATCAGGTCCTCGCGCGGCTGACGGCCGATCGAGCCGACGGGCGCGGCGAACATCAGTACCTGCTGGTGCTTGTTGGCTGCCGCGCGCCAGGGGTCGGTCACCTGGAGCGGCTGGTGCGCCTGCCACCAGGCCACCGGCTGGCCGCCGTTGGTGCCGGGCTGGAGCACCGCGTGCAGCTGGCCCACGGCGAGCAGCACCGACCAGCCGTGCAGCACCGGCGGTACGGCGGACAGGTCGGCCAGCGGCATGAAGCCCTGCTCGGTGAGCAGCGGCAGGAAGTCGTCGCCGGAGCCGGTGGTGCCGGCCCGGGCGATGGGCGCGGTCGGCTCCACCACCAGGGCCGGGTGCAGCTCCCCGGCGATCAGGACGAGCCCGCTGGTCACGCCGAGCACGGCCGGCTCGGGTGCCGACTGGTCGGACACCATGCCGCCGGTGTCGCCGGCGATGGACTTCACGGCGCCCCGCAGCTGCTCCTCGGTCACCTGGACGACCTGCGAGGGCAGACAGCCGGAGTGGGCGAAGGCGAGGACGGCGGTCTCGTCCCCGATGAAGAGGACGGTGCTGGTGCGCTCCTGCTGGGAGTCGCCCGGAGTGCGGCAGGACGTGCAGTCGTAACTGCCCGGGGCGGTCTCTCCGGCGAGCAGGCGGTCTGCTTCTTCGTCGCCGATCTCGGCGCGTACCTCGTCGCTGACGTCGAGCATGCGCGGCACGGGGGGCTCCCTCGGGGTGCGGTGCGTGGCAAAGCCGGGTGGCTCCCGGCCCGTGGTCCGGGTAGGCCCCGGCTCATGAAGAAGACAACGGGCGATCTGTGGCGGGAGTCACGCCCCAGGGCGAACGGAATCGAACCAACCAGCGCGCAGGGTCACGTTCGGCACGGAATCGCGCACTCACGGTCAAGTCCCCGATTTGTAAAGGACGTTGAGGTGGTGAAGTGGGTCACACGTCGGTAAGCCTGTTGGTCGACAAATCATGAAATCCAGGAATGAAGTGGGTGTCCGGAAATTGCCGTTACCCGAGGTATCGGTGAACTGGCCTGGCATGACGGGCCGCTGGTTGATGACAGACCGTCAACTCCTTAGATTCCTCCGCCGAGTGCAGCGAGCACCGCTCGGGTACGTCCGCCGGCCGCACGGTTCTCCGGAACCGCGCAGCACCACCACCGGCGGGCGGGGCGAGCGCGACCCACGCGCCCCATGGCGCGGGGAGTGGCGTTCCGCCTTGGGGGACCCCGGGTGTTTCGAGAGGGAACTACATGTCCGAATGTGCCTATACCACCCGTGACAACGCCCGGAAGAACCCGGTTCGTACGACGGCGGTCCTCGCCGGGGCGGCACTGCTCGCGCCCCTCGGACTGCTGGCGGCGACCGGCAACGCCGCGGCGGCTGACAGCGGGGTGTGGGACCGCATCGCCCAGTGCGAGAGCGGCGGCAACTGGCACATCAACACCGGCAACGGCTACTACGGCGGACTCCAGTTCGCCCCGTCGACCTGGAGTGCCTACGGCGGCACGGCCTACGCGGCCACCGCCGACCGGGCGAGCAAGTCCCAGCAGATCGCCGTCGCCACCAAGGTCCAGCGCGCCCAGGGCTGGGGCGCCTGGCCGACCTGCTCGGCTCGCGCCGGAGCGAGCGGAAGCGCACCCGCGGCTTCCGCCGCCGACCCGGTCACCTCCCAGCCCGCTCCGAAGAAGCAGTGGAAGGCGCCGGAGCGGTCCGCACCGCACCCGAACCGCAGCACGTCCCGCGGCGACTACACCGTCCGCGAGGGCGACACCCTGAGCGGCGTCGCCGCCCGGCACGGCACGAGCTGGCAGCGGCTCTACGCCGCCAACAAGGCCGTCATCGGCGGAGACCCGAACATGATCGTGCCCGGCCTGCGCCTCGACGTCTGAGCCGCTGCTCCCCCTCGCCGGGACACGGGTCCCGTCCGGTCGCTCGACCGGGCGGGACCTCCGCCGTGCGGGGCGGGCGCCGGGTCATCGCCCGATCTCGCCCGCCTCCCCGGCGAACACGACCGATCCGCGGCGCAGTTCGTAGACCAGCGCGGGCCGGTCCCGCAGACCGGGTGGCAGCCGCTGCTCGGCGATCACCACGCACGCGCCGAGCGCGCCCAGCAGTTCGTACGTCCGGGCCGCGACCGGGGGCGACATGCCCTGGGCGGGCTCGTCGACGAGCACCACGCGTGCGCGCGCCAGCAGGGCGCGGGACAGGGCGAGCATGCGCTGCTCCCCGCCGGAGAGGGTGCCGGCGCGCCGCTCCAGCAGCGGACGCAGCTGCGGATAGGCGTCGAGGGCCGGCGCGGGGTCCGGGGCGGCGAGCCCGAGGTTCTCGCGCACGCTCAGCGAGCCGAACACGGCCTGCCGCTCCGGCACCAGGCACAGCCCGCGCCGGGCCCGCTCGTAGGCCGGTACGCGGGTCACGTCGGCGCCGTCCCACACCACGGCCCCGCCCGACAGGGGCACCGTGCCGGCCAGCGCGCGCAGGGCGGTGGTGCGGCCGGAGCCGTTGCGGCCCAGCAGGACGGTGAGGCCGGGGCCGGGGGCGGCGAGGGTGACGCCGTGCAGGGCCTCCAGCGGGCCGTAGCGCACGCGCGCGTGGCGCAGGGAGATCGTCGTCATCGCCCGGCCGCCGTTCCCAGGGCGTCCAGGACGCGCCCGGGCGGACCGGAGGCGACGATCCGGCCCGCGGTCATCACGTGCACGACATCGGCGAGGCCCGCGACCAGGTCCAGGTCGTGCTCCACGACGAGCAGCGCCGTGCCGTCGGCGGCCAGGGCCTTCAGCACCCGGGCCAGGGCGGTCACTTCGGCGCTGTCGAGGCCGGCGGTGGGCTCGTCGAGCAGCAGCACGCGGGGGCCGCCCGCGAGGACCCGGGCCAGCTCCACGCGGCGCAGGGTCCCGGTGGGCAGCCCCGCGGCGGGCAGGGCCCGCACCGGCCCGTCCAGCCCGAGCAGCCTGAGCGTCCGCTCCACCGCGCCCGGGTCGGCCACCCGGCCCTGCTCGGCGCCGACGCGGACGTTCTCGGCCACGGTCAGCGACGGGAAGACGGCCAGTTGCTGGAACGTCCGTGCGACACCGAGCCGGGTCCGGGCGTGTGCGGGGAGCGCGGTGATGTCCCGCCCGCCGAGCCGCACGGTTCCGCGCGCGGGCCGCAGCGTCCCGGCCAGACAGTGGAACAGGGTGCTCTTCCCGGCCCCGTTGGGGCCCACGACCGCGGTGATCCGGCCGGGGGAGAGGTCCAGGTCGACTCCGTCGAGTGCGGTGAAGCCGCCGTAGCGGGCGTGCAGGTGACGGGCGGTGAGGAGGGGGGAGACGGTGGACACCGCCCTGGCGGGGTGTGGTGTGCCCGGCGAGCCGCGGCGTACGGGACTGGTCCTGGGAGCGCCCGGCGTACCCGAGGGCGGGCGCCCCGGTGTCCCGGGCGGCTGCCGGGCCGGGGGTTCGAGAGCGGATCGTCGGCTGTCCGCGTCCGGACCGGCGGCGTGCGATGCCGTGCCGCTTTCGCCGACCCCGGCGCCGTGTTTCCCCTCCGCTGACTCCGGTCCGGCTGCCGGCGTCGCGTCCGTCGCCGCCTCAGGCCCGGCTCCTCGCGCCACACCTGTCGCCCCCGTCGGCACCGGTGGCCTCCGGGCCTCCCGCGGTCCTGCCGGACGCAGCAGTTCGCGGGCCCGCACTCCCGCCGGTGTCAGGGCCGGGCGGCGGCGCGACCGCAGACGTTCCGCCGCCGTGCGCAGAACCTCGTACGGGCCGCCGGGGAAGCGGCCCACGAGGATCGCCAGGACGCCGATCAGCGCCGCTGCGACCCCGCCCCGGGTGCCCGCGTCCAGGCCGACCAGGAGGGCCGCGGCGGCGAGGGCGCCGAGGGTGCTGTCGGCGCCCAGCACCACAACCGCCGCGAACCACAGCAGGCCGCGCACCGGGTCGTACGCGGCGGCGTCGAAGGCGCGCAGGCCCATGCCGAGCATGCCGCCGCCCAGCGCTGCCAGCGCCGCGCCCGCGACGAAGGCCAGCAGCTTGAGGGACGGCACCCGGACGCCCGCCGCCTGCGCGCCCCGCTCGTGGTCCCGCATGGCCGCCAGGGCCCGGCCCGTCCGCCCCCGGCGCAGGGCGTGCGCCGCCAGCAGCGCGACCGCCAGCAGGAGCAGCTCCAGGACGTAGTAGGCACGGTCCCCGTCGAAACCCGCCGGGCGGCTCAGCGACAGGCCCGACGTGGCGTACGGCTGGGCGAAGACGAATCGGCTCACCCCCACGCCGACCGCGAACGTCGCCAGCGCCAGCGCCAGGCCCCGGCGGCCGATCGCCGGCCAGCCGGTGAGCAGGCCGAGCGGCGCCACCAGCACGACCGCCACCACGAGGGCCGCCAGCTCCGGCAGGCGGGGCAGCCCCGGGAAGCGGCCGGCCGCCAGCAGCGCGGTGAACAGCGCGCCCAGACCCGCGTACGCCGCCTGGCCCAGCGAGATCTGGCCGCCCCGGCCGGTGACCACCACCAGGGACAGCAGGATCACGGCCAGCGCCGGCACCTGGACCGAGGTGTGCAGGTCCCGGCCGGCGAGACCCAGCGGCAGCAGGAACAGGACGAGCGCCACGATCCAGGCGCCAGGCGGGGTCCGCACGCGCGCGGTGGCCGTGCGCGGCAGCGCGTCACGCGTGTCGGCCGCCGGCAGGGCCAGCGCCGCGACCAGCAGGGCGACGACGAACAGGTTCGTGCCGACCGCCTGGAGCAGCGGCTCGCCCGAGCCCGACGGATGCAGCCGCGTCAGCTGACTCTGCGCCACCCCGATGCCCAGCGCCACCACCACCGCGACCGGCAGGCTCCGCATCCGCGCGGCCACCGCGACCGCCACGACCTCCATCACGAGCAGCGGCAGCCCGTACGGGTCGAGACGCACGTACGGCGCCAGCAGCACGCCCGTCAGACCCGCCGTGAACGAGCCGAACGCCCAGCCCGCCGCCGCGACCCGGTCCGCGTCGATGCCGCCCAGCGCGGCGAGCCGCCGGTCGTCGACCACGGCCCGCAGCTCCCGCCCGAACCGCGTCCAGCGGACCACCGCAGTGACCCCGGCGGCCAGCACCAGCACCACGGCCAGCTGCCCCCACGGCTCGTCCGGCACCAGCTCCGGCGCGTCCTCCCGCGCCCCCTGCCCCCACAGCAGCGCCGCCCCGCCCACCAGCAGCACGAACACCCCGATGGACGCCACCAGCGTCTGCGCCGGGTCGCCGCCGAGTACCGCCAGCGGCCGGAAGACGAACCGTTCCAGTACGACACCCAGCCCGGGCGCCAGCACCAGCAGGGTCACCGTGGCCCCGAGCCACAGCGGCCAGCCCCACTCGACCACGCACTGCCGCAGCACATACGCGCACACCATCGCGATCGCGCCGTGCGCGAAGTTCAGCACGCCTGTCGCGCGGTACGTCACGATCAGGCCGATCCCGGTCAGCGCCGCCGCGCTGCCGACCGAGAGGCCGGCGAGGGTGAGGTCGTACGTCAGCGAGGACATCAGTCGGTTTCTTCGGCCGGCTCGCAGATCGGGCAGGGGCTCAGTTCACCGCTCGCCACCAGCTCGGAGTCCACCGGGACCGCCTCCGCCTTGCCGGCGACCAGCGGGCAGTCCGCGCGGTGCCACAGCGTGCCGCCCGGCACCATCAGCCGTTCGCCGCTGACCGCCAGGGGTGCGACGGAGGCCTGCCCGGTCTCGTCCGCTTCGCCGGGCTCGGCGGCCACCAGCAGGCCGTACAGCTCCTCCACCCGCGCGGCGGCGATCGAGCCCCGGCCATGGGCCAGCAGCACCGCCCCGGAGACGATCAGCGCGGCGCCGGGGACCGTGCAGGAGGCGAGATAGGGCAGCTGCCGTTCCGCGAAGCGCTCGCCGGAGACGCCGTACCAGCCCACGACGCACAGCACCGCGCCCGCGGCCAGCGCGGCCCAGCCGGTCCACAGGACGGGATGCACGGTCCGCAGTCGGCTGGTACGCATCGCTGGCTCCCACACGTCGGTTCGGCTGTGTGCCTGGCTGCCTGTTCAAGTCCGGCGATCGCTTGCACTATGCCCTGTGGAAGCTGACCCTGAAAGCACCGGGCGCACATGGCCCGGACCGACACCCGGTGGTGAGCCAGATGGTTCTCGGCAGCGACCTCAGGCGGGGTAGAGCGACAGAGGGCCCGCGAGCCGCGGGACGGGGCACAGCGATCGCGGCCGCCCTGGTCCTGGCCCTCGCCCCGGCCCTCGCGGCGTGCAGTGATGACAGCGGCGGCGCCAGCGAGACCAGGCCGCCCACACCGACCGCGGAGCGGACCACGAGCGCCCCGGCGAGCGCGCCGGCGGACCGGGCCGCGGCCGAGAAGGAGATCAAGCAGAACTGGGAGACGTTCTTCGACCCGCAGACCTCGACCGAGGACAAGCAGGCCGTCCTGGAGAACGGCGACCGGATGGGCCCGGTGCTGCAGGCCTTCAGCGGTGACGAACGCGGCGGGCAGGTCGAGGCACAGGTCACCAAGGTCGAGTTCACCTCGGCGACCGGGGCGGACGTGACGTACACGCTCACTCTGAAGGGGGCCACCGCCCTGCCGGACGCCTCCGGGACAGCCGTCGAGCAGGACGGCACCTGGAAGGTCTCCGTCAAGACGCTGTGCTCGCTGGTGCAGATGAGCGGCAATGGGTCGCCGGTCCCGGGCTGCTGAGATCCTCGCCGCGGTGCTGCTGCTCGCCCTGAGCGCGGCCTGCGGCAGCCGGCTCCCGGAGAGCGACTTCGAGCACGACGACCGCACCCCGGCGCCCCGCGACTCCGCCCCGCTGCGGGTCGGCATCATCACCAGCGCCACCAGCCCGGTCGGCGGCAGCGCCTTCACGGGCCCGCGCGACGGCGCCGAGGCCTGGTTCGACCGGCTCAACGCGCGCGGGGGCATCGACGGCCGCCGCGTCGAGGTGCGCACGTGCGACGACGGCGGCAGCGGCGTCGGCAACAACGAGTGCGTGCACAAGCTCGTCGAGGAGGACGACGTCGTCGCCCTGGTCGCCACCACCGCCCTGGACTACGCGGGCGCCTCCCGCGTCTCCCGCGCGCGCGTGCCCGACATCGGCGGCCAGCCCATCGGCGGCGCCTATGACACCTACCCGCACCTCTACGGCATCTACGGCAGCCTCGCGCCCCGCGACGGCACCACCGGCTGGGACGGCAAGCTGTACGGCGGCACCGAGGTATACCGCTACTTCAAACGCGAGCACGGCGCCCGTACCGCCGCCGTCGTCTCCTACAACCAGTCCGCGTCCGCCGCCTACGCCCGGCTCGTCGAGCGGGGCCTGCGCGCCGAGGGCTACAAGGTCGTCACCGAGCAGGTCGACTTCGCCCTGCCCAACTTCCGCGCCGTCGCCGCCGACCTGAAGGAACGGGGCGCCGACCTGGTCTTCGACGCCATCGACTCGCACGGCAACGCCCGGCTCTGCCAGGCCATGGACGAGGTCGGCGCCCATGTCACCGCCAAGGTGACCAACGTGCAGAACTGGACGTCCACCGTCCCCGACGACTACGAGGACGCCCCGCGCTGCCGCAACGCCCTCTGGGCCACCGGCGCGAGCCGCGACTTCGACGACACCGGCCATCCGGCCGTACGGGAGTTCCGCGAGGCGACGAAAGGCCTGAAGACGCACTCCCAGTGGCAGCTGGAGGGGTGGGCCGCAGCCCGCTGGTTCACGGACGCGGCTAAGTCCTGCGCGAAGAGCGGCATCACGCGCGCGTGCGTCGACGGCTACATGAACCGCAGCCAGGGCTACACGGCGGGCGGGCTGCTCCTGCCCGTCGAGTTCCAGCGGCTCGCCGAACCCCCGAGGACCCGCGAGACCTGCCTGTCGGTGGCCCGCTGGCAGGACGGCGAGGGCTGGGTCGGCCAGGGCGACATGGACCGCACCTGCTTCGACGTACCGCAACTGGCGTATGAGCCCTGAGGACGGCAGGGGGCATGAGGACAGCAGCTGTCCGCAAGGGCTGACAGACTCGCTCCCATGTTGGAGACCTCGGCCCGCCTGCTGCGTCTGCTGTCCCTGCTCCAGGCCCACCGCGAGTGGTCCGGCGCCGACCTTTCCGAGCGGCTCGGCGTCAGCGCCCGCACCGTGCGCCGCGACGTCGACCGGCTGCGCGAGCTCGGCTACCCGGTCAACGCCAGCCCCGGCACGGGCGGCGGCTACCAGCTGGGCGCCGGCGCCGAACTGCCGCCCCTCCTGCTGGACGACGACGAGGCCGTGGCGGTGGCGGTCGGGCTGCGCACGGCCGCCGGACAGGGCATCGAAGGCATCGGCGAGACCTCGATAAGGGCCCTCGCCAAGCTGGAACACGTGCTGCCGAACCGGCTGCGCCGCCGGGTGGGTGCCCTCAACGCCTTCACCGTGCCGATGCTGCGCGGCCCCGTGCCCGACGCCGTCGACCCCGTCGTGCTGACCGAGCTCGCCCATCTCTGCCGGGACGCCGAGCGGCTGCGCTTCGAGTACCGCGGCCACGACGGCACCCTCAGCCGCCGCAGCGTCGAACCGCACCGCCTGGTGTGCACCGAGCGACGCTGGTACCTGGTCGCCTGGGACCTGGAGCGGGAGGACTGGCGCACCTTCCGCGTGGACCGCGTCACGCCCCGGCCGCCGCACGGCCCGCGCTTCGTACCCCGCCCGCCGCCCGCCGAGGACCTGGCCGCCTACGTCTCCCAGGGTGTCTCCACGCGCGTGTACGCCGCCCACGCCGTGGTGCGGCTCCTGGCACCCCTGGAGGAGGCCGCCGCCCACATCTCCCCCTCCGCGGGGGTGCTGGAGGCCGAGGGCCCTGAAACCTGCCTGCTGCGCTGCGGTGCCGGGAGCCTCGACGTGATGGTGATCCACGTGGTGATGCTGGGCTTCGAGTTCGAGGTGCTGGAGCCGGTGGAGCTGATCGACGCGGTCAGGAGGACTCGCGACCGGCTTGATGGCGCTTTGGCTCGGGCTGCGCAGTCACCGCCGCGTACTCCGGATGGTGCAGATCGAACGCCGGCGACTCCGACCGGATCCGGGGCAGCGTCGTGAAGTTGTGCCGGGGCGGCGGGCAGGACGTCGCCCACTCCAGGGAGCGGCCGTAGCCCCAGGGGTCGTCGACCTCGACCTTCTCGCCGTACTTGGCGGTCTTCCACACGTTGTAGAGGAACGGCAGCGTCGACATGCCGAGCAGGAACGCGCCGATCGTCGAGACGGTGTTGAGCGCGGTGAACCCGTCCGCGGCGAGGTAGTCCGCGTACCGGCGGGGCATGC
Source organism: Streptomyces sp. NPDC008137 (assembly GCF_042957035.1). Lineage (NCBI taxonomy): Bacteria > Bacillati > Actinomycetota > Actinomycetes > Kitasatosporales > Streptomycetaceae > Streptomyces > Streptomyces sp. NPDC008137. The sequence goes on along the minus strand of NZ_JBIBHN010000029.1, from coordinate 62,450 downwards.
CCTCGGCGCCCAGCCAGTGCTGCACCAGGAACGTGGTGTGGAAGCCGACGAAGAGCACCCAGAACTGGATCTTGCCGAGCCGTTCGTCGAGCATCTTCCCGGTGAACTTCGGCCACCAGAAGAAGAAGCCGCCGAAGATCGCGAAGACGACGGTGCCGAAGACGACGTAGTGGAAGTGCGCGACCACGAAGTACGAGTCCGTCACCTGGAAGTCCATCGGCGGCGACGCCAGGATCACCCCGGTCAGCCCGCCGAAGAGGAACGTCACCAGGAAGCCCGTCGCCCACAGCATCGGGGTCTCGAAGGACAGCGAGCCCTTGAGCATGGTGCCGGTCCAGTTGAAGAACTTCACGCCCGTCGGCACGGCGATCAGGAAGCTCATGAGGGAGAAGAAGGGCAGCAGCACCGCGCCCGTGGCGAACATGTGGTGCGCCCACACGATCATCGACAGACCGGTGATCGCCATCGTCGCGCCCACCAGCGTCAGATAGCCGAACATGGGCTTGCGGCAGAAGACCGGGATGATCTCCGTGATGATCCCGAAGAACGGCAGCGCGATGATGTACACCTCGGGATGCCCGAAGAACCAGAAGAGGTGCTGCCACAGGATCGCCCCGCCGTTGGCCGGGTCGAAGACCTGCGAGCCGAACCGCCGGTCCGCCTCCAGCACCAGCAGCGCCGCCGCCAGCACCGGGAACGCCATCAGGATCATGATCGACGTGAACAGCGTGTTCCAGACGAAGATCGGCATCCGGAACATCGTCATGCCGGGGGCGCGCATCCCGATGATGGTGGTGATGAAGTTGACCGCGCCGAGGATCGTCCCGAACCCGGACAGTGCCAGCCCCATGATCCACAGATCGGCCCCGAGACCCGGTGTGCGCTCCGCGCTGTTGAGCGGGGCGTAGGCGGTCCAGCCGAAGTCCGCAGGGCCGGAGGGCACCAGCAGCGAGCCGAGCACGATCAGCCCGCCGAAGAGGAACAGCCAGTACGAGAGCATGTTCAGCCGGGGGAAGGCGACGTCGGGGGCGCCGATCTGGAGCGGCATCAGCTCGTTGGCGAAGCCCGCGAAGGTCGGCGTCGCGAACAGCAGCAGCATGATCGTGCCGTGCAGCGTGAACGCCTGGTTGAACTGGGTGTTGTCGATGATCTGGAGCCCCGGGCGGGCCAGTTCGGCGCGCATCAGCAGCGCCATCACCCCGGCGACCAGGAAGAAGAGGAACGACGTGACCAGGTAGAGGTGGCCGATCTTCTTGTGGTCCGTCGTCGTCAGCCAGTCGACCACCACCCGCCCGTGCCGTGTCCTCGGCGCGGTCCGCGCCGTCGCCTGTACGGTCTGCGTCCCCATCGCTCGCTCGCCCCTTCGCTCATCGCGCACCGGGCCCGCCGAAGCCCGCGCCGCAGGTGCCCGCGAGCCCACGCCATGATGCTCGGGTCACCAAGCGCTCCGACAGGGGCGTATCGGCCTCTCCGTGCCCGATCCACGCATTTCCTGTGCGGTGCCGGACCGGCCGGACCGGAAGTGGCGCCGGAATGGAATGGAGCTCCGGCGGGTACTTCTCCCGGAACTTTCCGTCGGGCTTTTCCAGGAGCTCATGTGACACGCGGGAATTGCGATCGAATGCCTGCGGAAGGCCTACGGAAGGCCTGGGGAACCGCTCGTCCGGGTGACGGACATCGCCGGAAACAGCTGTCGTGATCTTGTGACAGAAGTGTGACCGGGGCCGGACAGCCGCCAGGGGTAGCGTGGCGGCATGGCACCGATTCCGACACCTTCCGCGGAACCCGACGACAGCCCGGACACCTATGTCGGCCTGGCGGCCGACCGGGCCGAACACCTCGCGCGTGAGCGCGGCTGGCAGACGGTGCGCTCGTTGCCGCCGGGGGCGATCATCACGATGGAGTACCGCGTGGGACGGCTGAACTTCGAGGTGAAGGGCGGCCGCGTGGCACGCGCCTGGAAGGGCTGAGACAGGGCGAAGGCCCCGGTTCCGCTCCGGAACCGGGGCCTTCGTGTGCCCGTCAGGGGTGGGCCGAGGAGGTCGACCCGCGCGGGAGCCGCTCCGGGTGCGGCGGGCGGCGGCTGCCGGCCGGGGTGACCGGGGTGCGCTCCGAGCGGGTCGTGTGCGGCCCAGGGGCCAGATAGGCCGGGGCCCGGGGGGAACGGGCCGCCACGTCGTCCCGGTCGGCGGGCAGCGGCGTTACCGCCACGGGCGGTGCGCTGACCGGGACGGAAGCCGTACTGCTCCGGCGGGACCGCCAGCGGTCGCGCAGCTCGAAGATCCTGGCCTCGGCCCGGGCGATCAGCGGCTCGAACCACGGCAGGGCGAGCATGATCAGCAGGCCGGCGACCCAGCCCAGGAGCACATCGCTCAGCCAGTGCGTACCGAGGTAGACGGTGGCCAGTCCGACGCCGAGCGAGGTCACGGCGGACACCGCCGACAGCCAGCGCTGCGCTCTCCCGCTGGAAGCCAGGTAGGCCAGGATTCCCCAGGTCACCACGGCGTTGGCGGTGTGACCGCTCGGAAATATATCGCCGCCGCGCCACATCTCGTTGGAGCCGATCACGGTCGCGTAGTGCGGTCCCAGGCGGCCCATGCCGTACTTGGCGGCGCCGACCGTGATGTTCAGCAGCAGCAGTGAGACGCCGAGGGCGAGCAGCGGACGCAGGGTGTGCTGCCGCCACGAGCGCCAGCCCAGCCAGGCCGCGACCATCACCGCGGTCGGGCCGCGCTGGCCGAGCACCACGTAGTAGTCGACGAACCAGTGGATCTCCGACCACTGCTGGTACGGCCGGAAGAACATGACCTGCCAGTCGAGTCGGACCAGCCAGGACGTGATCACCACGGCCCACACGATCGCGCCGTAGAACGCCGCGGTGGCGGCGACGAGCACGATGCGGTGCCTGCTCATCTTCGGCACATCGATGTGGGCGGGTCGTTCCGGCTCACGATCCAGCCGGGCGAACACCCGGTCCAGACGGGTGAGCTTCGGTTCGGTACGCACCCAATCGACGTTACAGCGAGTGAGCTCTGATCCCGGGCGAATCAACGGCTTTGTGATGACGATGTGATGTGGGATTCCTCTCAGGAGGAGGTTTATTTCCACCGAATCTGCAATCGTCGGCCGCTGCGGCCTTCAATTCCTTTGATCATTTCGGATGGGGGTTTTATTGCGCTTTTGAATTCGTTCACCGTGGCATGGTGCGGAATTCCCCCGGCGCTCACAGCGGGTCAGGGCGGACCGGAGCCGTTCAGCCAGAACGCCCCGTACACCGCCGAGGTCATGGCCACGGACCCCAACACCGCCGCTGAGCTGCGGATACGCGCTCTGGACATGGCCAGAGCGAGGGGCAGCAGCAGCGGGAAGGCGGGCACCAGCAGGCGCGGTTTCGAGCCGAAGTAGCTCGACGCGCACAGCGCGAGCGCGGTGACGACCCCCGTGTAGACCAGCAGCGGGAGCGGCTGGCGCTGACGTACCCCGATCACATACAGCCAGACGACTGACGCGACCCCGACGATCAGCCCGACGCCGGCCAGGGCCGAGGGAAACGACGTGAACTTGTCGCCGACGAACCGGGCGAAGGCGTAACCGCCGTCGAAGCCGTTGCGCCACCCCGCCTGCACGTCGAGATAACCGAGCGGCCCCTTGCCGGTGTGGTGGCCGACCCACAACACGTAGCCGGCGGTGCCGAGGGGAGCCAGCAGCATGCCGAGGACACGAGAGGCGTCGGCGGACGAGGGGAGAGGGGCGGATGCGGGGGTGCTTGGCGTGATCCGTGCGCCGTCCGGCTCGCGCCCGCGTCGGTCCCGCACGAAAGAGGCGATAGCCGCCACCCACACCGCCGCCACCACCGCCATCCCCACCGGGCGGGTCAGCCCCGCCAGCAGGGCCAGCGCGCCCGCCATCGGCCAGCGGCCGGTCAGGACCGCGTACAGCGCCCACGCGGCGAGCGCCGTGAACAGGGACTCGCTGTACGCCATCGACTGCACGATCCCGACCGGGAGGACGGCCCACAGCAGCACCGCGCACACCCCGGCCCGGCGGCCGTACACATGGTCGGCCACCGCGAAGATCCCCCAGGCCGCGGCGAGGGAGGCGAACAGGCTGACCAGGAAACCCCCGTCCGCGTACGACAGCGGGGACACCGCCGTCACCAGCCGCTCCAGCCAGGGCAGCAGCGGGAAGAACGCGAGATTGGAGTGCACGTCCCCGTTCGCCAGGCGCACCTCGTAGCCGTAGCCGAGCTCGGCGACCCTGGTGTACCAGAGCGAGTCCCAGCGAGCGGTCAGCAGCGTGTACGCGTTCTTGTCGCGGGCCGCGCTCCACACGGCCAGGGCGACGAGGCCCAGGGCGCGCACGGCCGCGTACCCCAGCAGCGCCGGGGCCGCCCGGCGCAGCGCCCCGGCGCGGGACGGGGCCACGCGCGTCTCGAGATCGGTCACGCGCCCGATTATCGACCCGGGGCGGAACCGGGCGGCCGGCTGGGGCGTGGTCGACGCAGAGGGGAGCGGCGGGGGAGTGGCGTACGCCACATCGTTCCGCCGGAACTGTGAGAGGTCCGCCACTAGGCTCCGGCGGGGACTCGCGTACGCTGACGTGTCACTCGCTTTTCGTTTGCGCGGGCCGGAGACCACCACCGCTCCTCTCCGGCCGAGTCGCGGGGGCGTCCCCCACCCCGTGAGCCCGCCGATCGCGAGGGAACATCTGGGAGGTACGTACATGTCCGGGACGACCACGGCCGCTGCTGCGCTGCGCCGTCGGGCGGCCGGGGCCGGTGCCAACCGCTGGGTGGTTCTCGTCGTCCTCTGCGTCAGCCTGCTGCTGGTCGCCGTCGACGCCACCGTGCTGCACGTGGCGGTCCCCGCCGTCACCGAGGACCTGAGGCCCGGCGGGATCGAGCTGCTCTGGATCGTCGACGTCTACCCGCTCGTCTGCGCCTCGCTGCTGATCCTCTTCGGCACGCTGGGCGACCGCGTCGGACGCCGAAGGGTCCTGCTCCTCGGGTACGCGCTGTTCGGCGTGGCCTCCGGTATGGCCGCCCTGGCGGACAACGCCCAGGTACTGATCGTGGCGCGGGCGCTGCTCGGCGTGGGCGGCGCGATGATCATGCCCGCGACCCTGTCGATCCTGCGCCAGGTCTTCCCGGACCGGCGCGAGCGGGCGCTCGCGATCGGCATCTGGAGCGCCGTGGCCGCGGTGGGCGCGGCGGTCGGGCCGCTGCTCGGCGGCTTCCTGCTGGAGCACTTCTGGTGGGGTTCGGTCTTCCTCGTCAACATTCCGTTGATGCTGGTCAGTCTTCCGGTGGGGCGGCTGCTGCTGCCCGAGTCGAAGGGCGACGGCAACGGCCCCTGGGACGTCATCGGCGCCCTGATGGCGGCGGCCGGGCTGTTCGGCATGGTGCTGGGCGTCAAGCGGCTCGGGGGCGGGGAGCCGGTGTGGAGCATGTTCACCGTGCTGCCGCTGGTCCTGGGTGCGGTGCTGCTGCTGGGCTTCGTACGGCGGCAGCGGCGGCGGACGTATCCGCTGGTCGACCTCAAGATGTTCGCGCGGCCGGCGTTCAGTACGTCCGTCGGCTGCATCGTGCTGGCGATGCTCGCGCTGGTCGGTCTCGAGTTGATCGCGGCGCAGTACCTCCAGCTGGTGCTCGGGCTGTCGCCGCTGGAGACGGGGCTGCGGCTGCTGCCGCTGACGTTCGCCGCGATGGCGGCTGGGCTGGCCGGGGCGCGGATGCTGCGGCGGTTCGGGCCGCGGCGGATGGTGAGCGTCGGGTTCTGTGTCACGGCGTTCGCGGTGCTGCTGCTGACGGCGCTGGGGCGTACGGACCAGTGCGCGCTGATGCTGGCCGCGTTCGTGCTGCTGGGCTTCGGGCTGGAGACGACGCTGTTCGGGGCGTACGAGTCGATGCTGAGCGAGGCGCCGCAGGAGCAGGCCGGCGGGGCGGCGGCGATCGGGGAGACGTCGTACCAGCTCGGGGCGGGGATCGGGATCGCGCTGCTCGGCAGCGTGATGAACGCGGCGTACGCGCCTGGACTGTCGAGTGTGTCGGGAGTGCCGGAGTCTGCGTCCTCCTCGGCGGGGCATTCGCTGGGGGAGGCCTACGAGGTCGCCGCGCAGCTGGGCGGGTCGGCCGGGGCCGCGCTGCGGCATGCCGCCCGGGACGCGTTCGTGCACGGGCTGCATGTGACATTGCTGGTGAGCGCGGGGTTGCTGCTGCTCGGGGCGGCGATGGCGTTGCGGTTGCCGCGGACCATGCAGTGTGAGGAGGAGGCGGCGGGTGCGGTGGAGGTACCCGCGCCGAGGGATGCCGCGGAGTCGCGCGTCTCGGTGTGAATCTTGCCCACCCACGCACCGCCCGTAACTCCCGATCGAGGGGCCCGGGTCGCCCGTGGGGGCGGGGCGCCGCGGGCGGCTTGCGGGGGTCTGGGGCGGGAGTGTCGGGCTTGGGCCGGAGCCGGCTGCCGTTGGGGTGGTCGGGGGCTTGGTGGTGCGGTGGCCCGGTGGTGCGGTGGCCCCGCGGCTGGGGGGTGCGGTGGCCCCGCGGCTCGGTGGCCCCGCGGTCTGGCGGTCTGGCGGCCCGGTGGCCCGGTGGCCCGGCGGCCCGGGGGTGCGGTGGCCTGGTGGCCCGGTGGTGCGGTGGCCCCGCGGCTCGGGGGTGCGGTGGCCCGGTGGCCCGGTGGCCCGGTGGCCCGGTGGCCCGGCGGCCTGGCGGTTCGGTGGCCCGGTGGCCCGGTGGCCCGGTGGTGCGGTGGTGCGGTGGCTCGGTGGTGCGGGGTGCCGTGGTTTGGCGGTTCGGTGGTGGGGTGGTTCAGCGGCGGTTCCCCCGGGCTGTGCCCGGGGGAATGGATGTGGGGGATCGGGCCCGCGGGCGGCGATGGTGTTCCGCCCCCACGGGGGGCCTTCACTCGTCAGTCGGGAGCTACGGGTGGTGCGTGGGTGGGCAGGCGTCGTAGCGTCTTGGCTAGCGGTGCTAGTTAAAGAGTTTCGGAGGGTGTCAGCATGTCCGAGTCGTCCAGGATTCCTCCCTTCGACCCAGGCGACCCGCTCGGTCTCGACGATCTGCTGGATCCGGAGGACCTCGGGATCAGGGACACCGTCAGGGCCTGGGCCGCGGACCGGGTGCTGCCGTACGTGGCCGACTGGTACGAGAAGGGGGAGCTGCCGGAGATCCGGGAGCTGGCGAGGGAGCTCGGAGGGCTCGGCGCGCTCGGCATGTCGCTGAGCGGGTACGGGTGCGCCGGCGCCTCCGCCGTGCAGTACGGGCTCGCCTGCCTGGAGCTGGAGGCCGCCGACTCAGGCATTCGTTCCCTCGTCTCCGTGCAGGGCTCCCTCGCCATGTACGCCATCCACCGGTTCGGGAGTGAGGCACAGAAGCGGGAGTGGCTGCCCCGCATGGCCTCCGGCGAGATCATCGGGTGCTTCGGGCTCACCGAGCCCGACCACGGCTCCGACCCCGCCTCCATGCGGACGTACGCCAAACGCGACGGCTCCGACTGGGTGCTCAACGGTCGCAAGATGTGGATCACCAACGGGTCCGTGGCCGGAGTGGCCGTCGTGTGGGCGCAGACGGACGACGGGGTCCGGGGGTTCGTGGTGCCCACCGGCAGCAGCGGGTTCTCCGCGCCGGAGATCAAGCACAAGTGGTCCCTGCGCGCCTCCGTCACCAGCGAACTCGTCCTCGACGACGTACGACTGCCCGCGGACGCCGTACTTCCGGAGGTCACCGGTCTGCGCGGACCGCTCAGCTGTCTGTCCCACGCCCGGTACGGAATCGTCTGGGGCGCCATGGGCGCGGCCCGCAGTTCCTTCGAGGCCGCGGTCGACTACGCGAAGTCGAGGGAGCAGTTCGGGCGGCCCATCGGCGGCTTCCAGCTCACCCAGGCCAAACTCGCCGACATGGCGGTCGAACTGCACAAGGGGATTCTGCTCGCCCACCATCTGGGGCGGCGGATGGACGCCGGCCGCCTGCGTCCCGAGCAGGTCAGCTTCGGCAAGCTCAACAACGTCCGGGAAGCGATCGAGATCTGCCGCACGGCCCGGACCATTCTCGGCGCCAACGGGATCTCGCTCGAATACCCCGTGATGCGGCACGCGACGAACCTCGAGTCGGTGCTCACCTACGAGGGCACCGTCGAGATGCACCAGCTCGTGCTGGGCAAGGCGCTCACCGGACTCGACGCCTTCCGGTAGACGCCGTCCGGTGAACCCCGCGCGGGGGCAGGGCCGGTGAGCGGCCCTGCCTCAGCTCTGGTTGAAGAAACCGTCCGTGCGGTGCCCGGCCGGGTCGCCGTTCACGATCTCCGTGTTGGCCGGGGTCAGGAGGAACACACGCGTCGACACCCGCTCGATCGAACCCCGCAGGCCGAAGATCAGCCCGGCCGCGAAGTCGACCACGCGCTTGGCGTCGGCGGCGTCCATGGCCGTGAGGTTCATGATGACCGGCACGCCCTCGCGGAACAGCTCGCCGATCGCGCGGGCGTCCCGGAAGCTGTCCGGGGTCACCGTGCCGATGCGACGGCCTCTCTCCTCGGCGACGTCCGAGGCCACCTTGACACGCGGATCGGTGACCCAGGCCTCCCCGGACTCGGTCCCGTCGGAGTAGTCGTCGTCGTAGTAACGCTCGTCTTCGTTGTCGTCGACGAGGCCAAGCCAGGCACTTGCCTTGCGTACCGATCCCATGGACGCCTCCTCTCACAGCGGTCTTTCTGCATTCCGCATCCCTATGGTCGTCCATGATGCGGATGGCGCGCCAAGTGGATAGACGCCGCACGGGGGGTTTGTGACGGTACTGGTGCACAGCGATTCCGTCGAGAGTCCGTGTTTCCCAAGGGCCTTGTCGTAAACGACTGCTGACTGTGAGTGAAATATGATTCTTCACGGCGTTTGGGTGATGGGGAGTGCGTACGGGTGAACAGGTTGGCCGATACCATGCGGCACCGAAACAACGTACGGAGCGCGGGGGACGTCGTGTTCGGAATGGTCAGGCCCTGTAGGCATCGGCTCGGTGAGAGTCTCACCGCTCAGTGGATGGCGCATTTGTGTGGGCTGTGTCTCGCATTGCGCGGAGACCACGGTCAGCTCGCGCGCATCGTGACGAACTATGACGGGCTTCTCGTCTCTGTATTGACGGAGGCTCAGACACGCCCTGTGACCGGAGCGTCGGGTGGGGTGGGACGGCGTACGGCGGGGCCGTGTCCGCTGCGCGGGATGCGCACCGCGTCCGTCGCGCACGGTGAGGGGGCGCGGCTCGCGGCGGCCGTGTCGCTGGTGCTCGCCTCCGCGAAGGTGCGCGACCATGTCGCCGACGGCGACGGGCTGCTGGCGCGGGCGCCGGTGGCGCGCGCCGCGCGCCGGGTCGCGAAGGGCTGGGACCGCGCCGGGGCGCGCACCGGTTCCGCCGTCGGGTTCGACACGGCCGTCCTGGTCGATGCCGTGGACCGGCAGGGCGGTATAGAGGCGCTCGCCGGGCCCGGGACACCGATCCTGACGGTGACCGAACCGACCGAGACCGCGACCGCCGCCGCCTTCGCGCACACCGCCGTCCTCGCCGGCCGGCCGTACAACGCCGGGCCGCTCGCCGAGGCCGGACGCCTCTTCGGGCGCCTCGCCCACCTCCTGGACGCCGTGCAGGACCGGCACGCTGACGCCGCGTCAGGCGCCTGGAACCCGATCACCGCGACCGGCACCTCCCTCGTGGAGGCCCGGCGGCTCGCCGACGACGCGGTGCACGGCGTCCGGCTGGCGCTGCGGGAGGCGGAGTTCACCGACGGGCGGCTGGTCCACCGGCTCCTCGTGCACGAGCTGCGCACCTCCGTCGACCGTGCCTTCGGTACGGCCACCTGCGCTCACACCGCCGGCCCCGAGGCGGCCGGTCCTCATGCGCCGCCCGGCACCGGCGCCCCGGGCGGTCCCGGCGTCCCGTTGCCGCCGGAGCCGCCGCGCGGCAACCGGCGCGGCCCGCTCGCCGGGTGCGCGGTGTGGCTCGGGCTCGCCTGTACGTGTCAGATGTGCTGCGGCACGTACCAGGACCCGTGGACGGGCGAGCGCAAGGAAGGACAGTGCGGCAACTGCGACTGCAGCGGATGCGGGGACTGCTGCAGCTGCTGCGACTGTTGCGGCAACTGCTGTGACAACTGCGGCTGCGACGGCTGCGACTGCGGCTGCAACTGCTGAGGCACCGGCGGGACGGCCGTGGACGTGACCGGACGACGGCTCGCTGCGGGCCGTGTTCGCCGACGCCGCCGGGGAGCGGGCGCCGGCTTGAGACACGTCGGGCAGGCACATGAGGTGCGGCGGGAGCGCACAGCGCGAAGATCGTTCAAAGGTTGACGGCCGAAAGGCACCCTTGCGCCTACCGGCCGTTCGGCCGAATACTCCCCCACAGCGCTTGTCAGGGGCACGGCGTGTTCGGGAACCGGACGCGCGGTCCCAGGCTGCGCCTCACGGGCCCGAGACCCCACGAGGGCCCCCTACTTCCCCTGTGGAGGAACGAAAAGTGAGGATCAAGCGCACCACCCCCCGCAGCGGCATCTCGAGACGGACCCGGCTGATCGCCGTTTCCACCGGCCTCGTCGCCGCCGCAGCGATCGCGATCCCCAGCGCGAACGCGTCCGACACCCCCACCACCTTCAGCGCCGCCGAGCTCAAGAGCGCGAGCGGCTCGATACTGAAGGCCGACATCCCGGGCACCGCCTGGGCCGTCGACAGCAAGACCGACCGTGTGCTCGTCACCGTCGACAGTACGGTCACCCAGGCCGAGATCGCGAAGATCAAGCAGCAGGCCGGCGCCAACGCCGACGCGCTCACGATCAAGCGCACCCCCGGCGAGTTCAACAAGCTCATCCAGGGCGGCGACGCCATCTATGCGAGTAGCTGGCGCTGCTCCCTCGGCTTCAACGTCCAGAACAGCAGCGGTCAGCAGTTCTTCCTGACCGCCGGCCACTGCACCGACGGCGCGGGGACCTGGTACTCCAACTCCGGCCGCACCACGGTCATCGGCTCGACCGCCGGCTCCAGCTTCCCGGGCAACGACTACGGTCTGGTGCGCTACAGCGGGTCCGTGTCCAGGCCCGGCACCGCGAACGGCGTGGACATCACGCGCGCGGCCACCCCGAGCGTGGGCACCACCGTCATCCGTGACGGCTCCACGACCGGTACGCACAGCGGCCGGGTCACCGCCCTCAACGCCACCGTCAACTACGGCGGCGGCGACATCGTCTCCGGCCTGATCCAGACCACCGTCTGCGCCGAGCCCGGTGACTCCGGCGGCTCTCTCTACGGCAGCAACGGCACCGCGTACGGTCTGACCTCCGGCGGCAGCGGCAACTGCTCCTCCGGCGGTACGACGTTCTTCCAGCCCGTCACGGAGGCCCTGAGCGCCTACGGGGTCAGCGTGTACTAGGCCCTGCCGGGCAGCAGCAGGCAGCTTCTCGAGCCCCCGCACGTACGGCGTGCGGGGGCTTTCCTTTGTGGAGTGGGGAGTTCGTAGGTGCTTGTCATGGTTCAGGGGGAATGCAAGGAAAAGTGCATCAATGTCCGCCCCTCGGATGCCGATTGGGGTCACTTGGTTGGGTGATTTTCAGCCATGGCCAGACCTCGCAGAGTGCACACACATTACTCACGCGTAATGTTTGCAGTGTGAACGCGCGTGAAGCGCGTGCGAGTTGGGTCCGATTTGACCGTGCGCGGTCAAAATGTGGGGGCGTGGGGTTCGTCATCTACGCGCGTCCTGAACTCGACCTTGTGTGCTCCCCGTTGTCCTCGGAATAGTGGGCGCTCGTCAACAAGGCCTTCCGGCTCGCGAGGTCCCCACAACCTCCCGGGCCGACCCCCCACAGGAGGACGTGAGTTGAAGCACCGACGCATACCCAAGCGGCGTGCAGCCCTGGCAGGTGCGGGTGTCGCCGCACTCGTCGCCGCCGGAGTGACCTTCCAGTCTGCGAATGCCAGCGAGCCTGCGAAGGCCTCCGAGCCTCAGCCGCTGTCGGTCTCCGCGGCCGGAAAGCTCGCCTCGACGCTGGCCAAGGACCTGGGCGCCGACTCGGCGGGTACGTACTACGACACGAAGAGCAAGAACCTCGTGGTGAACGTGCTCGACGAGGCCGCGGCCAAGGCCGTCGAGAAGGCCGGCGCCAAGGCGAGAGTCGTGGCGAACTCCCTCGCCGAGCTGAAGAGCGCCCGCAGCACACTGAAGGCGGACGCGACGATCCCCGGCACCGCCTGGGTGACCGACCCGACCACGAACAAGGTCGTCGTGACCGCCGACCGTACGGTCTCCAAGGCCGAGTGGGCGACGCTGACGAAGGTCGTCGACGGGCTCGGGACGAAGGCCGAGCTGAAGAGGTCGAAGGGGGAGTACAAGCCCTTCATCGCCGGTGGCGACGCGATCACCGGTGGCAGCGGCCGCTGCTCGCTCGGCTTCAACGTGGTCAAGGGCGGCGAGCCGTTCTTCCTGACCGCCGGGCACTGCACCGAGGGCATCTCCACCTGGTCGGACTCCAGCGGCAAGGAGATCGGCACCAACGCGGACTCCAGCTTCCCGGACAACGACTACGGGCTGGTCAAGTACACGGCTGAGGTGGCTCACCCGAGTGAGGTGAACCTCTACAACGGCTCCACCCAGAAGATCTCGGGTGCCGCCGAGGCGACCGTGGGTATGGCCGTCACGCGGAGCGGGTCGACGACGCAGGTGCACGAGGGGAAGGTCACGGGGCTGGACGCCACCGTGAACTACGGCAACGGTGACATCGTCAACGGGCTGATCCAGACCGACGTCTGCGCCGAGCCCGGTGACAGCGGCGGCTCGCTCTTCTCGGGCGACAAGGCGGTCGGGCTCACGTCCGGAGGCAGCGGTGACTGCACCTCCGGTGGGGAGACGTTCTTCCAGCCGGTGACCGAGGCGCTGTCGGCGACCGGTACCGAGATCGGCTGAATCGCGGGTTTGTGAAGTCCCGCCCCTTGTGTGAGGGGCGGGGCTTTTGCGTGTGTCGGCCGTCGTTGCGCCTGGCGTCGGCCGGTGGGGGGTCGGGGCCGTGTCGGGGGGTGTCCGTCCTCGGAACGTCGCGATGGGGTTGCGTGCCGACTGACTGTTCGTTGACGCGACAACCGCTGCGGGCGGACACCCCCCGACACGGCCCCTTGCGTCGTCCGGCGGGTGCGGGCCGGTGCGTGTGTCGGCTACGGCGTTGTGCGGCGGGTCGCGGCCATCGCCAGGGTGAGGGCCGCTCCCGCCACCGCCCAGGCCGTCAGTACCAGGAGTGATGTGGTCATGGCGTTGTTCTCGAAGTAGGCGATCGAGCGGGTGGCCCAGGTGCCGGCTCCTGGGGGGAGCGCGGGGCCGATCGCCTTCCAGAAGGGCGGGAGCAGGGGTGGGGGGAGGGCGCCGCCGGCGCTCGGGTTGCCGAGGATCACCACCAGCAGGATCACCAGGCCGATGCCGATCGTGCCGAAGATGCCCTGGAGGGCGAGGGTGGCCGCGCCCACCGCGAAGATGATCAGGGTGCCCAGGCCCCAGAGGGCCGCTGTGCTGCCGGGCAGGGCGTCCAGGACCGGGCCGGTGATGAGGGCTCCGCCGAGGCCGCCGATGATCGCGACCAGGGCCATGACCGCCAGGCGGATCGCGGCGCGGGTGGGGTTGGAGGGTTTGGCTCCCGCGCTGATCGCGAGGGCCGCCGCGCCCAGGTAGCCGCCCACGCACCAGCCGACCACCAGGTAGAAGGACGAGAGTCCGTTGGGGTCGTGGGCGGCGGACGGGATGACGTCGACCGTGCGGAGTCTGCGGTTCTCCGACTTCTCCAGGGTGGTGACGAGGGTCGTCAGGGTGCTGGCGAGGACCCTGCCGCCGCCGGAGGCCAGGAGGAGGGTGTCGGAGCCCGCCGGGTTGATGATCAGGGCGGCGTCGATGTCCCGGTTCGTGATCTGGTTCCGGGCCGTGGCCGCGTCGGGCAGTGCGCGGGGGTCCAGCGGGGAGCCGGGCAGTCGTTCCAGTCGGGTCACCGCTTGTGCGGAGGCGGCCTGTGGGGCGACCACCCCGAAGGGCACGTCCTTGAGTCTCGGGTCGTGCAGTGCCCCCACGTACGAGGCGATGAACAGCAGCTGGAGAGCGATCACGCCGAGGATGAGCAGGGTGGCCCGGGGGGTGACGGCGTCTTTCACCTCGCTGAGGAACGAGCTGTGCGGCATGCCTCCACGGTCGGGGGCGGCCGGGTGTTTCCGCAGGTGGGGCGGGGCCGAACGGATGTCGTACACACATTCGAAAATTGGTCTATGGTGGGGGTGAGGTAGCTGGGAACAGATGTTCGAGAGCTGGTGTGGCTCACGAGTGCGGGAGGTGCGTGTGCCGGGGTTCACGCATCTGCACACCGTCTCCGGATTCTCGTTGCGATATGGAGCCTCGCATCCGGAGCGGCTGGCCGAGCGTGCCTCCGAGCGGGGCATGGACGCCCTGGCTCTCACCGATCGCGACACGCTCGCCGGTGCCGTCCGCTTCGCGAAGGCCTGCGCGAAGGAGGGGGTCCGTCCGGTGTTCGGGGCGGATCTGGCGGTGGCGGGCGCCCGGGCTCCGGAGAGCGGGGACCGGCGGGGGCGGCGGCGGACTCCGGTGCGGGGCGGGGCCTTCGTCGACGAGTCGGCTCCCCGCGTGATCTTTCTTGCCCGGGACGGTGCCCGGGGGTGGGCCGAGCTGTGCCGGCTCGTCTCGGCGGCGCACGCCGGGGAGGGGCCCACTCCGCTGCTGCCCTGGGAGCGGCACCGGGCCGAGGGGCTGACCGTGCTGCTCGGGCCCGAGTCGGATGTCGGGCGTGCCCTGGCCGCGGGGCGGCCCGATCGTGCGGCGCGGCTGCTCGGGCCCTGGCGGGAGGTCTACGGCGACGACCTGCGGCTGGAGGCCGTCTGGCATGGCCGAAAAGGCACGGGTCCGGGGTCCCTGCGGCTGGCCGCCCGTACCGTCGGGTTCGCCGCCGAGCAGCGGATCCGGCCCGTGCTCGGCAACGCCGTACGGTACGCCGACTCGGGGCTGGGGCCGGTCGCCGATGTGCTGGACGCCGCCCGGCGGCTGGTGCCCATCGACCCGGCCAAGGAGCTGGACTCCGGCGAGGCCTGGCTCAAGGGGGCGGGAGCCATGTTCAGGGTGGCGGAGAGGGTCGTGGAGGCCGCGGGGTTCCGGCGGGACACCGCGCATCGGCTGGTGGAGCAGACCGAGGCGACGGCAGCCGAATGCCTGGTCGATCCCGAGGACGATCTCGGCATCGGCACCGTTCACTTTCCCGAGCCGCAGCTGGTCGGCGCCGGGCGTCGTACCGCACAGCGGACGCTGGCCTCGCGGGCGGTGGCGGGGATGGTGCTGCGCGGGTACGACCGGCGGCGGGAGTACTGGGAGCGGATGCACCATGAGCTGGACATCATCGCCCACCATGGCTTCGCTTCCTATTTTCTGACCGTCGCCCAGGTGGTCGACGATGTGCGGGGGATGGGGATCCGGGTGGCCGCCCGGGGGTCCGGGGCGGGGTCGCTCGTCAACCATCTGCTCGGGATCGCGCACGCCGATCCGATCGAGCACCGGCTGCTGATGGAGCGGTTCCTGTCGAAGGAGCGGGTCGTGCTGCCCGACATCGACATCGACGTGGAGTCCGCGCGCCGGCTGGAGGTCTACCGCGCCATCATCGGCCGGTTCGGCACCGAGCGGGTCGCGACGGTCGCGATGCCGGAGACGTATCGCGTGCGGCACGCCATCCGGGATGTGGGGGCCGCGCTGTCGATGGACCCGGCCGAGATCGACCGGGTCGCCAAGTCCTTCCCCCATATCCGGGCGCGGGACGCCCGTGCGGCACTGGAGGAGCTGCCCGAGCTGCGCGCGCTGGCCGGGGAGAAGGAGAAGTACGGGAGGTTGTGGGAGCTGGTCGAGGGGCTGGACGCCCTGCCGCGCGGGGTGGCCATGCACCCGTGCGGGGTGCTGCTGTCGGACGCCTCGCTGCTCGCGCGTACGCCGGTCATGCCGACCAGCGGCGAGGGTTTTCCGATGTCGCAGTTCGACAAGGACGACGTCGAGGACCTCGGGCTGCTGAAGCTGGACGTGCTGGGTGTGCGGATGCAGTCGGCGATGGCGCACGCGGTGGCGGAAGTGGAGCGGGTGTCGGGGGCGAGGGTTGATCTGGATGCCCTGCCGCCTGGGGACTCGGAGACATACCAGCTGATTCGGTCCGCCGAGACGCTCGGGTGCTTCCAGATCGAGTCGCCGGGGCAGCGGGACCTGGTCGGGCGGCTCCAGCCGGCCACGTTCCACGATCTCGTCGTCGACATCTCGCTGTTCCGGCCCGGGCCGGTCGCCGCCGACATGGTGCGGCCGTTCATCGAGGCGCGGCACGGGCGGGCGCCGATCCGTTATCCGCATCCGGACCTGGAAGGGCCGCTGAAGGAGACGTACGGGGTCGTCGTCTTCCATGAGCAGATCATCGACATCGTCGACATCATGACCAGGTGCGGGCGGGGTGAGGCCGACCGGGTGCGGCGGGGGCTGTCGGATCCGGAGTCGCAGGGGCGGATCAAGGTGTGGTTCGCGCAGCACGCGGCGGCCAGGGGCTATGACGCGGAAACGATTCAGCGGACCTGGGAGATCGTCGAGGCCTTCGGCAGCTACGGCTTCTGCAAGGCGCACGCGGTCGCCTTCGCCGTGCCGACCTACCAGTCGGCGTGGCTGAAAACGCATCATCCGGCTGCCTTTTACGCCGGGCTGCTGACGCACGATCCCGGGATGTATCCGAAGCGGCTGCTGCTGGCGGACGCGCGGCGGCGGGGGGTGCCGGTGCTGCCGTTGGACGTGAACGCGTCGGGAGTCGCACACCGTATCGAACTGGTGTCCGGTAGTTGGGGGCTGCGGCTGGCTCTCTCCGATGTGCACGGCGTCAGCGAGGCCGAGGCGGCGCGGATCGCCGACGGGCAGCCGTACGCCTCGCTGGTCGACTTCTGGGAGCGCGGCCGGCCCAGCCGTCCGCTGGCCCAGCGGCTCGCGCAGGTGGGGGCGCTCGACGCGTTCGGCGCCAACCGCCGTGATCTGCAACTGCATCTGACCGAGCTGCACCGGGGGGCGCGGGGTGCGGGCGGTGGGCAGCTGCCCTTGGCCGGGGGGCGGAAGACCGCCCCGGCCGGGCTGCCCGACCTCACCTCGGCGGAGCGGCTCAGTGCCGAGCTGGGCGTGCTGTCCATGGACGCCTCGCGTCATCTGATGGACGACCACCGTGCCTTCCTCGACGAGTTGGGCGTCGTTTCGGCGCGGCGGCTGCGGGAGGCGCGGCACGGGGAGACCGTGCTGGTCGCGGGTGCCAAGGCGGCCACCCAGACGCCGCCGATCCGGTCCGGCAAGCGGGTCATCTTCTCCACCCTGGACGACGGCACGGGCCTGGTCGACCTCGCCTTCTTCGACGACTCCCACGACGCCTGCGCCCACACCGTCTTCCACTCCTGGCTGCTGCTGGTGCGCGGGGTGGTGCAGCGGCGCGGCCCGCGCAGCCTCAGCGTGGTGGGCGCCGCCGCCTGGAACCTCGCGGAACTGCTGGAGGTGCGCCGGGAGGAGGGGCTGGAGGGGGTCGCCGCCAGGCTGGCCGGCGCCGGCGTCTTCGGTGACAACGGTGCGGGAGCGCCCGAACCGGCCGGCTCCGCCGACCAGGAGCCGACGGACCAGCGGAAGATCCGCATGCCCACGGGGTACGAGATGCACCCCTGGGCCGATCTGCGTCCCGCGGGCGAAGGACCCGCGGTGGGACGGAAGTTGTGGCACCAGAGTCCGGGGAGTGCGGGATGACCATCCTCTGCGTACGTTTCCAGCTGCCTCCGGCGCGCGAGGCCGAGCTGCCCCGACTGCTCGGGATGCTCGAGGAGTTCACGCCCGTCGTCCAGGCCCTGCCGCCGGACGGGGCGCTGGCCGACCTGCGGGGCGCCGAGCGGTACTTCGGGCGGGACGCCGTCGCCCTGGCCTCGGTGATCCGGGTGCGCTCGCTCGCGCTGTACGGCGTCGACTGCGTGATCGGCGCCGGGCCCGGGCCGATGCTGGCCCGGGTCGCGCTGGGCGACGCCGTGCCCGGGGTGACGTCCGCGGTGCCCGAGGGACGGGACGCCATCGCGGAGTTCCTCGCGGAGAAGCCCGTCGCCGCGCTGCCCGGCATCGGTACCAAAACCGCCCGTACGCTGGGCGACTACGGCCTCGACACCCTCGGCCTGGTCGCCGCCGCCCCGCTGTCCACGCTCCAGCGGCTGGTCGGTGCGAAGGCCGGCCGTGAGCTGCGCGAGAAGGCGAACGGCGTCGACCGCGGCCGGGTCGTCCCGGACGCCGTCTCCCGGTCCCTCGCGACGGAACGCCCCTTCGAGCGTGACGAACTGGACCCGGACCGGCACCGCCGGGCGCTGCTGTCGGCCGCCGAGGAGATCGGGGCCCGGCTGCGCGCCCTGGACAAGGTCTGCCGCACACTCACCCTCACCGTGCGCTACGCCGACCGGTCGGCCACCACCCGCAGCCGCACACTGACCGAACCGACCGCGCACTCACCGGCGCTGACCAGGACGGCGTACGGCATGTACGAGGCGCTCGGGCTGCAACGCGCCCGGGTGCGCGCGATCGTCCTGCGCGCCGAGGGGCTCGACCCCGCCGACCAGGCCTCCTACCAGCTGACCTTCGACCCCGTGGACGAGCGGGTCCGCCGTATCGAGGAGGTCGCGGACCGCGCGCGAGCGAAGTTCGGGCCGCGGGCGGTGATGCCCGGGGGGCTAGGGGGACGGGCGGCGTGAATCCCCCCACGTGATTCCCCCCCATGTGACGTCAGTTGGCCCACGGCGGTGCGATGCGGGTGCCGTCGGCCAGGTGGGCCTCCAGGCCGATGGAGGTGGTGACCCAGGAGTACGCGGTCCGGTCGGTCGGGTTCTCCACGGTCAAGGTGGTGCCGGGGTTGATGATCACCGTGTCTGCGACCTGCCTGGTGAGGGCGGTGGCAGGGGTGGGGTGGTCGGTGCCGGTTGCCGCTGGAAGTTTTTACTGACGCGTAACTTCCCAGCTTGGCTACTCGCCCGTAACTTGACGAGTGAACAGCATCCTCGTGATCCGGATCACAGGCGTCGTGCCGTCGCACTTCCCTTGACCCGCAAGGAGATCACTCGATGCTGCCCTGGAAACGAGTGCTCAGACCCCTGGCCGCGCTGCTGCTGACCGCCGCGGCCGTCACCGTCCCCGCCACCACCGCCCAGGCCGCCGCCCCCAGCGCCGGCTGGAACGACTACTCCTGCAAGCCGTCCGCCGCCCATCCCCGCCCCGTCGTCCTGGTCCACGGCACCCTCGGGAACTCCGTCGACAACTGGCTGGGCCTCGCCCCCTATCTGAAGGTCCGCGGCTACTGCGTCTTCTCCCTCGACTACGGCCAGCTCGAGGGCGTCCCCTTCTTCCACGGCCTCGGGCCCGTCGAGAAGTCCGCAGGACAGCTGAAGGACTTCGTCGACAAGGTGCTCGCCGCGACCGGCGCCGCCGAGACCGACGTCGTCGGACACTCGCAGGGCGGCATGATGCCCCGCTGGTACCTGCGGTTCCTCGGCGGAGCGGCCAAGGTGAACGCCCTGGTCGGCATCGCACCCTCCAACCACGGGACCACCCTGAGCGGATTCGCCAACCTGCTGCCCTACTTCCCGGGTGCCGCGGACCTGTTGGCGAAGAACACCCCCGCCCTCGCCGACCAGGTCGCCGGCTCCGACTTCCTCGAGCGGCTGAACGCGGGCGGCGACACTGTGCCGGGCGTGCGCTACACCGTCATCGCCACCAAGTACGACGAGGTGGTCACGCCGTGGCGCAGCCAGTACCTGAGCGGGCCGGACGTGCGCAACGTCCTGCTCCAGGATCTGTGCCCGGTGGATCTGTCGGAGCATGTGGCCATCGGGCTGCTCGACCGGATCGCCTTCCACGAGGTGGCCAACGCGCTGGATCCTGAGCGGGCCCGGCCCACCACTTGTGCTTCGGCGTTCGACTGACACGTGTAGGCCGATGACACGCGTACCGCTGACACGTGTAGAGGAAACGTTTCGGGGCCTGTCCGGCCTGAGCCGCCGGGCAGGCCCCGAGTCAGGGGGCGGACGCTGGTCAGCGGCCGTGGCGGCCGCCGCTCACCGCCCGGCGCCGGGCGGTGAGGAACAGGGCCGACGAGCCGATCGCCAGCGCGGCCGCGCCGCCGATCGCGAGGTACGTCGTGCTGGTGTCGCCACCGGTCTCGGCGAGGTTCTCGGTGGCACCGGCCGCCTTGGGGCGGTTGGGAGCGGCTGCCGCCTTCGGCTCGTCCGAGGCGGTGTTCCCCGAGGTGGTGCTCTCCGGGGCGGCGGCCGGCTCCGCCGACGTCTTGGCGTCGTGGTCGCCGTGCCCGTGGTTCTCGATCGTCGACTTGTCGCTGCCGTCCTCGATCTGCTTCTTGGTGGGAGCCGAGGCGGTCGGGGCCGGGGCCGGGCCCGTGCCGCCCTTCCCCTTGTCACCGCCGCCTCCGAAGGAGACGTCCGAGCAGGAGTAGAACGCCTCCGGGCTGTCCGACCGCTGCCAGACCGCGTACAGCAGATGCCTGCCCGAACGCTGGGGCAGGGTGCCGGAGAAGGTGTAGAAACCGCCCTTGGCCGCCGGGTCGGTGGACGTCGCCACCGGGTTCTTCAGATCCAGGTCCTTCCAGGCCAGCGGCTTGGCCGGGTTGTAGCCGGACTTGGTGAGGTACACCTTGAAGGTGCCCTTGTGGGGCGCCGTCACGCGGTACTTGAAGGTGTGCGAGCCGCTGCGCACGCTGGTCGCGGGCCAGTCGGCGCGGGCCAGGTCGAGCCCCTTGAACTGGGCGTTGTTCGCGCTGCACAGCTTGCCGTCCGGGATAAGCCGCTGGTGCCGTCCGCCCGCGTCGCCGATGCGGATGCCGTTCCAGTCGTAGAGGGCCTGGGTGCCCCCCGCCGCGACGGCCGCCTTGCACGCGGCCGACTTCGGGCTCTCGGGGCCCTCGGCGTAGCACTGCGAGACCCGGCTGACCGGGTCGCCCATGGAGCCGTGCGCGGCCGCCGGTGTGGCGGTCAGCGCGGTCAGGACGAGCGGCAGGCTGCCGAGGGCGGCGACGGTGGCTACCGTGCGGCGTGCGGGCATGCGGGAACTCCTCGAAACGGTGCATGGGACAGGGCCGGGCCCGAGTGGGCCGGATCCCGTGGGGGTGATCCGAAGCTAGCCCCTCAGAACCGTGAAATCGCCTGCTGGAGACGGGTGGAGGAGATCCTTATGGCCGCGTTAAGGGAGTGCTCAGACTGGCATCAGGTAGGTACCGTCGCGGCATGGCAGACGAGGAGATCCGGCCGGCCGGAGCGGCCGACGTACCGGTCGTCCAGAGCGTGATCGACGCGGCCTTCCGCCCCTACATCGAGCGCATCGGCCGGGTACCGCAGCCCATGGAGGAGGACCACGCGGCGAACGTGGCCGCGGGGAAGGTGTTCGTGACAGGCGAGCCCGTGAGCGGCCTCGTCGTGGTAGAGGCCTTCGAGGACCATCTCTTCCTCGACACCATCGCCGTCCACCCCACCGCGCACGGCAGGGGAGTGGGGCGACGGCTGCTTCGCTTCGTCGAGGCACGCGCGCGTGCGCTGGGCCTGCCCGAGATCAGGCTCTACACGAACGCGATGATGTGGGAGAACCAGCGGATCTACCCGAGGTACGGCTACGAGCTCGTGGAGCGCCGGGTGGACGGGCCCTACGACCGCGTCCACTACCGCAAGCGGCTGCTCTGAGCGCCTCTCATGTTCTCGGCACCGGCCGGTCAGCTGTCCGGCCACCATGTGCGTGCGACGTCCTTGCGGACCTCCGGGCGCCCGCCGGGGCACTCGTCGGTCTCCTCGCGGATCCTGCGGACGTCCGACTTCTTCAGGGGCTTCTGCACGGTCACACGGCGCATGGCTGCCTCCTTGGGGGCTACCGGGTTCCGCGTTCTCACGGAGGTAGACCTTTCGGGGGAGAGTTCCTCATCGCTCCCGGTCTGTCTGTGGCGCCTGTCACCATTCGAGTGTCAGTGGCGGGTGTCACTCTTGGGCCCATGACGCATGACGGTGAACCTGTGACCTCGACGAACACCCCTCGCCCGGACGTGGACTGGGACGCGCGGGCCGCTTCCTTCGACGAGGAGCCGGACCACGGGCTGCGCGACCACGGGGTGCGCCGCGCCTGGGCCGGGCGGCTGCGCGGCTGGCTGCCCGCCCGCGCGGGCGATGTCCTCGACCTCGGCTGCGGCACCGGCAGCCTGTCGCTCCTCGCGTCCGAACAGGGACACCGGGTGACGGGTGTGGACCTCTCGCCGGCGATGGTGACGCTCGCCCGGGAGAAACTGGCCGGGCGCGACGCGGTGTTCCTCGTCGGTGATGCAGCGGCCCCGCCGATCGGGGAGCAGCGCTACGACGTCGTTCTCGTACGGCATGTCCTGTGGGCCCTGCCCGACCCCGGCCGCGCCCTGCGGCACTGGGCCGGGCTGCTGCGGCCGGGAGGGCGGCTCGTGCTGGTCGAGGGCGTGTGGGGGACTGTCGATCCGGTCGGTATACCGGCGGAGCGGCTCGCCGCGCTCCTCGCCCCGGTCGCCGGGCAGGTGCGGGTGGAGCGGCTGTCGGGCGATCCGCTGTTGTGGGGCGGGGAAGTGGCCGACGAGCGGTATGCGGTGGTCGCGGTGACGGGCTGAAACGGAGAGGTCAGGCCAGGAGCGTGCGGAAGTCCCCGTCGCGGGCCAGGGTCTCCAGTTCGTCGAGTGCGGCCAGGGCGGCGGCCGCGGCCGCCGGGTCCGTCTCGGCGATGCCGCTTTCCGCGAACTCGTCCTCGTCGAGGCGGCGTACGTCCGTGCCGTCGGCGGAGCGCCAGAGGTCCAGGTCGAGGTCCTCGACGAGCAGTTCCTGGCCGGACCGGACGGCGGGGCGGGTGATGTCGCAGTACCAGCCCTTCAGCGTGCCCGTGGCCGAGCGGACCTCCTTCACCGCGTACCAGCGGTCGCGCCAGTAGTACTCCGTGAAGACGTCCCCGGGCTCGAAGCGGACGAACCCGAAGTCGCGTACGCCGCTGCCCGCCCACGGGGCGCGGACCGTGACGCGGGTGCCGTCGTCCGCCAGGAGCTCACCGGTGTAACGGATCTTCGTGCGGCCCGCCTTGACGAGCGCGACGTCCAGTTGCTGCAGCCGGTCAGCCGAGTTCGCGGACATACCGTATTTCCTTCGCGCAGGTCTCGTAGCCGAACCACTTGTTGATGGCGATCATCGGTTCGTTGCCGGTGTCGTTGCCGGTGAAGGCCTCCGTGTACCCCGCGGCGCGGGCGCGGTGCAGGGAGTCGTTCTTGGCGAGCTTGGCCAGGCCCCGGCCCCGGAACGCGCGGGCGGTGCCGGTCATGGCGGTGGCGTAACGGGAGCCGCCGTCGGTGTAGGCCGCGGTGAAGGCGGCGAGGCGTCCGTCGACGACCGCGATCGTGGTCAGCTCGTGGTCCAGGAGCGGCTGCTTCCAGGTTTCCTCGATCCAGGCCTCGTAGTCCGTGAACTCCACGTCGATGTCGCTCGGTTCGTCCGACGAGGCCTCCGCGTCCAGTTCGAACACGGGACGCGGGTCGTCCGCGAAGTCGGCGGCCGTGCGCAGCTCGACGCCCGCCGGCAGGTCCTGGCGGGGCGGCAGGGTGCCGTCCGCCATAGCCAGGCGCAGGAACCAGGCGGAACGGCTGGCCCGGAAGCCGTGCCGCTCGGCGAAGGCTCGGTTGCCCGGCTCGTCCAGCACCCAGGTGAACAGCTTGGTGACACCCAGGAGTCCCAGGCGCTCCTCGGCGGTGCGCAGCAGGAGCGACCCGGCGCCGCGCCCCGTGTGTCCGGGGCGTACGTAGATGTTGGCGGAGCCCTGGCCGGGCTCCGGGCTGTCGTGGGCGACGCTGATCTGGGCCGTGCCGATGATCTCGCCGTCCTCCTCGGCGACGAGCTGCCCGAAGTGGGCGTCCGGGTGGGCGTGCGTCAGGGTGTGCACCACCGACTCGGGGGTGGACAACATGTAGGGAAGGGCGAGGCGACGGGTGTCGGAGAACCCCTCGGCATCGGCTCGGACGTCGGGGCGCAGGTCGCGCACGATCACGGTCATGGAGGCGGACGTTACGTGGAGGCGCACTCCGGGTGCCTCTCATTTTCCGCCGGGTACGGGACAATCGGCCTGTGACGTTGAAGATCGACATCGATGACAGTGCTCCGCCGTACGAGCAGGTGCGGGCACGGATCTCCGAACAGGCCCGGTCGGGCGCGCTGCCGGTGGGGTACCGGCTGCCGACCGTGCGAGGGCTGGCCGAGTCGCTGGGACTCGCCGCGAACACCGTCGCCAAGGCGTACCGGGCGCTGGAGGCGGACGGCGTGATCGAGACGCGGGGGCGCAACGGGACGTTCGTGGCAGCCGCGGGCGCTGCGGCGGACCGGGAGCTGGCGACCGCGGCGCAGGCCTATGTGGAGCGGGCCCGGCGGCTCGGGCTCACGGAGGCCGACGCGCTGGCGGCGGTCCGGGATGCCCTGCGGGCGGCTTACGGGGAGTAGGGCGTCGGGTTGCTGGTCGGGTCGGGTTGTCGTCCGGGTGCGGGCCGGTGGGGGTTGTTCGCGCAGTTCCCCCCGCCCCCAGGGCGACGCCCCCTGGGGGCGCGGGGAACTGCGCGACCGGCCACAACGGTGCCGCGGCCGACGTACGGCCTTCCGTCGCACATCGTCGGCGGAGAGGAAAGTCCCGTCAGCCGGCCCGCGCCAGACGCCCCGGTGTCCGTGTGATCTCCAGGCCCGCCGACCTCCCCACCCGCGCGAACGTTCTCGCGTCCTCCACCGCCGCGCCGCCCGGGTCGTTGTTGAAGTACGCGTAGACGTCCTCGCCGCCCGGCCAGGTCGTGGCGATGCGGTCGAGCCAGGTGGCCAGGGAGCGCCGGCCGTAGCGGGGCCAGGGGTGGGCGCGGCCCTGGTGGAAGCGGACGTAACCCCAGTCGGTGGTGCGCCACAGCGGCGTCGCGGGACGGGCCAGGACGTCGGTCCAGCACAGGGCCGCGCCACGGGACCGCAGGACCGTGCGGACCTCCGGTGTCCACCAGGAGTCGTGGCGGGGCTCGACCGCGACCCGGGTCGAGTCGGGGAAGCAGGCGAGGCAGGCGTCCAGGAGGCCGGGGTCGGCGCGCAGGTTGGGCGGGAGCTGGAGGAGGACCGGGCCGAGGCGGCTCCCCAGGCCCGCCGCGTGGCTCATCAGGCGGTGCACCGGCTCCTCGGGGTCCTTGAGCCGCTTGATGTGGGTCAGATAGCGGCTCGCCTTGACCGCGACGACGAAGTCCCCGGGCACCCGCCTCCGCCAGTCCTCGAAGGTCTCCCGTGCCGGCAGCCGGTAGAACGCGTTGTTGATCTCGACCGTCGCGAAGTGCCGGGCGTACTCCTCCAGCCAGAGCCGCATCGGCAGCCCGGACGGGTACAGGACGTTCCGCCAGTCCTTGTACTGCCACCCGGACGTGCCGACGAACAGGGTCATAACCCCATCAAAACACCGGTCGGCGGGGACGTCCCGCAGAGGGGGACCTCCTACAGATACAGCCCCGCGTCGGCGTCCCCGCGCGGCTCGGGCAGGGCCGTCGGTGACGTGCCGCGGCGCAGCGCGTACAGCTCGGCCAGGGTCGCGCCCTCGCGGCCGACACCGTCCTCGTGGCCCAGCCAGCCCACCGCCTCCGAGCGGGTCAGCGGACCCACCTCGATCCGGGCGAGACAGCGGCCGGGGCGGACTACGGCGGGGTGCAGGCGTTCCAGGTCCTCGTTGGTCGTGACACCGACGAGGACGTTGCGGCCCTGGCCGAGCAGTCCGTCCGTGAGGTTCAGCAGCCTCGACAGGGCCTGGCCCGCCGTGTGCTTGGCCTCGCCGCGGATCAGCTCGTCGCAGTCCTCCAGGAGGAGCAGCCGCCAGCGGCCCTTGCCCGTCGCGTCCTCCTCGCCGATCGCGATGTCCATCAAGTAGCCGACGTCGGAAAAGAGCCGCTCGGGGTCCAGCACGCAGTCCACCTGGCACCAGTCCCGCCAGGAACGGGCCAGGGTGCGCAGCGCGGACGTCTTGCCGGTGCCCGGCGGGCCGTGCAGCAGGAGCAGCCGGCCTGCGATGTCCTCCGGGGTGGTCTTCATCAGGCGGTCCATGGCGTCCGCCACCGGCGCGGTGTAGTTGGGCCGCACCTCCTCCCAGGTGCCCGCCGCGATCTGGCGGGTCGTGCGGTGCGGGCCGCGGCGCGGGGAGACGTACCAGAAGCCCATCGTGACGTTCTCGGGCTGTGGTTCGGGCTCGTCCGCCGCGCCGTCCGTGGCCTGGTCGAGGACCTTCTGTGCCAGCTCCGCGCTGGTGGCGGTGACCGTGACGTCGGCGCCCCGGTTCCAGCGGGAGACCAGCAGCGTCCAGCCGTCGCCCTCCGCCAGCGTGGCGCTGCGGTCGTCGTCCCGCGCGACGCGCAGCACACGGGCGCCGGGCGGCATCAGCGCCGCCCCGGACCGTACGCGGTCGATGTTCGCCGCGTGGGAGTACGGCTGCTCGCCCGTCGCGAAGCGGCCGAGGAACAGCGCGTCGACGACATCGGACGGGGAGTCGGAGTCGTCGACGTTGAGCCGGATCGGCAGCGCCTCGTGCGGGTTTCCAGACATGCCCGCCATGATCCGGCACCAGGGCGCCGCGTGCACCCGGTTTCCCGGTGCACGCGGCGGGTTCCCCCCGCGCGGGTCAGGCCCCGAAGCCTGTGCGGGTCAGGCCCCGAAGCCCGGGCGGGTCAGCCCCCGGAGCGGGACACCAGCCGGCGTGCCTGCCGGGTCCTGCGGACCAGGGCGTACCCCTTGGTCAGGGCACGGTCCCCGGCGAACGTACGGGCGATCGCGTGGCCCTCGATCACCCGCTCGAACTCGTCGATCTCCGTGCCGCGGCGCACCGTCACGCGCCGCAGGGCGTACGGCCCCTGCGCGCGGCGCGCGAGGCCGTTGCCCACGGCGAGTGCCTGCGAGTACCCCGTCTCGCGCACCGCCCGCCGGACCCGGCGGCTGGAGTAGCCGTAGGGGTAGGCGAACGAGGCCGGCACGGTGCCCAGTTGGTCCGCCACGATCTCCTTGCAGTGGATCAGCTCGAACCGCAGCGTGGCGTCGGAGACCTGGTCGAGCTGGGGGTGGGTGTGGCTGTGCCCGCCGATCTCGACGCCCGCCGCGGCGAGCTCACGGACCTGGTCCCAGTCCAGCATGGTGTCCAGGCCGCCGCCGGTGTCGTACGGCCCTTTCAGCCACCCGGTCGAGACGAACAGCGTGGCCGGGAAGCCGTGCTTGGCGAGCACGGGCAGCGCGTGCCGGTGCACGCCCTCGTAGCCGTCGTCGAAGGTGATGAGGACCGGCCGCTCGGGCAGCGGCCGGCCGGAGCGCCAGCACGCGGCGAGTCCGGCCGTGGTGAGCGGTGTCAGACCTCGGTCCGCGAGCACCGCCATCTGCTCGGCGAACGCCGCCGGGGTCACGGACAGGGCGCGGGTCGCGTCGTTCGGATCGGTCGCGACCGCGTGGTACATGAGGATCGGTACGCGTACGTCACTCACGGACCCGCACCTCCTCCGGCGCGGACGACGGCTGCGCCGTCTGCACCACGGGCACCGAGAACGTCGCCCCGCCCCGCCGGGCCCGCACGCTCCCCACCACGTATCCGCCCGCCGCCGTGAGCACCCCGGCGACGATCGCGCCCGCCCGGCCCACACCGCCCGGCCGGGCCAGCAGCGTGTCCCGAAGGCCCCGCGCCACCCCGGCCGGCAGCACCCGGGTCGTATACCGGCGCTCCGACTCCAGCCCCTTCTCGGCGCCGACACTCCGGGCCACCAGGGCCTTGGACAGGCCCTCGGCGTAGGTGCGCGTACGGAAGTAGCGGAAGTGCTCGCGGACCTCGGGCACCCGGTGGTGGATCACTGCCCGGTCGTCGATCAGCAGTACCGCGTCGGGCCGGGCGCGGCTGAGACGGATGCACAGTTCCGTCTCCTCGCAGCCCAGCGGGCGTTTGTCGCCGTCCCTGCCGATGCCGGTGGCGAAGCCGCCCGCCGCGTCGAAGGCGCTGCGGCGGAACGAGGCGTTGCCACCGAGGACGTTGCGCACCCGGACCCGGCCGCGCGGCAGACCCCGGTAGGTGCAGCCCACCACCCAGTCGAACTCCTCCGGGAACCAGTCCGGCCGCCGCCCCGACGCCCAGACCGGCACCGTACGCCCGCCGACCGCCATCACCCGCGGGTCGGTGTACGCCTCGGCGAAATGCCGCAGCCAGTCGCGCTCGGCCACGGCGTCGTCGTCGAGGAAGGCGACGACCTCACCGCGCGCCGCCGCGATCCCGGTGTTGCGGCCCGCGGACAGGCCACGGGGGCCCGCGTTCGCGAGCACCCGCACCACAGCGCCCTCGGAGGGCTCGTCGTACTCCTCGTACTCCTTGGCCAGCCGCTCCCGGAGCGTGTCGTTGTGATCGACGACCAGCAGCGTCTCCAGGGCCGGCCGTGACTGCGCCCGCACCGAGGAGACCGCCGCGAGGATGTCCTCCCAGCGGTCCTCGGTGTACGCGCAGATCACGACGGAGATGCCGGGACCGCTCAAGACACCTCTCCCCGCAGGGCGTCCACCATCGGCGACCGGTCCGAACGGCGGCGCAGCGCACGGCGGTTGGAGCGCTCCTGGAGGATCACCCGCAGCACGCGCAGCCCGTCCCGCACGGCCCGCAGATTGCTGGTGCCGTGGATGCGCAGATACTCGTGGCTCGGGATCTCCTGCACCTTGAGGCCGGCCTTGACGACCCGGATGTTCATCAGGGTCTCGACCTCGAAGCCGGTGCAGTCGAGGTCGATCTTGTCGAGGCAGTGCCGCCAGAACGCGTTGTACCCGTAGCACAGGTCGGTGTAGCGGGCGCCGAACTTGCGGTTGACGGCCGTGCACAGCGCCCAGTTGCCGAGCTTGCGGATGAAGGTCATGTCGTCGGTGCCGCCGCCGTTGGCGAAGCGGGAGCCCTTGGCGAAGTCCGCGCCGGAGACCAGGGCGGAGACGTACGACAGGATCTCGCCCCCGTCCGCCGAGCCGTCCGCGTCGACCATCACGATGATGTCGCCGGTGCAGGCCTGGAACCCGGTGATCAGGGCGTCGCCCTTGCCCTTGCCGCGCTGCTCGACGACCTTGACCTCGGGCCACAGCTCGCGGGCCACCTGGACCGTGTCGTCGGTGGAGTTCCCGTCGACCAGGACCACTTCGTGTATCCAGTCGGGCAGGGTCTTGAAGACGTAGGGAAGGTTCTCCGCCTCGTTCATGGCCGGGATGACCACGCTCACCGGCGGCGCGATGGCCAGGTGAGAGGAGACGGGTCGGTACTTGGAGGCGGTCGGCGGATGCTGCTCCGCGGCGGCCGGCTGCAGAACTGAGCTCATGAGTCTGGGCCCTCTCGTCCGGTGGACCGCCCCCCCAGGGCAGTCCGGATCCAATCCGGTTCGAAAGGGGGGTTCTCACCCGTGGCACGCCGAGATGGAGCTTCGGGCACGCCGGGTGAGCTGGCAAAACTGGCCGGCCGCGAAAACGGCAGCCGACCGCGCGGCACGGCCCGGCCACCAAAAGCGGTCACCGAGCACGGCACCCCCCTACCGCGCCCCGCGCCGGTACGTCGCGGTCCTTGAGCCCTCCCCTAGAGCCGCTTGCTGACGGACCGATGCGGGTGAGATGTATGACGGTATTGACGATTGAACCTGTATGGCAAGACCTGGAACGGCCTCTCACGTTTTTGTTGGTTTGGTCGTTACGTGATGTGTTTTATGCGTCGCAAGTTGAACGGTTCCGGTCACGGAAACGGCCGTTCCCCGGCGGCTCGGGCAAGCCTCCGGGGAACGGTTCTTCAGGTGCCGGCGTTCTCGCCGGTTACTGCACGAGCTTCAGCAGCCGGTTCGGCGATCCCGTACCCGCGCTGGTGACCTTGCCGGTGGTGGCACCGGCGACCAGGGCCGAGGCGACCTGGGCCGGGGTGGAGGAGGTGTGGCCCGCCAGGTAGACCGCCGCCGCGCCCGCGACGTGCGGGGTCGCCATCGAGGTGCCGGAGATGGTGTTGGTCGCGGTGTCGCTGGTGTGCCAGCCGGCCGTGATGGACGAGCCGGGCGCGAAGATGTCCAGGACCGAGCCGTAGTTGGAGTAGCTCGCCTTGGCGTCGGTGCTGGTGGTGGCGCCGACCGTGATGGCCTCGGTGACCCGGGCCGGGGAGGACGAGGAGGCGGTGGTGCTGCTGTTGCCCGCGGCGACGGCGTACGTGACGCCGCTGGCTATGGAGTTGCGGACCGCCGTGTCCAGCGAGGCCGAGGCGCCGCCGCCGAGCGACATGTTGGCGACCGAGGGGCCGGAGTGGTTCTGCGTCACCCAGTCGATGCCCGCGATCACGCCGGCCGTGGTGCCGGAGCCGCTGTTGTTCAGCACCCGCACGCCCACGATCTTCGCCTTCTTGGCGACACCGTAGGTCGTGCCCGCGATCGTGGTGGCCACATGGGTGCCGTGGCCGTTGCCGTCGGAGGCGTTGTTGTCGCCGTCGACGGCGTCGTAACCGTGCGCGGCACGGCCGCTGATCTGCTGGTGGGTGACGCGCACACCGGTGTCGATCACATAGACCGTCACGCCGCCGCCCGCGCTGTCCGGGTAGGTGTAGGTACCGGAGAGCGGGAGCGAGGTCTGGTCGATACGGTCCAGACCCCAGGGGGCGTTGGTCTGGGTGGCGTCTGCCTGGACCCGCTGGTTCTGCTCGACAGAGGCCACGGCCGGGTCGGCGGCGAGCCGCTTGGCCTCCGTGGCGGAGAGGGCCGCGGAGTAGCCGTTCAGCGCCTTGCCGAAGGTCCGCTCGACCGTGCCGCCGTACTCCTTCACCAGGCCCTTGCCCGCGGCCGAGGACGCCTTCAGCCCCGCGCTCTTCTTGAGTGTGACGATGTAGCTGTCCTTGATCGCGGTCGGGGAGTCCGCGGCGAGCACCCGGCCCTCGGCCTGGGCGGCCTGGGCGGGCAGGGCGGTGAACCCGCCCACGAGGGCGGCGGTCGCCAGAGAGGTGATCGCGGCGAGCCCGAGTCTCTTGCTACGCAGTTGTGCCATAACGAGGGAGTCCTCCTCTAGGCGGCGCGCGCCTGGGTGGGGCGCGCGTCATGTGGGGGCGGTGCGCGTGCTCGCGCACTCCGGCCGAGGAGCGTCGCGTTCCGCTCTCGGCCGGAGTAAAGCGTCGACCATCTACCGGCGTAGAACAAGAGAGTTGAGCACCCGTCAACAAATCTGTCATGAGCACGAAATAAATCAACGGACTTGGCATGGACACTTCCTGTCAACACGCGTAGCTGCTACGACAGTTATGGCAGAAATCCTGCTAAAGGGAGGTTCCATGAGACGTTCCCCCATTGTCGTCTTCGTGAGCTCGCTCCTCCTCGCCGTCGGTACCGCCCTCACCGGGGCAGCGACGGCGCAGGCGTCCTCTCTCGCCGCAACTGGCGGCTATGTGGCGCTCGGTGACTCCTACTCCTCCGGGGTGGGCGCCGGCAGCTACATCAGCTCCAGCGGCGACTGCAAGCGCAGCACGAAGGCCTATCCCTACCTCTGGGCCGCCGCACACTCACCCTCGACCTTCGACTTCACGGCCTGCTCGGGCGCCCGAACGGGTGATGTTCTGTCCGGTCAGCTCGGCCCTCTGAGCAGCGCCACCGCCCTCGTGTCCGTCAGCGTGGGCGGCAACGACGCCGGATTCGCCGACGTCATGACGACCTGTGTGACCCAGTCCGACAGCTCCTGCGTCTCCCGCATCAACACCGCCCGCGCGTACGTCGACTCCACGCTGCCCGGCAAGCTCGACGGCGTGTACTCGGCGATCCGCTCCAAGGCACCCAACGCACGCGTCGTCGTCCTCGGCTACCCCCGCTTCTACAAGCTCGGCACGACCTGTCTCGGCCTCTCCGAGACCAAGCGCAAGGCCATCAACGACGCCTCCGACTACCTCAACACCGCCGTCGCCAAGCGCGCCGCCGACCACGGCTTCACCTTCGGCGACGTACGCAACGCCTTCACCGGCCACGAGATCTGCTCCGGCGACTCCTGGCTGCACAGCGTCAGCTGGCTCAACATCGGCGAGTCCTACCACCCGAAGGCCCCCGGCCAGTCGGGTGGCTATCTGCCGGTGCTCAACGCCAACGACTGACCGGTCATCCGGAGTCCGAGTCCGAGCCGGAACCCGAGTCGGAGTCCGGGTCCGTGTCCGAAGGAGAAGGGGAGGCCCCGCCCGTCGGGGTCTCCGACTCGCAGGTCAGAGAGAACGGCACCGCCTCGGACGTCGTGCGCACCGGCTCCTGTACCTCGACGCTGATCTCGTTCTCGATCGTCCCGGACTCCTCGCGGGTCGTCACGTTCAGCGCGTCCTGCTTCGTGCGGCCGCCGCTCTCCGGGAACGACATCGTCTTCCAGCCCCCGTCCAGCACCGAGCCGTCCTGGGTCACCCAGCGGTAGCGCACCTCGGCCGGCAGCCTCCCCACCGTGAACGTCGCCGTGAACCTCGGCGCCTCCGCGTTCGGCGGCGGACACGGACCCGAGTAGTCCGTACGCGAGCCCTCCAACGCCACCCGCACCGACTGCGGCGGCGGACTGCTCTCCTCGCTCTCGCTCTCGCTCGGTGTCGGGGACGGACTGGACTTGCCGCTCCCCGTGTTCCGCGGCGGGCCCTTTGTCTCGGCGGGCGTACTCGCCCCGGCACCCTGGTCCCGGTCGCCGTCGCCGTTGTTCAGCAGCGCGTACGTCAGCCCGCCCACCGCGAGGGCCAAGGCGACCACGCCCGCGACCAGCACCCGGCCGGTCCGGCGGTCGCGATCCTGACGGGTGGCCGTCGTCGTCGCCCCCGCGCCGGAGGGCATCGGCTGCCCCGGGAACGGCATCGGGGGCGTGGCGGCGGACTCGGGGCGGGCCGCGGCCGGAGGCGGGAACGGGACGGCCCGGGTGGTGTCAGCGCTCGGCGCGCCGCCCGCGGCGATGACCCGCAGGTCCTGCTCGGCCCGCTCGGGCGGCAGCCGCTGCTCGGGATCCTTGCGCAGCAGTCCCTCGATGACCGGGGCGAGCGGACCGGCCCGGTGCGGCGGTGGCAGCTCCTCGTCGACGATCGCGCGCAGCGTGCTCAGCGGCGTGTCGTGACGGAAGGGGGAGTGGCCCTCGACCGCGGCGTACAGCAGCACCCCGAGCGACCACAGGTCGGACTCCGGGCCCGGCGTGCGGCCGAGCGCCCGCTCCGGGGCGAGGAACTCCGGCGAGCCGATGACCTCGCCGGTCATGGTCAGCGCGGAGCTGCCCTCGACCATGGCGATCCCGAAGTCGGTGAGCACGATCCGGCCGTCGTTCGAGATCAGCACGTTGGCCGGCTTCACGTCCCGGTGCAGCACCCCGGCCTCGTGCGCCACCCGCAGCGCGGCCAGCACCTCGGCGCCGATGTGCGCGGCCCGCTGCGGCGGCATCGGGCCCTCGGCTTCCAGCACCTCCGCCAGAGAAAGCCCGCGGACCAGCTCCATGACGATCCACGGCCGACCGCCGTCCGTCGCCACGTCGTATACGGTCACCACGTTCCCGCTGGCGACACGGGCGGCCGCCCACGCCTCACGCTCCAGCCGGGCGTACATCCGCTGCACGTCGTCGGCCGCGATGCCGGCCGGGGCGCGCACCTCCTTGACGGCGACCTCGCGGTGCAGCACCTCGTCACGGGCGCGCCACACCGTCCCCATGCCGCCCTCGCCGAGCGGCGCCAGGAGCCGGTAGCGGCCCGCGATCACTCGCTCATGGCCCGGTTCTTCGGACACGGAGCCCCCATTCGCAGCCGGGCGAAATCTCCACGAGGTCTGTTTTCCCCACGAGGCCGGATTTCCTCACGACGTCCGCTTTCCCTTTGACGCCTGTTTTCTCACGAACGTAGCTCAGCCGAGTGCGGATGCCGCCCCCTTGAACACCAGTCCGGCGCCGAGCACCACCACGGCGAAGGCCGAACCGAGGGGTGCGGTGCGGCGTACCAGGGCCGCCATCGGGCCCGCCGTCCAGCGGGGACGCCGGTCCAGGAGCCGGGTCATCCCGCTGCCCGCCTTGACGACGGCGTATCCGCAGGCCGTCAGGGTGAGCGCCAGCCCGACGCCGTACGCGACGACGAGCAGCAGACCGAACCAGGCCTGGCCGAGGGCCGCGGCTCCGACGAGCACCACCACGGCGGACGGGCTGGGCACGAGTCCGCCCGCGAAGCCCATGAGGATCGTGCCGCGGAGGGTGGGGGCGACGGGGTGCGAGTGGGTGAAGCCGCCGTGGGTGTGCACGACCGTGTGCGGGTGGGAGTGGTCGTGGTCGTGGTCATGGCCGTGCGCGTGGTCGTGCTTGTGGTCATGGCCGTGCGCGTGGTCGTGCTTGTGGTCGTGATGGTGGTGATCGTCGTGCTGGTGGCTGTGGGCGTGGCTCTTGTCGTCGTGTGTGTGGGTGTGGCCGCCATGGGTGTGTCCGTGCGTGTGCGCACGGCCGCGCAGCGCGCGCCGGACCAGGCTCGCGCCCGCCAGTGTGACCAACAGGCCGCTGGCGACGCCGAGCCAGGCGATCACCGAAGGGGCCGCCGCCGAACCGGCCGTGACCAGCACGCCCAGGGCGACCACGCCCAGGGTGTGGGTGACCGTCACCGAGGCGGCCATGGGCAGGACGTCCTTCATCCGGGCCTGACCGCCCCGGGCTGCCGCCGTCGCGGCCATGATGGTCTTGCCGTGGCCGGGGGCGATCGCGTGCATCGCGCCGAGGACGACGGCGATGCCGAGAGCCAGCGCGGCGAAGCCCGCGGTGAGGTCGTGCCGGGCGACCAGCTCGTCCAGGGCACGCGTCCAGCGGTCGGCGCCGCGCGGCAGCACGGAGGCGGCAGGGGCGTCCGACTCCTCCTCGGCCAGCGCCGCCCCGCCGGGACGCACCCGCAGGGCGGCCGACGCGGTGTCGGCCGGAGAGGAGAGCAACTCCTCGGGATACTTGGTCAGTTCGGCCGATATCGACTTCTCGGGTACGTCCGAGGCGGTGAGGGTCATACGGTCGCCACGCGCCGTGACCTCCCGCCAGCCCGGCCCCGAGGAGGCGCCCGCGCCGCGGAAGCCGAGCGACACGCTCTCCTTGTCCGACGGGAGGGGAGCGGTCAGCTCGCACTCCACGCGGAGGGTGTCGAGCCCCGCCTGCCCGGCCCGCACCCGGGCCCGGCTGCGCTCGGCGGTGAGGGCGGCGGTGCGGCCGTCGACGGTCACCCTGCTCTCCGCGGCGGCCGTGGCGCACCGCTCACGGGCCCACAGGGCGATGCCCAGCCGCTCGACGTCCGGCTTCGCCTGGGTCGCCGGGATCTCGGCGAGGTCCTCGACGTGCCGGACCCGGAGTTCGCCGGGGGCGGCGACGAGACCGTCGTAGCGGTTGACGGTGAAGTTGCCCAGCGGGTGGGCGCTCGCCGTGGCGGCGGGCAGCAGAGTGAGCGCGCAGGCGGCCGTGAGGACGGCGGCGCCGGACGCGAACAGTCGGCGCAGGGTCACCGGTTCTTCTCCAGGTCCTTGAGCGCGGTACGGGCCTCGCGGGCGCCGAGGGGCGAGAAGCCGGGGTTCAGGTCGAGCGCGGCCTTGAGGTGGTCGCGGGCCTCGCGCTCGTCGCCGGTGGCGCGTTCGATGATCCCGCGGTGGAAGAAGAAGGCCGCGTTGCGGTAGCCGGTGGCGGTGGCCCGGCGGGCGTACGGCAGGGCCTCCTCGTCGCGGCCGTTGACGTGCAGGGCCCAGGCGAGCGCGTCGGCGGTGTGCACGCTGTGGCGGCGGTCCCACTCGGCACGGGCGGCGCGCAGGGCCTCCTTCTTGTCGCCGTGGTCGGCGGCGGCCATGGCCGAGTCGAGGTCGGCGTTGACACCGCCGGCGCGGGCCAGCGCCGTCCAGGCGTCGACCAGCGCGTACTGGTCACCCGCCTTCGCCCGGTCGCCGTCGCCACCGCGGTCCTCGTACAGCTCACCGAGGGCGACGAGCGGGCCGGGCAGCGGGAAGCGGGCGACCACCTGCTCCAGGCCCTTCACCGCGGCCGTACGGTCACCGTCCGCCGCCTCGGCACGGGCGCGGCCCTCCAGGGCGGGCAGGTAGGAGTCGTCGGCGGCGAGCGCGCGGGCGTAGCCGTCGAGGGCCGCCTTGTAGTTGCCCTGGTTCCAGGCGAGTTGCCCGAGGGCGGTGGCCACGTAGGCGACGTCTGCGGGTGAGTCGGCGGAGTCCAGGGCGCGTTCCAGCACCTCACGCGCCGTGCGGACGTCGCCGCGCAGCTCCCGCACGTACGCGTACCGCGTGAAGACGGGTATCCCAGGGCGCCTGTCGTCGGCGGTGTCGGCGGCCTTCTCGGCGTCGCCGTACCGGCCGAGTTCGACGAGGGCGTCGATACGGGTGCACAGCGCGCGTTCGTTGTAGGGGTTCTGCTCCAGGGCCCGGTCGGCGTACTTCAGGGCGCCGGGGAAGTCGTGCCGGGCCGCGGCGAGGGCGGCCCGGCCGGCCAGCGCCGGGTCGTTGCCGGGCTCCAGTGCGAGGGACCGCTTCAGCGCGCGCTCGGCCTGCGGATAGCGCGAGGGGTCGCCCTTCGTCCGGGCCTGCTCGACGTAGGCCACGCCGAGGGTGGCCCAGCTGCCGAAGTCCCTCGGCTGGGCGCGGAGATGCTTCTGCAGGGACGCGATCCCCGAGTCGAGATCCCCCCGGGCCAGCGCGCCCGGCGACAACGCCCCGGCCGCGGACACGGCGGCCGCGTCGGCGCCCGCCCGGCCGTTCCCCGCACCCCCGAAGGCGATGGCCCCACCGGTGAGCGCCACCGCCAGCAGCGCGGCGCACCCGGCCAGATGAGCCGCTCGCCAGCGCCGGGCGCCGTCTGCGGTCCGCCGCAGCGCGGCCACGCGCTGGTCGACGACCTCACCGGCGGGGGGTGCGCTCTCGCTGTCCGACCGGGAGCCACTCTCGTCCACAGCGTGCTCGGCCCCCGCCTCCGAGGCCTCCGCGGCCCGCTCGTGGTCCGGGCGTGGCCGTGCGGTCGGCGCGCTGTCGTCGTCGCGCTTCTCCGGTGCGCTGTCCGTCGTACGCGGAGGCATGGGTCTCCTCAGTCGGCTGTGCGGGTGCGGGTGTGGGGAGGTGGAAGGCGCGGCCCGTGCCGTGGGGGATGGGTGGGAACGGGCCGCGCCGGACAGGGGGAACGGAACGGGTCAGTACGCCCGGTTCCGCATCCGGCGCCACCACATCAGGGCCGCGCCGATCAGGACGATCCCGCCCGCGCCGGCTCCTGCGGACGCGGCGATCAGGCGCATGTCGTCCGAGCCCTCGGCGCCGGCCGGCTGCAGCGCGTCGCCCAGCTGGCTGCGGACGTCGTTGCCGCCGTCCACGCCCTTGGCGAGCGGGCCGCGCGAACCCTCGGTCGGGTTGGCCAGGTACGGGAAGGACTTGCCGAACTTCTTGTCGTTCTCGTTCACCGCGTCGCCGAGGTCGTTCTTGGCACCGAGCAGTTCACCCTCGACGACCTGGAGCGACGCGTCGATCACGTCGTCGGTGAGCCGACGCCCGTTCGGGAAGCCCGCGTTGTCACCGTCCAGGACACCCAGCCGCTTGGGCTTGGCGGCCGGCTTGATGGACGTGTTGAGCCGCAGCTGCTCCGACGGCGTCACGTGCGGCGGCTGGTTGAGGTCCTTGACGCCCTTGAGGAACACGTCGACCAGGTCGTTGCGCGGCTCGTCGGGCGCGGGGATCTTGTAGATCGCCTCGATGAGCTTGGGCAGCTCCGGGTTGGTGACGTTCTCCAGGAACTGGGCGTCGTCCCGGGGCGCGGACGCGTTGAACTTGTCCTTGTCCTTGATCGGGTTGACGACCTCGTTCACCAGCGGCATGCCGAGGCGCGAGACCTGGGAGTAGTAGCCCTTGGCGTTCTTGCGCTGCGTCGTCGACCAGATTCCGACGATCGGCTGTTCGTGCGACTCGGCGATGAAGCTGTTGGGGACCTGCAGCGCGATCGAGTTGACGTTGTAGCCCTTGAGCGTGTCGTTGCCGACCTCGGAGAGGTTCCCGCCGTACAGCAGGTCGAAGACCCTCAGGTCCAGGAAGAACGGGTCGTCGGCCTGCCCGGCGAACGTCTGGGCGCCCCCGGCGAGCTTGTGGATCGCCTGCTTGCGCAGGGTGTTGTAGTCCGGCATCGACGCCTTGCCGACGTTCGACGGTGCCACCGGCACATCGTCGGCGACCTTGGTCTTCGAGACCGCCTTCAGGTCCTTCAGCTTGATCAGCTCGATGTCGTACGTCTGCGTGATGTTGAGGTCGGGGTCGTCGAGGCTCTCGACCGGGCCCGTGTTGTACAGGAACGTCTTGTCGTTCTTCGTGTGCGTCTTGAACGTGTACCGGAACAGCAGGTCTTCCTGCGCGTCACCGTTGCTGTCGATGCGCAGGTCGTACTCGGCGTCCTCGGCGAACGTGAAGAAGTTGGGCCCGCCCGCCGGTTCCTCCATCGGGATCCAGTTTGCGACGATGGTCGTCGTGTCCGGCTTGTCCGGGCTGACGAACGCGTACACGTCGGTGTTGTCGAACTGCGGTGTCCCCGAGATCAGCGGGGCCTCGCGGTGGCTGGAGGCGGAGGCCTCCTCAGGCGCCAGCGCGGTCACACCGGCGGCGGTGAGCCCGCCGGTGGCCAGCGCACCACAGATCACAGTCGCGATGCTCCGGCGCCCCGCGCCGGTCCTGAAGCTAGGTGTCATGCCGTCCGTCCTCGGTGCCAACTTGCCTGACACACGCCATTCGGAGTGGTCGGCAGAGCGGATTGGTCGAATCTCAAACGTTCTTACGGCGCGACTGAAAAGTTGTTTCATCGTCGGGGACCCGCGTTTTCGGCGAGATGATCCGTAACCCCATCCGGAGGTGTGTGCGTTGCGAATACCTCGTGTGAGGGGACAGGCCCGATGCGGCCTCGGAGAGGGGGAACGAGTGGAGGCGGACGAACTGCTGCTGCTCGTGGCGGGCGGGAACCACCAGGCCTTCGAGGAGCTGTACGGACTGGTGTCCGGCCCGGTGTTCGGTCTTGTACGGCGCGTGGTGCGCGATCCGGCCCAGTCGGAGGAGGTGGCTCAGGAGGTGCTGCTCGAACTGTGGCGGTCCGCCGCGAAGTTCGACCCGGACCGGGGGAGCGCGCTGTCCTGGATCCTCACCCTCGCCCACCGCCGTGCCGTCGACCGGGTGCGCAGCGCCCGCGCGGCGGGGGAGCGCGAGCAGCGCGAGGCCTGGCGCGCCCACTTCCCCGCGTTCGACCAGGTGACCGAGGAGGTCGAGGCGGGACTCGAACGCGAGTGGGTGCGCCGCTGCCTGGACCGCCTCACCGAACTCCAGCGCCAGTCCGTCACCCTCGCCTACTACGAGGGCTACACCTACCGTGAGGTGGCCGAGCGGCTCTCCCTGCCGCTGGGCACCGTCAAGACGCGGATGCGCGACGGGCTGACCCGGATGCGCGAGTGCCTGGGAGGCGTGGCATGAGTCTCTTCCGCCGCGAGGACCCGCACTCGCTCGCCGCGCCCTACGCGCTCGACGCCCTGGAACCCCCGGAGCGGGTCCGTTTCGAGAGGCATATGAAGGACTGCGACCGCTGCGCCGCCGAGGTGCGTGACCTGTCCGAGGACGCCGTCCGGCTCGCCTGGTCGGCGGCCGCCCCGGCCCCGGCCGCCATGCGCGACCGCGTCATGGCCGCCGTACGGACGACTCCGCAGGACCCGGTGCCCCAGGAGGCGGCACGCGAACCGGCCCGCGCGCGTGCGACACAGTTGCCGCCGCACGTGTGGGGCAACCAGCCGCCGCCCCGGCAGCGCGGGCGGCGCCGGATCCCGCTGTTCGTGCCCTTCGCCACGGCGACCGCCGCCGCGGCCCTCGTCGTCGCCTCGCTGTTCGCCGTCCAGGCGAACCGGACCCAGGACGAACTGGCCGCCGAGCGGGACCGGTCGCGTGAGATCGCCCACGTTCTGGCGGCTCCGGACGCCCGTGCGAGCAGCGGCCGGGACACGCGGGGCCGAACGATCGGAGTGATCGCTTCCGCGACGGAGGGGAGCGCGGTGGTCACCCTCGGCGGATACAGCACCCCGCCGGGCGGCCGGGTGCACCAGTTGTGGCTCATGCGCCCAGGCGCGCAACCACGCTCCCTGGGGCTCCTGAAAGGCGACACGCCCCTGGTCGCGACCCGTCTCGGCTCCTCCGCGACGTCACTGGCCGTAACCGTCGAGCCCGCCGGCGGGTCCTCGCAGCCCACCACCCAGCCCATCGTCCAACTCGCCCTGAAATCTGTTGGATTCGGAGAGTAATCGGAGATACATCGTCAACCCCCTTATGGGGAAGGTGAATCCTGTGACCGCGATACACGAGTGCCCGGGCGGGGCGATAGGGTTAACCTGCCCGGGCCGGGTGGACTCGTACGGGTGGGGAGTGACATGGAACAGATAACAGTGCGCAGCAGGGCGAGGGTCCCTGCGATCACCTGCGGGAGCAGCGCGACCAGTTCGCGCCTCGACCGCCATCTGTCGGTGCTGGGCGGTCCCGCCGTCCCGCAGCGGGAGACGGTCGAGGCGACCTCGCTGATGCGTGAACTGACCGCGCGCCAGCCGCACGACCGCAGTGGCAGGGGAGCGCGCGTACGCCGCGTCTCGCTCTTCGCACCGCTGCGCCGCCTGCGCCGCTCGCTCTTCGGCGGCAGGTAGGGGCCCGCGCTCGGGCGGTCACACCGCCCCCGGCGTCACGCTGCGCACTCGTCGTCCGTCATCCCCACGGCACGCAGCAACGCCAGGTGTGTTCCCGAGCGCGGCTCATCCCCCCGTCGGTGCCTCATCCCCGCCCGGCAGTGACCGGGGGCGTCGTCCGGCTCCGTACTCCCGGCCGCCCGTTCACCGCTCCCCGCGCGCGTACTGACGCACGGCCAGCGGCACGAAGATCCCGAGCAGCACGGCGCACCACAGGAGCGACCCCGCGACGGGATGGGCCACCGGCCAGGCCGCTCCGCCGGGCACCGGAGCGTTCCCGAACAGATCCCGCAGGGCCGTCGCCACCGCGCTGATCGGATTCCACTCGGCGACCGTCCGCAGCCACCCCGGCAGACCCGTCGTCGGGATGTACGCACTGGACAGCAGCGGCAGCAGGAAGGTCGCCCCGCCCAGCTGACCGGCCGCCTCCTCGTTCCGGGTGAGCAGGCCGAGGTAGATCCCGGCCCAGGTGCACGCGAAGCGGAACAGCAGCAACAGCCCGACGGCCCCCGCCGCTTCGAGCGGACCGCCCTCGACCCGCCAGCCCACCGCGAGCCCCACCAGCAGGAACGGCACCGTCCCGACGGCCGTGAGCACCACGTCCGCCGTGGCCTGCCCCAGCGGTACGGCCGCCCGGCTCATCGGCAGCGTCCGGAAGCGGTCCGTCACACCCCGGTGCGTGTCCTGGGCGGCCTGGAACATACCGGTCATGATGCCGCCCGCGGCGGTCGCCACCAGCAGGCCCGGTACGAGGAACGACCGGTACGCCTCGCCCGGCATCGCCAGCGCGCTGCCGAACACATAGCCGAAGAACAGCAGCATGCTGACCGGCATCGTCTGGGTGAGGATCAGCAGTCCCGGGTTGTTCCGCATCCGCAGCAACTGGCGTCCCAGCATCGCGGTCCCGTCGTACGCCAGCATGCTCATGCGGCAGCCTTCCTTTCCTCTGTGGTGGTCTCGGTCAGGCGCAGGAACACGTCGTCCAGGGTCGGTGGCCGCAGGCTCACGTCGAGCAGGGGTACGCCCGCGGTGTCCAGGGCGCGCACCAGCAGCGGGAGGGTGAGGGTCGGGTCCTTGCTGACCGCGCCCACGGCGTTGCGCTCGTGGTCGAACGACGGCTGAGCGCCCGTGAGCCGGTCGAGCACGCCCGCCGCCCTCACCAGTACGTCCGCATCCGTCACGACGACCTCGGCGTGCGCCCCGACGAGCGCCTTGAGCTGCGCCGGCGACCCGGTGTGCGCGACCCGGCCGCGGTCCACCAGGGCGATGTCGTCGGCGAGTCGGTCGGCCTCCTCCAGGTACTGGGTGGTGAGGAGCACGGTCGTGCCCTCGGCGGTCAGATCGCGCACCGCGTCCCAGATGAGGTTGCGGCTGACCGGGTCGAGGCCGGTCGTCGGCTCGTCCAGGAACAGCACGTCGGGGCGGCGGATCAGGCTCGCCGCCAGGTCCAGGCGGCGGCGCATGCCGCCCGAGTAGGTGGACGCGGGCCGGTCGGCGGCCTCCGTCAGACCGAAGCGGTCGAGGAGTTCCGCGGTCCGGGCGGCCGGACCGCGCACCCGGTGCAGCCGGCCGAACAGCTTCAGGTTCTGGCGTCCGGTCAGGTCCCCGTCGATCGAGGTGTCCTGCCCGGTGACAGCGATCCGGCTCCGTACGGCGGCGGCCTCTCGGACGAGGTCGTGCCCGGCGACCCGCGCGGAACCGGCGTCCGGCCGCAGCAGCGTGGTCAGCAGCCGCACTGCCGTGGTCTTGCCCGCCCCGTTCGGCCCGAGGACCCCGCACACCGTGCCCTCGGCCACCGCGAGGTCCAGTCCGCGCACGGCATGGACCTCCCCGAACCGCTTCTCGAGACCTTCACTAAGTACAGCGTACGTAGAAGTCATGGCTTGACCATAGCGCACTACGTACGGTGTACGTAACTAGGATGGTGGCCGAGGTGATGATCGATGGCGGGCCGAGCGGCCGTACCCGAAGTGATCTGGGCGCGCCCCGAGCGCACCGGCCGTGGGCCGAAACCGGCGTTCACCCGCGCCGGCATCGCCGCCGCGGCGGTGCGGATCGCCGACGCGGAGGGGCTCGACGGGGTGTCCATGCGGCATGTCGCCGCGGAGTTGGGCTGCGGCACGATGTCGCTGTACAACTACGTCCCGCGAAAGGAGGACCTGTACGAGCTGATGGTGGACGCCGTCGGCGCCGAGCACGAGATGTTCGAACCCACGGGCGACTGGCGCGCCGACATGCTCCGCAACGCGGAGGACACGCGGGCCATCATGTGCCGCCATACCTGGGTGCCGCGCCTGATGTCGGGCGTGTACGGCTTCAGCCCCAACACCCTGCGATACCTGGAACACTGTCTGGCCTGTCTCGAACCGCTCGACGCTCCGGCCGGCACGAAGACGGAGCTGATCGCGCTGCTCAACGGCGTGGTGACGACGTACACCGCGAACGAGATCGCGACCGCCGAGCGCACCCGCTCCATGCCGTGGTCCGAGGAGGAGGAGAACGCGGTGCGGATCGCCTACCTGGGCAGCCAGGTGGCCACCGGCGCCTATCCGCGACTGGCGGCGGCCTTCATGGAGCAGAGCGGGCCGATCGATCTGGAGGCGGTGTTCAGGCGGGCGCTCGAACGCGTCCTGGACGCCTACGACCCCCGGCGGTCCGGCTAGAGCAGCGCGAGCTGGCCCTCCGGGCCCTCCTCGGGGCCGTCCAGCACGGAGGCAGGCCGGCGGACCGCGGCCGGCACCGGGAGGACGCCCGCCTCGCGGAGTTCGGCCGTCGTGACCGGGTCGGGGACCGTCAGGTCCTCCAGGGGGCGCAGTTCGGCCAGCAGGGCGAGGACCGTGATCAGTTCGAGCAGCTCAGACGTCCAGGTCTGCGACCAGGTCGCGGGGCGGATCGCCGCGAGGGTGCCCGGCTCGCCCTCGGTGACCCGCGCGGCGAACCACTCCTCCAGGACGCGGACCCCGCCCGACTCGAAGTCCCAGGCCTCCGGCGGCACCGGGGAGACGCGGCCCTCGCCCAGCAGCAGGGTCTCCTCGTCCCTGTCGTAGTCCAGGGTCAGGGGCCGGGAGGGCAACGGGGCGCGGACGTAGGGGCGGCGGCCGCCGGGGAGCTTCGGGCGCTCGCCGTCGCGGCGCATCAGCCACAGCAGGCGGTGGCCCAGCTCCAGGCCCTGTGCCCACGCGTCCGCGTCACCGGTGAGGGGGACGGTGAGGTCAGGGCGCGCCGTGGCCGTGATCCAGGCCAGGACGTCCAGTGGGGCGGGGGCGTCGCCCAGGCGGGCGCCCAGGTGCTCCAGGAGGCCGGGGGCCAGGTTGGGTTCCCGCCCGCCCGGCCGGCG
Organism: Streptomyces sp. NPDC008137; assembly: GCF_042957035.1. Lineage (NCBI taxonomy): Bacteria > Bacillati > Actinomycetota > Actinomycetes > Kitasatosporales > Streptomycetaceae > Streptomyces > Streptomyces sp. NPDC008137. The sequence goes on along the minus strand of NZ_JBIBHN010000029.1, from coordinate 18,315 downwards.
GAACAGCGGGCGGACGCGGCCGGGGCGGAGCAGCGGGAGCAGTGAGGTGACGAGGAGGGGAGGTGCGAGGGCCTCGGGCACCTCCACCACGAAGACCTGCCGTTCGTCCGCCACCCGCCACAGCTCGGGACGGGCCGCGTCGATCAGCCGCTGGTCGGGGATCAGCCACTGCTCGTCGAAGGGCGCGCGCAGCACGCGCACCGGCTCGGGGCACGGGCCCGAGGCGCGGAGCAGCTTCTCCGTGCCGCCCGTCCGGCCGGGCAGCTGACCCACCGCCGAGTGCAGCGTGCGCGAGCGGGTCGGCTCGAACAGGGTTTCGCGGTCGGGTCCCCCGGCCTTCACCAAGGCGTCCCAGCGGGCCTTCAGGGACGCGGCGTCGGGGGCCGCCGGCCAGCCCCGGCCGAGCCGCGGCGCTGCGACGGACCACGGCATGAGGTCCGCCAGCGGCGGAGCGTCGTCGTGCGTCACGCAGGGCATCGTACGGTGTGGCTCCGACACGCGGGTCAGTTGGCGTCCAGGGTCACCGTGAAGGAGAACCGGTCGCCCCGGTACTGGATGACGGCCACGTCCAGCGGCCGGCCGTCGGTGTCATAGGTGATGCCCGTGTAGTGCAGGATCGGGCTGAGCAGCGGCACTTGGAGCAGCTTCGCCGTCTCGGGGTCGGCGAGCCGGGCCTCCACCGTGTCCGTGATGCGGCTGATGTCCACCCCGACGACGTCTCGCAGCACCTTGGTCATGGGCCATCGGAGGAGGTCGTCCAGGTCGATCCGCGCGGCCAGTTCGGGACGGACGTAGTTGCGGGCGTGATTCGTCGGCTCACCCGTCTTCTCGTCGCTCCGCAGCCGGTGGTACGTCGAGACCTCCCGCACCTCCCCGAAGAACTCGGCGAGTTCGCCCGGCACGGGGATCGTGCCGTGGTCGAGCAGTTCGGTCGTCATGCCGGACTGCTGGGCCACGATCGCGTCCACCGAGCCGAGCAGCCGGACCGGGGAACCCCGGCGCGCGTGCGGCTCGATGAAGGTGCCCCGCCGGCGGTGGCGGGTGATCAGCCCCTCGTCCTCCAGTTCCTTCAGTGCCTGCCGCATGGTCAGCACGCTCACGCCGTAGTGCCCGGCCAGCTGTTCCTCGGTGGGCAGGCGCAGCGGGTCCTGCGGCGAGCGGCCGAGGATCGAGGCGCGCAGAGACTGCGACACCTGGTACCAGAGCGGCAGCTTGCGGTTCAGGACGATCGAGTCCGGGGCGAAGGAGGTCACGGGCCATCCGTACCGGTCGGGGGTGTTCAGTGCAAGGGACGGAAGTGGCGCTCCAGGCCCTGCCAGACGTCGTCGTAACGCTCTTGGAGGTGTTCCGCCCGGGCCGCGTGCGGGGTGAGGGTCAGCGGCCAGCGGGTCTCGAACATGAACGCCAGACCGTCGTCGATCTTCTGCGGCCTCAGCTCGGCGGCGCTCGCCCGCTCGAAGGTCTCCCGGTCCGGGCCGTGCGCCGACATCATGTTGTGCAGCGAACCGCCGCCCGGCACGAAGCCCTCCGCTTTCGCGTCGTAGGCGCCCTCGATCAGGCCCATGTACTCGCTCATCACGTTCCGGTGGAAGTACGGCGGCCGGAAGGTGTCCTCGCCCACCAGCCAGCGCGGCGCGAACACCACGAAGTCGACCCCGGCCAGGCCCGGGGTGTCCGACGGAGACGTCAGCACAGTGAAGATCGACGGGTCCGGGTGGTCGTAGGTGATGGTGCCGAGCGCGTTGAAACGGCGGAGGTCGTAGACGTACGGCACATGGTTGCCGTGCCAGGCGACGACATCCAGCGGGGAGTGGTCGTAGGTGGCCGTCCAGAGGTTGCCGCAGAACTTGTTCACCACCTCCACCGGGCCCTCGACGTCCTCGTACGCGGCGACCGGGGCGCGGAAGTCCCGGGGGTTGGCGAGGCCGTTCGCGCCGATCGGGCCCAGGTCGGGGAGGCGGAAGGGTGCGCCGTAGTTCTCGCACACATAGCCGCGGGCGGATCCATCCAGCAGCTCCGCACGGAAGCGGACCCCACGCGGGACGAGCGCGACATGGCCCGGTTCCACATGGAGCAGGCCGAACTCCGTGCGCAGCAGCAGCCCGCCGCGCTCCGGGACGATCAGCAGCTCGCCGTCGGCGTCGCTGAACACCCGCTCCATCGAGACGTTGGCGGCGTAGAGGTGCACGGCGACGCCGGTGCGCTGGGTGGCGTCGCCGTTGCCGCCCAGCGTCCACAGTCCGGCCAGGAAGTCGGTCTCGGGGGCCGGGTCGGGAAGGGGGTTCCAGCGCAGCCGGTTCGGGTCGGGCACGGTCTGGGTGAAGGGAGCGGTGCGGACCGAGCCGTTGTGGGTCCGGGTGAACGCCGGGTGCGCGGCCGACGGGCGGATCCGGTACAGCCACGAGCGGCGGTTGTGGGAGCGCGGCTCGGTGAAGGCCGTACCGCTCAGCTGCTCCGCGTACAGCCCGAGCGGGGCCCGCTGGGGCGAGTTGCGGCCCTCGGGCAGCGCGCCCGGGACGGCCTCGGAGCTGTGCTCGTTGCCGAATCCGGAGAGATAGGTCAGCCCTTCGGCGGTCTTCCGCACGTCCGTGCCCACGATCGCTGCTCCCTTGCCGTCCGATTCCTATGGAACACCGTAGGATTGCGTTTTCCCCGGCGCAAGAGGGACACGCACCCTCCTCTCGACGGATGACCCGAACCCGACTTGAGGACGATCCGCCCGGCCGGGCGCGCGCTCTACGCTCACGGACATGACGTGGACACGTGGACCTCGCACCCTGCTCGCGGTCTGCGTCCTGCTGGCCGGAGCCGCCGGCTGTGCCTCCGAGGAGGCGCGGGAGCGGGCGAGCGGGGCCTCGCCCACGCCCGTGGGCACGCTCCTGGAGGACCGGGACTCCGAGGGGCGGCCCTTCCGTCAGATGGCGCGGCGGGACGCGCCGGACGTCGGCATCGAGGTGCAGCCCGACGCGGGTGGCGGCTGGGACGTCCGGCTGGCCGTCCGCAAGTTCCGCTTCTCGCGGGCGGGGGCGGAGGGGGAGGCGGTGGCCGGGCGCGGACTCGCGCACCTCTATGTGGACGGCCGCCTCGTCACCCGGCTCCGCACCACGGAGTACCGGCTGGCCGCCCACCTCGTGCCGCGCGGCACGCACCACGTCACGGCCCGCCTCTACGCCGACGACGGCACCGCCTGGGCGGTGGACGGCAGGCCCGTGGAGAGCACGGCCGACATCACCGCGTCGGACCCCGTCCCGGGTGCGACGCCGAGCGTGAGCGCACCGGGGGAAGCGCGGACGCACTCGACGGACAACCGGTCCCGGACCAGGGGGCGAGGTTCACCGGACCGCGCCGGAAAGGCATCATGAAGCCCGTGCCTCACGCGACATCGCTCCGTCGTGCGCCCGTCCAGCGGCGCAGCGCCGAACGCCTGACCAGGATCCTCGACGCCTGCGCCGACCTCCTCGACGAGGTCGGCTACGACGACCTGAGCACCCGCGCCGTCGCCCAGCGGGCCGGCGTCCCCATCGGCTCGGTCTACCGCTTCTTCGGCAACAAGCGCCAGATGGCCGACGCGCTGGCCCAGCGCAACCTCGAGCGGTACTCCGCCCGCGTCACCGAGCGCCTGCGGGAGACGGGCGGCGGGGACTGGCGCGTGGCCATGGACGCCGTGCTCGACGAGTACCTGGAGATGAAGCGCACCGCGCCCGGCTTCTCCCTCGTCGACTTCGGCAACCAGATCCCGGTCGGCGCCCGCCGCAGCGAACCCAACCACCGTGTCGCCGACCTCCTCGGCGAACTCCTCTCCGGCTACCTCGACCGCGAGCCCGACGAGGAGCTGCGCCGGGTGTTCCTCATCGCCGTGGAGACCGCCGACACGCTCGTGCACCTGGCCTTCCGGGTCGCGCCGGAGGGGGACCCGAAGATCATCGAGGAGATGCGGGAGATGCTCCGGGCGTATCTGTCCCGGGTGCTCGACTGACCCGGTGCACGGAGGTCAGGGCCCCTCCCGCGATCCGATGCCGTCAGGGACTCCCCTCCATGCATACCGGTCGGTATGCTCGGCGCGTTCGCGCGTCACCGAAGCCGCCGCCCCCGGGAGGACCCGTGTCCCGCACCGCCCTGCGTATCTGTCCCCTGTGCGAGGCCACCTGCGGCCTGACCCTCACCATCGAGGGGACGCGCGTCACCCGGGCCCGAGGTGACCGCGACGACGTGTTCAGCGAGGGGTTCGTCTGCCCCAAGGGCGCGTCCTTCGGAGCCGTCGACTCCGACCCCGACCGGCTGCGCACCCCGCTGGTGCGCAGGGACGGCGAGCTGCGCGAGGCCACCTGGGAGGAGGCCTTCGACGCCGTCGCCGCCGGTATCCGGCCGGTCGTCGAGCGGTACGGCCCGAACTCCGTCGGCGTCGTCCTCGGCAACCCCAACGTGCACACCATGGCCGGCGCCCTCTATCCGACGCTGCTGCTCGCCGGGCTCGGCACCCGCAGCGTCTTCACCGCGTCCACGGTCGACCAGATGCCCAAGCACGTCTCCAGCGGACTGCTCTTCGGCGACGCGAACGCCATCCCCGTGCCCGACCTCGACCACACCGACCATCTGCTCCTGATCGGTGCCAACCCGCTGGAGTCCAACGGCAGTCTGTGCACCGCCCCCGACTTCCCGGGCAAGCTCAAGGCGCTCAAGGCCCGGGGCGGCACCCTCGTCGTGATCGACCCGCGGCGCACCCGCACCGCGAAACTCGCCGACCGGCACATCGCCGTCCGGCCCGGCGCCGACGCGCTGCTGCTCGCGGCGATGGCGCAGGTGCTCTACGACGAGGGTCTCGTCGACCCGACCCCGCACGTCGAGGGCATCGAGGAACTGGCCGGGGAGCTGCAGGAGTTCACACCCGAGGCGGTCGCGGAGGCCTGTGACGTCGAGGCCGGCGTCATCCGCACCCTCGCCCGCGAGCTGGCCGCCGCCCCCACCGCCGCCGTCTACGGCCGCATCGGCAGCTGCACCGTCCCGCACGGCACCCTGGCCAGCTGGCTCGTCGACGTCCTGAACATCCTCACCGGCAACCTCGACCGGCCGGGCGGCGCGCTCTTCCCGCAGGCCGCCACCGACAAGACCCCGCGCCCCGCCGGACCCGGCCGCGGTTTCGCCCTCGGGCGCTGGCTCTCCCGGGTGAGCCGGCACCCCGAGGCGAAGGGCGAGCTGCCCCTGTCGGCCCTCGCCGAGGAGATCGACACCGCCACCGAGGAGGGCGAGCCGGTCCGCGCGCTGATCGCCGTCGCCGCCAACCCCGTACTGTCCGCGCCCGACGGCGACCGGCTCGACAAGGCGCTCGACTCGCTCGACTTCATGGTCAGCGTCGACCCCTACCTCAACGAGACCTCGCGCCACGCCCACGTGGTGCTGCCCCCGCCCCCGCCCTCCCAGAGCCCGCACCACGACTTCGCCTTCAACACCCTCGCCGTACGCAACCAGGTCCGCTACACCCGCCCCGCGGTCCCGCTGGAACCCGGCCGCATGGCGGAGACGGAGATCCTGGCCCGGCTGATCCTCGCCGCGACGGGCATGCACGGAGCCGACCCCGCCGCCGTCGACCGGATGGTCATCGACCAGACCCTCGGCAAGGCGGTCACGGAACCCCACTCGCCGGTACACGGCCGCGATCCCCGCGAGCTCGCCGCGCAGCTCACCGGCGACACCGGCCCCGAACGACGGCTGGACATGATGCTACGCCTCGGCCCCTACGGCGACGGCTTCGGCGTACGACCGGACGGGCTCTGCCTGGAGAAGCTGCTCGCGCATCCGCACGGCATCGACCTCGGCCCGCTGCGGTCCCGGCTCCCGCAGCCGCTGAAGACCCGCAGCGGCCTGGTGGAGCTGCTGCCGGGGCCGATCGCGGGCGACCTGCCCCGGCTGCGCGCGGCCCTGGCCGAACGGCCCGACGGGCTCGTCCTGGTCGGCCGCCGTCATCTGCGCTCCAACAACAGCTGGATGCACAACGTGCCCGCCCTGACCGGCGGCTCCAACCGCTGCACCCTGCACATCCACCCCGAGGACGCCGAACGGCTGGGCGTGACGGACGGGGCGCCGGTGCGGGTGAAGGGCGCCGGGGGAGAGGTCACCGCGCCCGCCGAGGTCACGGACGCCGTCCGCAGGGGTGTGGTGAGCCTCCCGCACGGCTGGGGCCACGACCGGCCCGGCACCCGCCTCAGCCACGCCTCTACCGACCCCGGCGTCAACGTCAACCAGATCCTCGACGGCCGGCTGCTCGACCCGCTGTCGGGCAACGCGGTCCTCAACGGAGTGCCCGTCGAATGCGCCCCGGCGGCCGAAAAGCTCATGCCCCTGACCTGAGCAAAGCTGTGACCAGCAGTTTTGCGCTTATTGCTCGCACGTCAACGTCTTGTTAACGCTGCTTTGCGGGACCTAACGTCTCGGGAACCGCCGGCCCTGGTGGAATGTTCAAGGGCGAACGTTAGGTACCCACTCATGCTGACAATCCTCGGCTTCGCCATGATCGCGACCTTCCTGGTCCTGATCATGATGAAGAAGATGTCGCCGATCGCGGCGCTCGTGCTGATTCCCGCTCTCTTCTGCGTGTTCGTCGGCAAGGGCGCCAAGCTCGGCGACTACGTCCTCGACGGCGTGACCGACCTCGCCCCCACCGCGGCGATGCTCATGTTCGCGATCGTCTACTTCGGCGTGATGATCGACGTCGGTCTCTTCGACCCGATCGTCCGCGGAATCCTCAAATTCTGTAAAGCGGACCCGATGCGCATCGTCGTCGGCACCGCCCTGCTCGCGGCGATCGTCTCGCTGGACGGCGACGGCTCCACCACCTTCATGATCACCGTCTCGGCGATGTACCCGCTGTACAAGCGCCTGAAGATGAGCCTCGTCGTGATGACCGGTGTCGCCGCCATGGCCAACGGCGTGATGAACACCCTCCCCTGGGGCGGCCCGACCGCCCGCGCCGCGACCGCGCTCAAGCTCGACGCCAGCGAGATCTTCGTCCCGATGATCCCGGCGCTCCTGGTGGGGCTGCTCTTCGTCTTCGGCCTCTCCTACGTGCTCGGTGTCCGTGAGCGCCGGCGGCTCGGCGTGCTGACGCTGGACGAGGTGCTGGAGGAGGAGAAGGAGACCGAGACGGTCCTCGTCGGGGCCGGTGGCCCGGGCGACGGCAAGGCCGACATGCGCAAGGGCGGCGGCGCGGGTGCCGGCGCTGGTGCCGGCGCGGGCGCGGGTTCCGGCGGTGGCACCGACGCCGAGGACGACGCCGAGGACGACCGCCTCCAGGGCCTCGACCCGAACCGGGCCACCCTGCGCCCCAAGCTCTACTGGTTCAACGCGCTGCTCACGGTCGCCCTGCTCACCGCCATGATCATGGAGTGGCTGCCGATCCCGGTGCTGTTCCTGATCGGTGCCGCGCTGGTCCTCACCGTGAACTTCCCGCACATCCCCGACCAGAAGGCCCGCCTGGCCGCGCACGCCGACAATGTCCTGAACGTGTCCGGCATGGTCTTCGCCGCCGCCGTCTTCACCGGCGTCCTCCAGGGCACCGGCATGGTCGACAACATGGCCAAGTGGATGGTGGACGTCATCCCCGGCAGCATGGGCCCGCACATGGCCCTCGTCACCGGTGTGCTGAGCCTGCCGCTGACGTACTTCATGTCGAACGACGGCTTCTACTTCGGTGTCCTGCCCGTCCTCGCCGAGGCCGGTGCCGCGCACGGCGTCTCCCCGGTGGAAATGGCCCGCGCCTCGCTGGTCGGCCAGCCCCTGCACATGTCGAGCCCGTTGGTCCCGGCCGTCTACGTCCTGGTCGGCATGGCCAAGGTGGAGTTCGGCGACCACACCAAGTTCGTGGTGAAGTGGGCCGCCCTCACCTGCCTGGTCATCCTCGGGGCGGGCATCCTCTTCGGAATCATCTGACCCTGCTCGGCTGAGGTCGCCGGACTGATGTTGTTCGATCCCCGTTGGAGGACATTGTGAGGCCCGGTGGGAACCGCGGCTGGCTGCTCCGCCTCGTCATCGCCTTCGGCTTCGCCCAGGCGGCGGTGTCGATGGCCCGGCCCGCCGTCTCCTACCGGGCCCTCGCGCTGGGCGCGGACGAACGCGCCGTCGGTGTGATCGCCGGTGTGTACGCGCTGCTTCCGCTGTTCGCCGCCGTCCCCCTGGGCCGCCGTACCGACCACGGCCGCTGCGCACCCCTCCTGCCCTTCGGCGTGGTCCTCATCTCCGGCGGCTGCGCACTGAGCGGCGTCGCCGGCTCCCTGGGGACGATGGCCCTGTGGAGCGGGGTGATGGGCCTCGGTCACCTCTGCTTCGTCATCGGCTCCCAGTCCCTCGTCGCCCGCCAGTCCGCGCCGCACGAACAGGACCGCAACTTCGGCCACTTCACCATCGGCGCCGCCCTCGGCCAGCTGGTCGGCCCCATCGCGGCGGGCGCGCTGATCGGCGGCGAGGACATGGTCCGCACCAGCGCGCTCGCCCTGGTCGTGGCGGGCGGGGTCGGCGCGGTCGCGTTCACCTCGCTGTGGCGCATCGAGCACCGCCGTACGGCGGGCACGTCCCGCGCGGACAAGGGCGACCGGGTCCCGGTCCGGAGCATCCTGCGCACCCGGGGCGTGCCCGCCGGCATCCTCATCAGCCTCGCCGTGCTGTCCGCGACCGACATCCTCACCGCGTACCTCCCGGTGGTCGGCGAGCACCGGGGCATCGCGCCGTCCGTGATCGGCGTCCTGCTCAGTCTGCGCGCGGCGGCGACCATCGCCTGCCGCCTGGTGCTGACGCCCCTGCTGCGGCTGCTCGGCCGGACCATGCTGCTCACCGTGACGTGCCTTCTGGCGGCCCTGCTTTGCGGGGGGATCGCCCTGCCGGTGCCGGTGTGGGCGCTCGGGCTGCTGCTCGTCCTGCTCGGCTTCTGCCTGGGCGTCGGGCAGCCGCTGTCCATGACGACGGTCGTCCAGGCGGCACCCGAAGAGGCCCGCTCCACGGCTCTCGCCCTCCGTCTGACCGGCAACCGGCTCGGCCAGGTCGCCGCGCCCGCCGCGGCCGGGCTGATCGCCGGGGTCGCGGGGGTGGCGGCGCCGTTCGTGATGCTCGGGGTGCTGTTGCTGGCGTCCGCGGGGGTCGCGGTGCGGACGCCGCGCGAGCCGGACGAGGCGGCGGAAGCAGGGGAAGCAGGGGAAGCGGACGACGACCCCGAACCCCGGCGGGACGGGTTGCCGTTGGGCCGGAAGAGCGACATCTGACGCGTCGTGGGCGCTGCTCCGGCGTTTCCGGGTGACATGTGGCAGATAGTCAGGTGACGAGGTGTTTGTATGAAAATCATCTGACTTGGAGGCATGTTCATGCCCGTCGTACCCCTCGCGCGCCGTGCCGGCACCCGCACCGCCGTCCTCGCCGCTCTCACCCTCGCCGGGACCACCCTGAGCGGGGTGCCCGCTGTCGCCGCTCCGGGGGACAACGGGGACGTCAAGATCCACGCGACCGAGACGGCCGCCACTGATCGCCGCAACGATTCGAAGGTCTGCGACTTCTACCTCGCCGCGTTCGACTTCGAGGCGGGCGAGACGGTCAACTGGACCATCCAGGCCCTGCCGGAGGTGCCGGCCAAGAGCGGCTCGGTCACCCTCAACGCGGCCGGTGCGGGCCGCAGCCCGCTCATCGACCTGCCCAACGGGCAGTACAAGCTGACATGGCTCACCGACCGGGCCCACGGCGCGGGCAAGTTCAAGGTGTTCCAGGTCGCCTGCCCGGACTCCAAGGCCACCATCACCCCGAACGGCGGGGCGCCGGCGGGCGGTGGCGGCATCGCCCGTGCCGAGGCCTTCACCCCGGTCGCCGGAGCCGCCGCCGTCGGCCTGGCCGCCGTCGCCGGAGCGGTCTGGTTCCGCCTCCGCCGCCGCCCTGATGGCGCGGCGTAGGACACCATCCGCGTATCGCGCCGCTCCTCCTGTGGGGCGGCGCGAGTCCGGGGCGGGCGGTGGTGCGGGTTCGGTGGGTCGGGGTGGGGGTGAATCCGGAGCTGTCCCGGGGGGTCGGCGTGGGGGCGGGACCGGTTCCGATGCGGTGGGGCGGCCTGGAGGCAATTCCGGTTCCGGTTCCGGCGCCGTGGGGCGGCGCGGGGCCGGGGAAGAGTTCGCGGCCGCCTCGGTGTCCCGGCGTGGGGGCGGGTCCGGATACGCCGCCGCTCCGGTGAGTCGCCGAGGGACCGGGGTCGTCGGCGTCCCGGGCGCTCCGCGAGGTGGGGCTGGTTGCGCCGCCATCGGGGCGGGTCGGCCCAGGGGTGGGGGAGGGGGCAGGTCGGGTGCCGAGCCGGTGGTTCGGCGCGGGGTCGGGGCTCGCGGTGAGCCCAGGAGTCTCGATCGGCCCGGTCGGCCCGGTGTGCCCGGTGTGCCCGGTCGGCCCGGAGGCCGCCGTGGGGCCGGGGGCAGAGGCCCGGAGGCCTGGCCCCGGCGGTCTCGCAGGCCCTGGTACCGGACGCGTGCCTACCGGCTGGCGCGGACGATCGCCGTGGCCTTCTCGTTGCTGCTGCTCGGTGTCTGCTGGGACCCGGGCGACGTGCCCGGCGGAACGGTCACGGCCCTCCCGAGCGGCTCAGCCGGCGCCGCCGCGGCGGCCCTGACAAGTACCTCCGGTACGGTCCCGGCCCCTTCGGGCGACGCCGCCGCCACCCCGCCCGGCCGCTCCGCCGCGCCCTCCACCCTCCCGGGAAACTCATCAGGCTCCCCGTCCGCCCGGCCCGGCCCCTCCCGAACCGCCGCTACAGGCCCCGGCACCGGCACGCCCCAGGCATCCGCGTCCCGTACGGCCCCGCCCCAAGGTTCCGGCCCCCACACCTCCAAGCCCCCCACAGGCAGCCGAACCCCACCGCCCCCGCGCCCCACAGCCGGCACCCCCGGCCCGGCCCGCACCCGACCCCCCGCCCGCACCCGGCGGCCCACCGCCCCCGGCCCCCTGCCCCCCTCCCCGGCCACCCGCCTCCTCATCCCCTACCTCCGTGTCGACGCCCCGATCATGCCCCTGGGCCTCGACCGCGAACGCCGTCTCACCGCGCCCCCGGAGGACAACCCGAAACTGGTCGGCTGGTACCGGCACGGCGCCTCGCCCGGAGAGCAGGGCATCGCCGTCGCCGTCGGGCATCTCGACACGGACCGCGGTCCCGCCGTCTTCGCGGGGCTGACGCAGCTGAAGCGCGGCCGGGTCGTCGAGGCCCGCCGCGCCGACGGGCGGATCGCCGTCTACACGGTCGACGCGATCAAGTCGTACGAGAAGGCGCGGTTCCCGAGCCAGGAGGTGTACGGCGCCCGGGGCCGGCCCGAGCTGCGCCTGATCACCTGCGGCGGCGCCTACGACCGCAGGAAGGGCTACTCCGGGAACGTCGTGGTCTTCGCCCACCTCACCGCCGTCCGGTGACGCCCTGGCCGAATCGGGCCGTCCGCCTTCTCACCAGATGGACCGAAGCCCCCGATCCCGCCCGGTGTCTTCCCTCGGCCGCACACATTCCGTTAACTTCCGTGACCCACAGCCCCGTACGACCCGAGCGGGGCCTCCGGTCCGCGGAGCACCAGCGCCCTGAAGACCCCTCGGGGGCATCTCATGACACGCGCCATCTCCCTGCACGACGTGAGCAAGGCCTACACGCGCGGCTCCCGCGTGGTGGACCGGCTGTCGCTGGACATCACCCCGGGCGAGTTCCTCGTGCTGCTCGGCCCGTCCGGCTGCGGCAAGTCGACCGTGCTCAGAATGATCGCCGGGCTGGAGGAGATCGACGAGGGCGAGCTGCTGCTCGACGGCGAGTACGCCAACGACCTGCCGCCGTCCGGCCGGGACATGGCGATGGTCTTCCAGAACTTCGCCCTCTACCCGAACATGACCAGCCGGGCCAACATCGGCTTCCCGCTGCGTATCGAGGCCCCGGGCACGGACCCCCGCCCCCGCGTGGACGCCACCGCCCGCATGCTGGGCATCGAGGACCTCCTCGACCGCCTGCCCCGCCAGCTCTCGGGCGGCGAACGCCAGCGTGTGGCCATGGGCCGGGCCATCGCCCGCCACCCCTCCGCGTTCCTGATGGACGAGCCGCTGTCCAACCTCGACGCCAAGCTCCGCACCCATCTGCGCGCCGAGATATCCCAGCTCACCGGGGAGCTGGGCGTCACCACGGTCTACGTCACCCACGACCAGGCCGAGGCCATGTCGCTCGGCGACCGGGTCGCCGTACTGCGCGGCGGCGTGCTCCAGCAGGCCGACAGCCCGCGCGTGGTGTACGCGCTGCCCAGCAATGTCTTCGTCGCCGCGTTCATCGGCACCCCGCGCATCAACCTCCTGCGCGGCCTGGTGCGTGCCCCGCTGGACGGCGCGATGACCATCAGCCTGGGCAAGCAGTTCCTGCGCCTGCCCGAACCGCTCTCCCTGGACCACCAGTTGCTGCGGGTCCAGCAGGGCCGCGAGGTCATCGTCGGCCTGCGCTCGGAAGCCGTCCGGATCGCCAAGCACTCCTCGGCACGGCCCGGCGAGGTGCCGATCACCGGCCTGGTCGAACACGTGGAGTTCCAGGGGCACGAGATCCTCGTCCACTTCGACACCGGCTCCAGCCCCGCCGTCGTCCCCGACCTGGAGGCCCCGCGTCCCCGCCCCGGCCGCCCCGCCCGGCCGCGCCGCCGCGAGGGCTCGGTGCTCACCCGGCTGCGGGAGCGGTCCGGAGCCGGGCGGGCCGGACCCGTGGTCGCCCTGGACCACCCCGAGGCGGCCGCCCCCGCCGAACCCCGCCTGCCCGGGGACCTCATCGTCCGCACCACCCCGGACCTGGCCCTCCGCCACGGCATGCAGGTGCCGCTCCTCGTCGACCTCGCCCACCTCTTCGTCTTCGACCAGAACGGCGACCGCGTCTGCCCGCACCCGGCGCGCCTGCCCGACCTGGAAAGGTGAGCAGCCGCACACCCTCACCCGGGCACCCGTGACCAAGACGTCTGGCGCCGGAAAACTATCGTCGCTAGTTTATGTTCCGGAAGACCGGACGACGACGCCCCGCCCCCGGAGGAAGCGCGATGAAGGCACACGACGGCATGTACATCGGGGGCGCCTGGCGCCCGGCCGCCGGCCAGGACGTGATCGAGGTCGTGAACCCGGTCGACGAGCAGGTCATCGGCACGGTCCCCGCGGGCACCGCCGAGGACGTCGACACCGCCGTACGGGCCGCCCGCGCCGCCCTCGCGGAGTGGGCCGCGACCCCGCCCGCCGAGCGCGCCGCGCGCCTGGCCGCCCTCCGGGACGTGCTCGCGGCCCGCGCCGACGAGATCGCCGAGACGGTCACGGCCGAACTCGGCTCGCCCCTGAAGTTCTCGCAGGCCGTCCACGCGGGCGTGCCGATCGCGGTCGCGGGCTCCTACGCCGAGCTGGCGGCGACGTACGCCTTCGAGGAGAAGACCGGCAACTCGGTCGTGCACCACGAGCCCGTCGGTGTCGTAGCCGCGATCACGCCCTGGAACTACCCCCTGCACCAGATCGTCGCCAAGGTCGCCCCGGCCCTCGCTGCGGGCTGCACGATCGTCGTGAAGCCCGCCGAGGACACCCCGCTGGTCGCTCGCCTGTTCGCCGAAGCGGTGCACGAGGCCGGTCTCCCGGCGGGCGTCTTCAACCTGGTCACCGGCCTCGGCCCGGTCGCCGGACAGGCCCTCGCCGAACACCCCGGTGTCGACCTGGTCTCCTTCACCGGCTCCACCGCCGTCGGCCGGCAGATCGCCGCGATCGCCGCCGGGCAGGTCAAGAAGGTCGCCCTCGAACTCGGCGGCAAGTCCGCCAACGTCATCCTCCCCACCGCCGACCTGGCCAAGGCGGTCAACGTCGGGGTCGCCAACGTCATGTCCAACTCCGGGCAGACCTGCAGCGCCTGGACGCGCATGCTCGTCCACCGTGACCAGTACGACGAGGCGGTGGAACTCGCCACCGAGGCCGCCGCCAAGTACGGCGATCGCATCGGCCCGGTCGTCAACGCCAAGCAGCGGGCGCGGGTGCGCGGCTACATCGAGAAGGGCGTCACGGAAGGCGCCCGCCTGGTCGCCGGCGGCCCCGAATCCCCGCGCGAGACCGGGTACTTCGTCAGCCCGACCGTCTTCGCCGACGTCACCCCGGACATGACCATCGCCCAGGAGGAGATCTTCGGCCCGGTCCTGTCGATCCTCCCCTACGACGACGAGGAGGACGCCCTGCGCATCGCCAACGGCACGGTCTACGGCCTGGCCGGCGCCGTCTGGGCCGGGGACGAGGCCGAGGCCGTGGCCTTCGCGCGCCGGATGGAGACCGGCCAGGTCGACATCAACGGCGGCCGCTTCAACCCCCTCGCGCCCTTCGGCGGGTACAAGCAGTCGGGCGTGGGCCGTGAACTCGGCGTGCACGGCCTGGCCGAGTACCTCCAGACCAAGTCCCTCCAGTTCTAGAACCAGGGGAGTCCCTTCCGTCATGGCTGTCCGCGCCGCCGTTCTGCCCGCCGTCGGCTCCCCGCTGGAGATCACCGGCATCGACCTGCCGGACCCCGGACCCGGACAGGTCCGCGTCCGGCTAGCCGCCGCCGGGGTCTGCCACTCCGACCTGTCCCTGTCCGACGGGACCATGCGCGTGCCCGTCCCCGCCGTCCTCGGCCACGAGGGCGCCGGTACGGTCGTCGCCGTCGGCGAGGGCGTCACCCATGTCGCGCCCGGCGACGGGGTCGTCCTCAACTGGGCCCCGTCCTGCGGCGCCTGCCACGCCTGCTCGCTCGGCGAGGTCTGGCTGTGCGCCAACGCCCTGAAGGGCGCCGGTGACGTCTATGCCCGTACCGCCGAGGGCGCCGACCTCCACCCCGGCCTGAACGTCGCCGCGTTCGCGGAGGAGACGGTCGTGTCCGCCGCCTGTGTCCTGCCGGTGCCCGAGGGCGTCCCGCTCACCGACGCGGCCCTCCTCGGCTGCGCGGTCCTCACCGGCTACGGCGCCGTCCACCACTCGGCCCAGGTCCGGCCCGGCGAGACGGTCGCGGTGTTCGGCGTCGGGGGAGTGGGCCTCGCCGCGCTCCAGGCAGCGCGTATCGCGGGCGCCTCGAAGATCGTGGCGGTCGACGTCTCCGCCGAGAAGGAGGAACTGGCCCGGGCGGCCGGAGCCGACGACTACCTCGTCGCCTCCGACACGACCGCCCGCGAGATCCGCGGCCTCACCGGCAAGCAGGGCGTCGACGTGGCCGTCGAGTGCGCCGGGCGGGCCGTCAGCATCCGCACGGCCTGGGACTCCACCCGCCGCGGCGGCCGCACCACGGTCGTCGGCATCGGCGGCAAGGACCAGCAGGTCACCTTCAACGCCCTGGAGATCTTCCACTGGGGCCGCACCCTCTCCGGCTGCGTCTACGGCAATTCCAACCCGGCCGAGGACCTCCCGGTGCTCGCCGAACACATCCGCGCGGGCCGCCTCGACCTGGGCGCGCTGGTGACGGAGCGGATCTCCCTGGAGGGCATCCCGGCCGCGTTCGAGAACATGCTGGCGGGCAAGGGCGGCCGGGCGCTGGTCGTCTTCTAGCCCGGCTCTCCCGGCACCCTCGCCACCCCGGCCTCCGCGCGAGGCCGGGGCCTCAGGCGTGCCCGCACGCGCGGTCGGTGCCAAGTACAGGTAAAAGTCCTGGTGCGCGACCCGTTGACGTCCATACCGTCCGGTCAGTACGTTCCCGGAACCCGAGCCACCCCCCGTTCCGTCCCCGCACCCACCGGAGCGTGCACCGCATGGACACGGCACCTTCCGCTCAGCCCGCCACCACCACCCCGGCCGCCGGCAACCGCCGCCGGGTCGCCACCGCGGCAGCGCTCGCCTCCGCCGTCGAGTGGTACGACTACTTCGTCTTCGGCATCGCCGCCGCGCTCGTCCTCGGCGATCTCTACTTCCCCGCGGGCAGCCCCACCGCCGGCGTCCTGGCCTCGTTCGCCACCTTCGCCGTCGGCTTCCTCGCCCGCCCCATCGGCGGCATCGTCGCCGGCCACCTCGGCGACAAGCGCGGCCGCAAGCCGATGCTGGTCCTCGCGCTCACCCTGATGGGCGTGGCCACCACCGGCATCGGCCTGCTGCCGACCTACGAAACGATCGGCGTCGCGGCCCCGATCCTGCTGGTCCTGCTCCGCGTCGCCCAGGGCGTCGCCGTCGGCGCCCAGTGGGGCGGCGCGATGCTCCTGGCCACCGAGTACGCCCCGGAGGGCAAGCGCGGCGTCTACGGCAGCTTCGTCCAACTCGGCGTCCCGATCGGCGTGGTGACCGCCAACACGGTCTTCCTGGCCGCCGGCGCCCTCACCACCGACTCGGCGTTCGCCGCCTGGGGATGGCGCGTGCCGTTCCTGGTCGGCCTGCTGGTCCTCGGACTCGCCTGGTACATCCACACCAAGGTCGAGGAGACCCCCGCGTTCCGGGAGGCCGAACGCGCCCTCGCGGAGAAGGAGAAGACCGAGCAGAGCTCGCCGCTGCGCACGATCCTGCGCGGCCACCTCGGCACGGTGCTCCTCGCCGGTGGTTCCTTCGCCGTCAACACCGCGACCTTCTACATCCTGATCACCGGCGTCCTCGACTACACGACCCGCGAGCTGGACATGAAGAAGAGCGCGGTGCTCACCGTCTCGCTCTGCGTCAGCCTCACCCAGCTCGTGCTGATCCCGGCCGCCGCCGCGCTCTCCGACCGTGTCGGCCGCATCCGGATCTACGCCCTCGGCGCGGTCGGCATCGCGCTGTGGGCCGTACCGCTCTTCCTGCTGATCGACACCGGCTCGCTGCTGTGGCTCGCGGTCGGCACGTTCGTCGCCAGCTGCTTCCTGAGCATCATGTACGGCCCCCAGGCCGCCCTGTTCGCCGAGCTGTTCACGCCCGAGATGCGCTACACCGGCGCCTCCCTCGGCTACCAGATCGCGGCCGTCGCCGGCGGTGGGCTCGCGCCCTTCGTCATGGTGCTGCTGCTGGAGGCGACGGGCACCTCGATGGCCGTCTCCGGCTACATCATCGTGCTCTCGGTGATCGCACTGGTCTCGATCAAGGTCCTCGCGGACCGGGCGCGTTCGGCCGAATCGGCGGCCGAACCCGCGACCGAGTCGGCGGCGGAGGCCGAGTCAGCGGGCTGAGTCCGCGGCCTCCTCGGGCCGGGGCTCCGGAGCCGCTCCCGGAGCCCCGCCCCGAGCTGCCGCCCGTGACCGCGACCGGGACACCGCGACACCCGCCAGGCACAGCACACCGCCGACCAAGGTGAGCAGCCCCGGCACCTCGCCGAGAAACAGCCAGGACATCAGGACGACCAGCGCGGGCGCCGCGTACGTCGTCGCGCCCATCCGGCTCGCGGTCGTCCGGGACAGGGCGTACGCCCACGTCGTGAAGGCGAGGGCGGTCGGGAAGATGCCCAGGTAGACCATGTTGAGCGTCGCGGAGGCCGGGGCGTCGGCGGCCTCCCGGACGAGCTGCCCGGCGAACGGCAGACACAGCACCGCGCCGACCAGGCACCCGAACGTCGTCACCTGCAAGGGGCTCGCCGTGCCCAGCGCCGGCTTCTGCGCCACGACACCACCGGCGTACGCGACCGCCGCCAGCAGGCACAGCGCCACCCCGAGCACGGAGGATCCGCCCTCGCCCGACATCGAGAGACCCACCGTCACCGCACCGGCGAACGACACCGCCATCCCCGCCAGCAGCCGCGGCGGCATCGGGTCCCCGAGCAGCCGGGCACCGAGCAGCGCGATCAGGATCGGGCCGGTGTTCACGACCAGGGCGGCCGTGCCCGCGTCGACCTGCTGCTCGCCCCAGTTGAGGGCGACCATGTAGAAGCCGAACCACAGCAGCCCCGATATCGCGATCCCGCGCCAGGCCGAGCGGGGCGGCACCCCCTCCCGCCGCAGCAGGCAGATCAGGCCCAGCGTCAGCGACCCGGCCAGCAGCCGCCCGAGCGCCAGCGCGCCCGGCGAGTACGCGTCACCCGCACTGCGGATCGAGACGAAGGCGGATGCCCACAGCACGACGGTGACCGCGGCCGCCGCGGCGGCCAGCAGCTCCTCCCGGCGGACGGGGCGGGACGGGGAGGTGTTCATCATGCTCCAGAGGCTAGGGGCGGGACCGGAGCGGACGCTCGCGGATTTCGGACGATGGGCTGGGGCGGACCGGGATGGCGGTGTGGATCGGGCCCGGGGCGAGGTGGTGCGGTGGGCGGGGTGAGGTGGTGCGGTGGGCGGGGTGAGGTGGTGCGGTGGGCGGGGCGAGGTGGTGCGGTGGGCGGGCGAGGTGGTGCGGTGGGCGGGGTGAGGTGGTGCGGTGGACGGTGCCAGGTGGTGCGGTGGGCGG